>NZ_CP047080.1:2639166-2955000 GCF_030408595.1 Corynebacterium canis | reverse complement strand
AGAATGCAGGCATGAGTAGCGAATGACGAGTGGGAAACTCGTCCGCCGGATGACCAAGGGTTCCTGGGTCAAGTTCATCTTCCCAGGGTGAGTCGGGACCTAAGGCGAGGCCGACAGGCGTAGTCGATGGATAACGGGTTGATATTCCCGTACCCGCATGTGTGCGCCCATGGTGAATCAGTGATACTAACCACCCGGCCTAGGTTATGTGTGCTGCCAGCTTTTGTGGTTGGTGGTGTGTGTGGCTTGTGGTTGCGTGGGATCTGAGCTGGTAGTAGCCAAGCGATGGGGTGACGCAGGAAGGTAGTCAAGCCACTGATTGGATTGTGGTGTAAGCGTGTAGCCCGTGTGGTAGGCAAATCCGCCACACAGGTATGGGTGAGACGTGATGCGTACCCAACTTGTTGGGGATGTTGATGATCCTCTGCTGCCGAGAAAAGCCTCTAGTGAGTGCATGTGCGGCCCGTACCCCAAACCGACACAGGTGGTCAGGTAGAGAATACTAAGGCGATCGGGAGAACTGTGGTTAAGGAACTCGGCAAAATGCCCCCGTAACTTCGGGAGAAGGGGGGCCTGGTTGGGTGGCCCACCCTTGGCGGTGGGTGCGCGTGGCCAGGCCGCAGAGAATAGAGGGAAGCGACTGTTTACTAAAAACACAGGTCCGTGCGAAGACGATAAGTCGAGGTATACGGACTGACGCCTGCCCGGTGCTGGAAGGTTAAGAGGACCCGTGAGCGTCACGCGAAGCGGAGAATTTAAGCCCCAGTAAACGGCGGTGGTAACTATAACCATCCTAAGGTAGCGAAATTCCTTGTCGGGTAAGTTCCGACCTGCACGAATGGCGTAACGACTTCCCTGCTGTCTCAACCACAGACCCGGCGAAATTGCACTACGAGTAAAGATGCTCGTTACGCGCGGCAGGACGAAAAGACCCCGGGACCTTCACTATAGCTTGGTATTGATATTCGATACGGTTTGTGTAGGATAGGTGGGAGACTGTGAACACGCCACGCCAGTGGTGTGGGAGTCGCAAGTTGAAATACCACTCTGATCGTATTGGGTATCTTTTAACCTCGGCCCGTGATCCGGGTCAGGGACAGTGCCTGGTGGGTAGTTTAACTGGGGCGGTTGCCTCCCAAAGAGTAACGGAGGCGCCCAAAGGTTTCCTCAGCCTGGTTGGCAATCAGGTGGCAGAGTGTAAGTGCACAAGGAAGCTTCACTGCGAGACTGACACGTCAAGCAGATACGAAAGTAGGGACTAGTGATCCGGCACCGGCTTGTGGAAGCGGTGTCGCTCAACGGATAAAAGGTACCCCGGGGATAACAGGCTGATCTTCCCCAAGAGTCCATATCGACGGGATGGTTTGGCACCTCGATGTCGGCTCGTCGCATCCTGGGGCTGGAGTAGGTCCCAAGGGTTGGGCTGTTCGCCCATTAAAGCGGCACGCGAGCTGGGTTTAGAACGTCGTGAGACAGTTCGGTCTCTATCCGCCGCGCGCGCAGAAACGTGCGGAACGCTGTCCCTAGTACGAGAGGACCGGGACGGACGTACCTCTAGTGCGCCAGTTGTCACGCCCGTGGCACGGCTGGTTAGCTACGTACGGACGGGATAACCGCTGAAAGCATCTAAGCGGGAAGCCCCTTCCAAGATAACGTTTCATCAACCAGGTGCCCCACAGAACATGGGGTCGATAGGCCGGAATTGCACGCACCGCAAGGTGCTCAGATGACCGGTACTAATCCACCGAACACCAACAACCACCACGCGTCCACTACACAGTATCCACCACCAACACCACCCCAAAAACCAAACAAAAAAACTTGTCGGTGGCAACAGCGGCGGGGAAACGCCCGGACCCATCCCGAACCCGGAAGCTAAGCCCACCAGCGCCAATGGTACTGCACACGGCAGTGTGTGGGAGAGTAGGACACCGCCGACACCCAAAACCAAACACCAACGGCCCGGACACACCAACCGGGCCGTTTGCCTATACCCAAAACCTAACCAAGGCTTTCCAGATACTTCCGAGCGGGCGCCTCCGGATAGGGCGCTAGGGCCTCCAAGCCGGAATGGCGGAACACAAACGCGTCGGAATCGTAACGCATCAGCGCCACCTGTGTAAGCAATGCATAGAGCTGCCCAAGCAGGATAGGAAGTTCGGCGTCCTCCAAAGCCAGCATGAGATGATCGTGCGCGGCCTCTAAATTCCCCGTATTCATATATCCGGCGGCGATCATCTGGTGCGCCGCCAGCCGCACCCCCACGGGATCCTGCGTCGCACAATGCAACGCCTGTTCGGCCAGTTCAATTGCGTCATACGGGGCGCTTAGAAGCACATCCCGGGCCCTATTGAGGGCATCAAAACCGGGGTCTAGGGAAGCGTGCACATCTTCCGCTTCATCGAGGGGAATGCCGCGGGCTAAATGCGCGGCGTGTTTACGTATGTTTTTCCAGGAGATTTGTTCGGCGGGCGTGAGTTCGCCCGGTTGGAGGTCGGGGTTGTCGCTCAGGAGTTGGATGGCTCTCCACCCAAAAATAGTGGGGCCGCCGACCCCAATCTTGGAATCGGCGGCTATGCACTCGTTGAGGTTCATAACCCCAACGTTAATCTGTGATCGCCTCCAATGGCTGCGTCCGCGCCGCGCGTCCCGCAGGCCATACCGCGGCAAGCACGCCGATAATGGCGGAGCTGGCGAGGATAATGGCGATCTGCCCCCACGGCACAATTATTGTTTCTAGGCCATCGCCGGCAAGCACCTTGACAAAGCCCCAGCCAAGGCCCAGCCCAATTGCCGCGCCCGTCAACGCACCGAATACGGCGATAACGGCCGATTCGATGTAGATCATGTGGCGGATCTGCCGCCGCTGCACACCGACCGCGCGCAACATGCCGATCTCTTGGCGGCGTTCGATCACGCTCAATGCAAGGGTATTCACAATACCCAAAACGGCGATCACCACCGCCAGCCCCAATAGGCCGTACAGGATACCCAGCATCTGGTTAATGCCCGCCGCGTTTTCGCCGGCGAACTCCTCCTTGTTGCGCACCGTGACCACGAGGGATTTCGCCACGGCGTCTTCGATCTTTCCGCGCAAGGTTTGCTGGTTTACGTTTTCATCTGTAAGCACAAAGAGCTTCTTCGGCTGGATTTCATTTTCATGCGCAAATTGTTTGGCGATCTCCAGGTCGATATACGCCATACCAACCGCAACATTAGATTCATAAATCCCATCCAACGGGAATTCCTTGTCGCCGATGCGCAGCTTGTCACCCACCTTGACGTTGAGCATGGTGGCCACGGATTCGCTCAAACCGACCTGCCCGGATTTGCCTTCCTTGAAGTTGAGCTTGATGGCCTCGTTGAGATTGCCTTCCGCCACCGGTAGCCGAGAGCGGCCGTTAGCTGCGCTGAAACCGGCGCCAATAGGGACGTCGTTAATCGTGAGCGGCGCTTCGTACATCGTGGTAGCTGCGCGCACCCCGTCAATCTGTTTCACTTCCTCGATGTCTTCGCGCGGAATGCTGATGTCCATGTTCGTCGGCCCAGTAAGCACGTAATCGGCCTTGACGGTGGTATCAATCATGTCCGAGAGGTTTTCCCGCATGGTGGCGCCGAGCATGCTGATCGAACTGACCATCGCTAAGCCGAGCGTCAGCGCAAAGGCGGTTGCCGACGTCCGTCGGGGATTGCGATGCGAGTTCGTTGCGGCAATGCGTCCAATGGCGCGGAACGGTGCCCCGACGATGCGACCAAGGGTGCTCACCACGGGGATGGACAATGCGGGCCCCGCGAGCCACGTGCCCAGCACAATGGCCAGTGCGCCCAAGCCCACCACGGTTGCTCGAACACCTGTTGAGCCGAGCTTTTCGTTGAGCGCGCCCAGCAGCACCACGCCGCAGCCGATGGCCAGCAGCGACCCGCCGAAAATGGTCCGTATCAATAAGGAGGGCGGTTCCTGGTTGCGCATCGCCTGCACCGGACGGATCGAACCCGCTCGCCGCGCCGGAGCCCACGCGCTGATCACCGTAATGAAAATACCTACGAGCAGCGGAATCACAATAGATTGCATATCGAGGCTGAACCCGGAAGTGGGGAGGCCGACGCCGCGCGCTTCCAGCACCGCGGTCACCGCCTGCACCAGCCCCATGCCGCCGAAGATACCGAGGACGGAGCCGATAATGCCCACCATGATCGCCTCGAAGATCACCGAACGGGTGATCTGCTGCTGCGAAATGCCGATGCTGCGCAGCAGGGCGAATTCCCGGTTTCGCTGCGCCACGATCATTGAAAATGTGTTCGAGATGATAAAGGTGCCGACGAGGAGCGCGATGCCCGCGAAGGCCCACAGGAAGTAGTTCACAAAGGACAGGGCGGACTTGATCACCGAGCCGACCTCTTCCACCAGCTTCGCACCGGTGTCCACCTTTAGGTCGGGGTATTGTTTGGCCAGGCTTTCGCGCAGCGAATCCGCCTTGCTCCGATCATCTAGGCGAATGATCACTTGGGATACCGTGGAGCCATTGCTGAATTGGTCGAGGTAATCCGGTTCGGGGAAGACCACCCCGACCCAGCCGCCGGTGTCATTGACGGTGCTGACTAGGCCAACCACTTGGTAATCCTTGCGCTCCTTCGGCGTGATCACAGTGACCTTATCGCCGACCTTAATATTGCCGCGTTCGGCGGCGGATTCGTTGACGGCGACAGTGCCGGTCTCGGTGGGCATCTTGCCCTCGATAAGGTCGCCGCCGCTGGCGCTGGTCGAACCCTCGAAGCTTGGCAGCGCCTGCGAGGGAGCACCGCCGGTTTGGATCGCGCGGCCGTCGCTGCCGCCGAGCACGATCTGCGAACCGGTCACACCGATATCCACAGACTTAATATCGGCGCGTTGGCGCAACTCCTCCACCACCTGGAGCGATACGCCATCGGGGGTTTTCTCCCCGCCGGCCACTACGATGTCAACGTCATCGAAGGCGGTGGAAACGATGGAGTTAAAGCTATTAGACAAGCTGGCGGTAAACATGCTGGAGCCGGCGATAAAGGCCGTGCCCAGCACCACCGACAGCACGGTCAACGCTAATCGGATCTTATGCGCAGCGATCGTGCGTAAAGATATTGTCCGCATTGTAGCCATTTACAGATCCTCAATCCGGGCCATAATGCCAAGGATGCCCTCTGTAGTTGGGTTGTTGAGTTCCTCTACCAAGCGGCCGTCGGCAAGGAACACAACGCGGTCAGCGTAGGATGCCGCCTTTGGATCGTGGGTAACAATCACCACCGTTTGCCCGAGATCGTCCACGGAGGTCCGCAGGATATCCAGAACTTCCGCAGATGCGTTCGAATCGAGGTTACCGGTAGGCTCATCGCCGAAAATGATTTCGGGGCGGGACACCAGCGCGCGGGCCACGGCCACACGCTGCTGCTGCCCGCCCGAAAGTTCGCTGGGGCGGTGCTCGAGGCGATGGGAAAGGCCGAGGCGCGAGGTGACCTCCTGGAACCATTCGGCGTCAATCTTGCGCCCAGCGACATCGGACGGCAAGGTGATATTCTCCTTCGCCGTCAGCGTGGGCACCAGGTTAAAGGACTGGAACACGAAACCGAGCCGGTCCCGGCGCAGTGAGGTGAGATCTTTGTCACGTAACCGGGAAAGGTCCGTTTCGCCGATAAATGTGGAGCCTTCGGTCACCACATCGAGACCAGCCATGCAGTGCATCAGCGTGGATTTACCGGAACCTGACGGGCCCATAATTGCTGTAAATTTGCCGCTAGCGAACTCAATATTTACATGGTCTAGAGCTACGACGGCGGTTTCGCCGTGACCGTAGCGCTTAACTAGGTTCACCGCGTGTGCAGCAATATTAGGCTGCATAGCAAAGTCCTTTCCTGTGTGCGACGAGGGTTCTCACCTCGCTTCTTCCATGCTGGCGTTCAGCAAGCATAAGGCTGGCACATACGCTACACGTGTCTTTCCGATCTGGTGCCGTATGCGCCGCGCTGTGGCTACTGTACCTTGATGCTGCCCACATCGTTATGCACGTTAAGAAATAGGGTGCCGCCCTGAGCGTCTTTATTGCGCACTTCATCTCCGCAATTCGCCTCACCAAAGTTTGTGGAGCAGGTGAGAGCCACCGGCACATTGTCTGGCAAATCGATGAGTATTTCGCCAGTAGTCATTGAGGCGGTTACGGTCCTATCCTCAGGTAAGGTTGCTAGCTCGTTGAGGTCAAGGTGCAGCTCCCCCACCTCCATGTTGTAGCTATCTAGCAGGCTTTCCGGGTTGGAAACCGTGTAATGTTGCTGGCCCATGCCGTCCTGGAATTGGGTGCCTACGAAGTTATCAATCGCGGAAAGCACCAGGATCGGGGTCATGATCACACCTGCGATAACCAACCACGGCCACACCCGGTGCCGCTTTGGCTTTTGCGCCGTCGGGGCGGGCGGCGGTTCCGGCAAATCCCACGCAAAGGGGGCGGTGCCCAAGGGGTCCCAAGCGGGGGGTTGGGTGCGGCCAAACACCTCGGGTTCGCCGAGGGTATCCACAAAGCCCGGCACCGGCACCGCCGAATCCAGCGTGACCTGCGGAGGCATTGGTTCTTTCGAATGGAGCATCCACCACAGCAATAATCCGATCAACAGTGTGAGCACCACCGTGTGGGTCATGCTCCCCACCAGCAACCCCAGCACGGCCAGCACCACGATCAGGATCCAACCGGTCTCCCGGTCCTTGGCGTAGCGCGGATCCTGCGCCTTGGAGAAAATCGCCTCCACCGGCGACAGTGGCACCGAATAGCGGGGCATAACGAGCCAACACAGCAGGTAGGCCAGCAGCCCGAACCCAAAGAATGCGGAGCACACAAAAAGGATACGAACAATCAGAGGATCGATCTGATATCTGATGCCGATCCCTTCACACACCCCGGCCCACGGGGCGGAGCTGCCCTGGCTGGAAGGCAGGCGATACGGGCGGGTGCTCCACATCGCACGCATTGTCTCATTCATGATGCTTCCCTTAGTACCCTCGGCGGATATTTCACTTCACCTGTATCGTGCCTCAGCCGCCGCACTCGGGGCATCAGGGATTGCCCTGAAAAAACCCTTATTCGCAGGTCATGGGGGTGTGCTCCCGGCCCGATTCAAAGCTCCGTTCGGCGCCGGTAAAAGGGTCGATAAAGGAAAGCCGACGTGCCAAAAGCCGCATCGGCTGCGCAAAGTCTTCCACCTCCGGGTGCGCCGGGGTCGGATACAGCGGATCGCCCAAAATGGGCACCCCGGCCTGGCACATATGCAGGCGCAATTGGTGCGTGCGCCCGGTTTCCGGGGCGAGGGTATAGCGCGCGTACCTGCCGTCCGGAAGCCGCTCCACGTTAAGCACACGTGTGCGAGCGTTGGCGGGGCCGTCGATAAGCACTGCCTGGAGCTCGCTGCGGGTCTTTTCAATGCGGTTTTCCCACAGCGTGCCGGGCGTAATCGCGGGGGAATACGCGGCGATTGCCTCATACACCTTGTGCGCCTGACGCCGGGCAAACAACTCCTGATACGCGCCACGCACCTCCGGACGCTGCGTAAACACCAACACCCCGGAGGTCAGGCGATCGAGCCGATGCGCGGGCGATAAATCCTGATTCCCGGTGGCGCGGCGCAGGCGCACCGTAGCCGTCTCCGTGATGTGGCGGCCGCGCGGCATGGTGGCCATAAACGGCGGCTTATCGGCGACGAGCAGGTTGGCGTCTTCGAACAAAATGGGGATATCGTAGGGCACTTCGCGTTCCGGGCCGGGCGTGCGGTAAAACCAAATATCCGCACCCGGGGTGAGCACGTCCTCCGCCGCATACGGGCGTCCCTTGGGGTCCAGCACTTCGTTGCGGTGAAAGCGCGCCGCCACCGCCGCGGCATCGTCGTCCGGGCTTTTATGCGTTTGGGTGAGAATCAAATGGAGCAGGAAATCCCCGGCGAGCATGGGTTGCGCGTCCCGCGGCAATTGCGCGCGCGATGGGTTCAGGCCGTCCCGAACGGGTAGCGGTGCTTGCCGCCGCCGTACTAATCTTTCGACCATGGATATGAACGCACTCCTAGCTCCAGTGTTTGAATTCTTCAACAATGGTATTGGGAAGCTGTCCGCCGACCTGCTTTTCGCACTATATGCGGCATTTTCCCCAGATACCGCCGAGGCTGCACACATCGTAGAAATCCCGGCATAATGGTCGCGCTGTCAGTCCTTGACCTCGTCCCCGTATCGACGACCCCGAGCGCGGCCATCGCGGCAACCATACGCGCCGCACAAGTGGCGGAAGAGGCGGGCTATCAGCGCTACTGGATCGGGGAACACCACAACACGCCCGGGTTGGCGTGCGGCGCGACCACCATCCTGATGGGGCATATCGCCAGCGTGACCAGCACCATCCGGGTGGGGTCTGGGGGGACGATGGTGCCGTTGCACCGCCCGCTGCGGCTTGCGGAGGACCTAGGCACCCTGGCCACGCTGCACCCGAAGCGCATCGAGGCGGCGTTGAGCGGCGGGGCCGGGGTGGATGCCGAAACCATGCGCCAGCTGGGGCGCAACACCAGCGTGATGGCCGATGTCCGGCAATTGCACCAGCATTTGGCCAGCACCGCGGGCATGTTTTGCCAGGTGCCGCTGTGCATTATGGGTGCGGGGGTGCAGGCTGCGACGTTGGCGGGACAATTAGGGTTGCCCTTTGCGTTTACCAGCCACTACGCGCCGCGGAGTCTCGACGCCGCGATCGCGGCGTACCACGCGGGCTTCATGCCCTCGCAGCAATGCACGCAACCCTATGTGTTGGCCAGCGCGAATGTGATGGTGTGCGATTCCCGCGACGAGGCCGAATTCCAGATGACCACATTGCTGCAAATGTTTGAAAGCGCCGTGACGGGGAAACGCGGACTTTTATCGCCGCCGCGGGCGATTGAAATGCATCCTTTGGTCAAGGCACAGATTGGGGAATCCTTGCAGGTGACCTTTGCGGGGACGGGGCCCGATGTGACACTTCGGATGCAGCGGTGGGCGTCGGCGCACAGCATCGATGAAATTATTACGGTGACTTATGCGTATGACCCCGAAATTCGTGAAGCATCTATTCAGGAATTAGGCAACTGGTTCTAACCAGTGCGGTGTAGGCTGGGGGTTATCAGAGAGAAAGGTGCATTATGAGCAAGGATAATACTGTTGTAGCTGCCGTAGACGGGTCACTTGCTTCCCTAGCCGCCGTTCGCTGGGCCGCAAACACCGCGTTGAAGCGGGGTATTCCGCTCCGGCTCGCCGCTAGCTACACCATGCCGCAATTCCTCTACGCAGAGGGGATGGTTCCGCCCCAGGAATTGTTCGATGATCTCCAAGCGGAAACGATGGAGAAGATCGAAACCGCCCGCGCAGAGGCGCAAAAGGTAGCTCCGGACATTGAGATTTGTCATACCCTTGCCGAGGGGAGCCCGATCGATATGTTGCTGGACATGTCCAAGGACGTCACCATGATTGTCATGGGATCCCGCGGCCTTGGTGGCCTTTCCGGGATGGTGATGGGAAGCGTTTCCGCGGCGGTGGTCAGCCATGCGCTGTGCCCCGTTGTGGTTGTGCGCGAAGACCTCGACGAGGCCTACAAGTACGGCCCCGTGGTGGTTGGCGTAGATGGCTCCGGCATTAGCCAAAAGGCCATCGAATACGCGTTTGCGGAGGCGGACGCCCGCGATTGCGAGCTGATCGCCGTGCACACGTGGATGGATATGCAGATCCAGGCATCATTGGCTGGGCTTACCGCTGCGCAACAACAGTGGGAAGTCGTGGAACAGGAACAGCACATGTTGCTGGGCCACCGGTTGGCAGGGTTCTCGGAGAAGTATCCGGACGTAAAGGTAACCAAGATTGTTACCCGCGACCGTCCCGTTCGTGCCTTGACGGATGCGGCGCTGGGTGCGCAATTGCTGGTTGTTGGGTCCCACGGCCGTGGTGGATTCAAGGGCATGCTGCTCGGCTCTACGTCGAGGGCGTTGTTGCAGTCCACGCCATGTCCGATGATGGTGGTGCGTCCCGAGAGCAAGTAACGTAGCTTGATTGCTACCAATGTATATTTCGGATAACACCTAGATCACGTTCCTATTGCACTTTGTAATGGAAGGTCGATTTAGGTGTTTTTCAGCTTTACCCTTGAGCTTATACACGACAACGAAGGGAGATGGCTTCCATGAATCTGGGATTAGGGTTCTTAGGTTGGATCATTATCGGCGGTTTGGCCGGCTGGATTGCATCTAAGATCAAAGGTACTGATGCCCAGCAGGGCATTGGATTGAACATCTTGGTTGGTGTAGTTGGCGGCATCATCGGCGGCTGGCTCTTGGGCCTGCTCGGCGTGGATGTTGCAGGTGCCGGTTTGGTATTCAGCTTCCTCACCTGCCTCTTGGGCGCCGTCATTCTATTGACAGTCGTACAGCTGGTACGCAAGTAGACGGTGTCTACAACAACGCCCCACAACCTGACCAGGGTTGTGGGGTTGTTGTTTGGGACAGGGCACTCTCACCCTTTTGGGGGAAACTGGGTGGCGTGTCCTCGGTCATCGGCGGGTTCGTGTGCAACAAAACGGGGGCGGTCGGTCAATATGAACAGAATTGTCTGTTTCTGGGGTAATCTGGGTGTTCTGATACCGCTTGATCATTCAGGAAGGGAAGTGGGACCGATCGCCCCGAAGAAGAGTAGCCGACGGAACCGCCCGGTCCCTCGGGAACGGCTGCTGGCTAGCGCTACCAGCCTGTTTACCACGGAGGGCATCCGTGTGATCGGCATCGACCGCATTCTGCGCGAGGCCGATGTAGCCAAAGCGAGCCTCTACTCATTGTTTGGTTCGAAGGACGCCCTGGTGATCGCCTACCTGCACGCCCTAGACGAGCAATGGCGGGCCGATTGGCGCGCCCGCACCGCAAATATGGATAACCCGGAGGATAAAATCCTGGCGTTTTTCGATCAATGCATCGAAGAAGAACCCCTAAAGGATTACCGAGGGTCCCATTTCCAAAACGCCGCGAACGAATACCCGCGGCCCGAAACTGAAAGCGAGCATGGGATTGTGGCGGCGGTGCAAGAGCACCGCTCGTGGTGCCATAAAACCATGACGGACCTACTCACCGAAAAGAATGGCTACCCGGGGACCACGCAGGCGAACCAGCTGCTGGTATTCCTCGACGGCGGGTTGGCGGGCGCGCGGCTCAGCCGCAATATCACCCCGCTGGAAACCGCCCGCGATCTCGCACGCCAATTGCTGTCCGCGCCGCCGGCGGATTATTCGATCTGAAGCCTGCTGGTCGATTTGATGTAGATCTTCGGGGTGGGCGACCCGCAACCGGATAGGTTGTGTGCAGCCGTTGACCTGCGATCGTCCGGAATTTCTTCATTAGGGTGGTCAACGAAGAATGGAAAGACGAGCTGCAGCGTTTTTCGGCCAGATTCGTCCGGGATTTCTTCGTTGGACCCCCGAATGAAGAATAGAAAGACCAGCCCCAGGTCGGCGGTTGCACACAACCAATCAGCCAGGCGCGCACAACCTAATCGCGGCATGGGCGACGAATCTGATTGCGCACAACCCACCAGCAACCTAGGCGCACAACCCATCGGCGCAGGCCAAAGTTGCGCGTCACCACCCCACTACAGCACGCCTTGCTCGCGGGCCGCGGCAACTGCAGAGGTGCGGGAGCGGACGCCCAGCTTGTCGTAGATATGTACTAAGTGCGATTTCACCGTCGCCTCCGAGAGGAACAGCACTTTGCCAATGTCCCGGTTGGAGGAGCCGCTGGCCACGAGCTTGAGTACCTCGAGTTCGCGCGGGGTGAGGGATGTGCGGGGGGTGCGCACACGAGTCATCAACCTATTCGCAACCACGGGCGAAAGTGTGGAGTCGCCTTCGGCCGCGGAACGTACCGCGGCCAATAATTCCGCCGGTGGCGCGTCCTTGAGCAGGTAGCCCACCGCCCCCGCCTCGATGGCACCCAAGATATCCGCGTCGGTATCGTAATTGGTCACCACCAGCACGTTCGGCGGGTTGTCCATGGAGCGTTTGATCGCCGCGGTGGCGTCCGCGCCGGTAGAAACCAGGGTGCCTTCCGCGCCGGCACCGAAGCGCAGGTCCATCAGGATAACGTCGATCCCACCGCGCTGCGCAGCTTCAATCGCGGCCTCCGCCGTGGCAACTTCACCTACCACTTCGATGTCTTTGGCGGATTCTAGAACGGCGCGTAGACCTAGGCGGACGATTTCATGATCGTCAGCTAGGAGAACTCGGATCATCGTGGGCTCCCTTATCGGTAGGTTCAGATTTTGATTCTAGTTCCCCGGTGACGGGGAGTGCCACAGAGACCGCGGTACCGCCACCAGGTTCGGATTCCACGTTTAAGGTGCCGCCCTGCTCCACCGCGCGTTGGCGCATTGCGTCCAACCCGATATGGCCGAGTCCGGCGGGCCGCGCACCGATCGATTCCGGGTCGAAGCCGACTCCATTGTCCACAATATCCAACCGCACCTCTTCTTCCCCATAGGTCAAGGTAATGCGGCAACGTTCCGCCTGCGCATGCTTGGCCACGTTTCCCACCGCACCTTGGGCGATGCGCAACAGGGAGGCTTCGGTCCGCATGGGCAATTGACGTTCTTGGCCTTCCACCACCACGCTCACCTCCGTGCCCACCACCCCTTGGGCCACGCGATGCAGGGCGCCCTCCAATGAGGTTTTCGAAAGCGCTGGCGGTTGCAGTGCCGCGATCATGGCGCGGGCTTCACTGAGATTATCGGCGGCGGTGGTGCGGGCCTGGCGGATGCGGCGGACGGCGGGTTCAGCGACGTCGTCAGGCACCGCCTCAAGCTCACGCTCTGCGACGTGGAGCAGCATCTGAATGCTGGACAAACCCTGGGCCAAGGTGTCGTGGATTTCGTGGGCAATGCGTTGGCGCTCCGCCGCAATCCCCGCCGCGCGTTCCGTTTCCGCCAGTTGGGAGCGGGTTTGCAGCAGCTCCTCGATAAGCTTTTGGCGGTCTTGCGAAACCGTCCACAGCGCCTGGAACGCGTAGTTGATGCCCACCGAAACCAATGCCGCCACGCAGGGGCCTAGCACGCTGCCGATGGTCATGTGCGGGTACTGGCTCAGCACCGAAACCACCGTGGCACCGATCACCGCGATCAAACCGCGGAAATCAGTTAAAACCTGCAGGTAGAGGAAATACAGCGCAAAGACCAAATACACGGCGCTGGTTTGGATCGGCACCATGATGATCCATATGCACGTCAGTGCCAGCAACCATAATTGCAGCGCCAGGGGGTCCCGCAAATGCCGGTTTCCCGCGTAGTATACGGCGCCGAATCCGCTTGCCAGTCCGATCATGGCCAGCAGTTCCAAGGACGGCAGACGTACTGACGCCAATACGATCACAACCAGCAGAAACGCGGTGAGGAAATGCACGCCTTTGCGCAACCCATGATTCTGCAGGGCGGCCGGTTCACTGTTCATACACAGCAACCCTAGACTGGAGTGCATGCGCCGTACAGTTTTGGTACTTAGTTGTGCCCTCCTCGCCGCCTGCTCGACCCCCCAACTCGGCGAGCAACAAACAACCACGCCTACCCCTGAGGCCCCCGCCGTTGTCCCCGACCAGGGATTGCCTATCGACGCCGCGGCAGAGGTACCGCGCGACGCAACCACACCGTGCCCCTATCTGGACACGAACTGGGTAGCGGATACGAACGGGCAAAAAGTAACCACGCAAGGGATCGACGAGCGTTTTGATACTCCCGCATGCGTGTTCTGGTCCTATCAGGAGGAACCGCAATTGCAGGTGATCGTGCGGCACATGCCCGACGAGCAGCAGGCCGTGGACGTGGTGAATTGGGCCGCCCCCATCAATGAGACCGAGCCCGCCGAGGAGCCGGAAGGCTGGTCGGGGGGCCGATTGGGCTCGGAGGGGCGTTCTATTTACGCGGTGCAGAAGGGCAGTGTTGCGGTGGTGGTGTTTTCCAACCAGGCGCAGTCGATCAAGGTGGAATTGGTGGCCAAGGAGGTGATTGCCCGGCTTGGTTTGTAGCGTTATACCATGACGTCGTTGTATGGCATGTGTGCGCTGACGTAGGGGAACACAACTTCCATCAGTAGGAAGAATGTTCCCACGAGCAGGGCGATGGATACCAAGAGTTTTATCGGCCAGGGGCCGGGGATGGCACGCCAGATGAGTCCGTACATGGGTGTGTTATTTCTCCTCGAGTTCGGCGGGGCGAACCCCGGGTTGCTTTGGTTCGGAGCGCACGAGCATGGCGTGCACGATCATGCGCTCCGCATTGGAAAACTGCGGGTGGCAGGTGGTCATGGTCATGAGGGCTTCCATCTCCGGGGTGGCTTCCGCCACATCTAGGCCGGGGATGGGGTTGATGCTGGCAATATCGCCGGGGACCGTAATGGCCCGCCCGTTCACCCCGGCATAATCCCCGGTGGCTAGGCGTTCTGCCTGCTCGGGAGTGAGGCATTGCAGGGCCTCCGCGCGGCGCTGTTCCCCCTGGGCGTCGATAGGCAAAATGCGGTAGACGTCCCACCGGTTGCTGGTCTCTACGACGACGGCGTCGCACACCTTTAAATTGCCAAGATCATTAAACGGTGCGCCTTTGCCCACGCGATGGCCGGCCACGGCGAAATTGCCCGGATCCCCCGGAAGCTGGCTTTCGGTATAGCGGCCGGGGCCCGCGAGCAGGTCCGCGTCGGTGGTTCCTTCGACGATGGCGAAATGGAAATCAGAGCCGAACGCTGGAATATACATTCGAGCGAAGGCCTCGCCTAATTCGGGGGTGAGTTTTTGCCGTGGGTTCACATGCTGCCACTGCTGGTCAAGCTTGTCCGAGACCTTAGATTGCTCCCTGCTTGCTTCTAAATTTGTCCAATACGACTCATAAAAGGCGAAGAGGAAAAAGAGGACGCCCACGGTAATAAACAGCTCTCCCAACACTTGTGTGAGGCTGAGGCGTCGTGGCGCTGCAGCATGACTCATGGCGACAGAGTTTATCACTGCGCGCTACCATCAATCGGAGGAATTAACCGGAAAGGATGCACCTGACGATGATGGAAGTATTCATCTACCCTGTGTCCGGCGTGATGAAGCTGTGGCACCTGATGCTCCATAATGTTTTCGGTGTGGACGATCAGCTAGCCTGGCTTATTTCTTTGTTTGGCCTGATTGTGACCGTACGTTCGATTATCCTGCCGTTGGCGTGGAAGCAATTCCAGGCGACGCGCATGATGGTGAACATGCGCCCCCGGCTGAAGGCGGTCCAGGCGGAGTTCGCGGACCGAACCGATGCGGATGCCGATAAAGAGCAACGCGCAGCGATGAATGAAATCTACAAGGAGCATAACTTTAGCCCCAAGGCGGGTTGTTTTCCGGCGTTGATCCAGCTTCCCGTGTTTATCGGTCTCTATAACCTGTTGATCCATATGGCGCGGCCCGTCGAGGGCATCGACGCCTCGCTGATTCACCCGATCGGTTTCCTTAGCAGCGAGGAGGTTCGCTCCTTCCTGCAAACGCGCATTTGGAACATCCCGGTGCCGGCGTACGTATCCATGAGCGCGGAGCAATTCCAAGATTTGGGCACCAATAGGGACGAGGTGTTTTGGTTCGTCCTGCCGTTGGTGGTTGTGGCCTCGTTTTTCACCATCGGCAATATGTCCTACTCCATCAGCCGCTCCTACCTGACGCTGGACCATGAAAACCGGGTGGCGGTGCGGATGAATCACATCATTATCGGCATGGTGCTGATCATTCCATTGATGCTGATCAGCGCGGCGATGTATTCGCCGGTGCCCTCCGCAATCGTGGTTTACTGGGTGGCTAACAACCTGTGGACCCTCGGTCAAATCGTGGTGTTGAATTTCCTCATTGACAAGAGGTATCCCCTTACGCAGGAATTCGAATCCTTCCAGGATGAGGCGTTCGAGCGCCGTGTGGAAAAAGAATCCCAGCGGAAATTGTTTAAGTGGAGCATCCGGAAACATCGCCTAATGATGTTGCTGCAACCCCATAAGTTCCAGGAACATCGCGCCGCCGCCCGCACCGCCAAAAAGGAAAAACGCGCGCAACTCAACGCGGATCGTGAGCAAAAGCGTTTGGTGCGCCAGCAGCGCAATGCCGCAAAGCGGGAACGCCGCGAACAGCTCAAGGCCCAAAAACTCGCCGAAGAGCAAGCCAAAAAGGATGGTGATGCTCCAGCGCAGCCGGAGCCGTCCCCAGCGGCCCCACAGGCGCCCGAACCTGAGCCAGATACCCCAGACCTTGCAGACGCCCCAACGGAGCAATTCGAACAGCAAACAGTTTCGTCTCCGCCAGCACCTCCCGTCCCGCCAGATCCGCCAGCCCCTCCCGCCGCCCCGCCGCGCCCCCAGATCCCGCCGCGCGGCAAGCACGCGTTGCGCGATGATCCCCCGCGCCGAGCAACTACGGAGGGCGCATAATCAAAAAAGGGCCGGAGCGATCCGGCCCTTTTTTGCGCACTCAGTTCGAGTGGGCGTTGTCGTATGCCTCGATGATGGTGGCGGGGATCTTGCCGCGCTCAGCGATGGTGTAGCCGTTGTCGTGCGCCCATTCGCGGATGGCGCGGGTGCGGGCGCGGGAGGCGTTCATGCTCGTGGGCACGGCGGCGCGACGACGGCCGCGGGCGGCAGCGTCCCTGCGGGCGGCTGCGATGTACGGCTTCAGGGCTTCGCGGAACATATCGGCGTTTTCTGCAGATAGATCCATCACATAGTCAATGCCGTCCACAGAGAAGCGAATTACATGGAGCTTATCGGGGGTCAACGGCGTGTTGTTCAGATCATCGAAGTACTGAGTAATTTCTCGGCGTGCCATAACTCAAAAATCCTTGCTTCTTGGGCCAAGTAGGCGGGTGTTTATATGGAAGAGGCGCGCAATGTGCGTGTTCTTCTGTTTAGTATATATGCCGAGAAACAATTTGGGGATTTTGGCCTAAGATTAGGCCGATTCGATTTTTTGCTGAACTTCCTGAAGAAGCAAATCGAGGTCTTTTGAAGTGCTTCGATGAACCCGCCGCCGTTGCTCCGCAGTCATGTATTCAGAATTATCCACCGCGCTATCTAATTGCTCGAGGCGTTCATTGACATCGCGCACAAACCCAGCGGGCAGCTTCGAGTTCTCCAGAGACTTTCGGATGCCCGCAATTCGAGCTTTCAGCGGCGCGCCGTGCCCCGAATACTGGGCTAATTCGTGTGCAGTTACACCGAGGCGCTGTGCTTTCATTGAAAGTAGCTGTTCCCTACCAAAAGTGATTGCGCGATATGCCAGCGGAATAAGCACCGGAACCAGTACTCGGGTGGCCGCGCTATAACGCAGAAGCGTAGCTTTATTAAAGCGTCCGGCCCGCATCTGCGCCAGCGTGGTTTTCGCCATGGCTTGTTCGTGCTTGCGCTTCGCTTTCAGCCCGCGCCGTTCCGCCCGCAGCAGTGCTTTTTCCTGCGCTGCCAGCAGTTTTGAGCGCCGCGCTTCCAGTTTGGCTGTTTGGCGCACTTCTTCTTTTGCTTTTACTTTCGCAGCTTTGATTTCGGCTTTGGTGCGAGCCCGGCTTTTGCGAATAGCCTCGAAGATTCCCATGGTTCTCCCAAACGTTGAGGTGGTTTCGTCGGTTCTAACCCTACCTGTCTAGGCTGGTAGGCATTGTGGAAAAGGATATGACGTATCTTTTGGGCTGCCGTTATAGGAGTGTTCAGCGTCGGCGGTTTCCCAATGTTCCGCCCACGGAGGTCTCGCGGCAGCGCGCGGCGCGGGCGTTGCAGGGGCGTCGAGAAGCGTTGTCGTTGTTGCCTACAGCGCCGCTACCTGGGGATTTTATGCGTATCAGTGTGAGCGGGGAGCGGGAAACACGCGCAGCCCTCGACGCTGGTGCCAACGTTATCACCGATGCGGAATTCGTGGTTGCGGGCGTGCGCGTGCATATCGACGCGCTGATTCGTACCCCAAACGGCTACCTGCCCGTGGTGGTCAGTAGCCACCGCGTGGCTCGACCTGCGCCGATGCTGAAACAGGAGGTGATCCCCACGCGTCGCCTCGGCCTGGGAACGCCGCACATCGAGGGCTGGAAGTTGCGCAACCACGCCGCGGATTCCTTTCGCCTGGCATTGGCGGATCGCGCGTTGCGGGAGTTGGGCCTGGCCAGCGGCAAGGGCGGCGCGATCGGGCAGGACCCGACGTTGACGTTTATTATGCGCACCGAGCCGTTGCAGGCGGGCCTGTCGTTGGCGTTGGAGGTGCCGGAGCCGTCCGTCCCGCGCCGCGTAAAAGAGTGCCGGAGCTGCAGGTATTGGTTTGATTGCCACGAGCAGCTCGCCGCTCGCGATGATATTAGCCTGTTGTTTAGCGGCGATACCGGCGCCAAGTACGCCGACCGCGGCATCACCACCGTGCAGCAGCTTATCGACGCCCACCTCGCCCAAGCGTCCGTGCTCGCCCAGGCGTGGCGCGATGGCATTCCCGCGTTACGACGCCACGACCGCGTCACCGCCCCACGCTTCGATGTAGAGATTGATATCGACCTCGAAGCGTATCTGGATATCGGCGCGTATCTCTGGGGCGTGTTCGATGGCCAGACCTATATTCCCTTTGTTACCTGGGGAAAGCTCGGTGGTATGGAGGAGGCGCGCAACTTTGCGCAATTTTGGTCGTGGTTGCAGCAACGCCGGAAAGAGGCGGCGGCTGCGGGGCAGTCCTTTGCCGCGTTTTGTTATTCCAACCACGGGGAAAACCACTGGTTGCGCAGTTCGGCCCGCAGGTTTGCCGGGGTTGCTGGGGTGCCCACCTTAGAGGAAGTGAACGCCTTTATTGCGTCGCCCAATTGGATCGATGTTTTTCAGCTGGTAAGGGCACAATTATTGGGGCCCGAAGGACTGGGTTTGAAAGTGGTTGCGCCGGTTGCCGGTTTCCATTGGGAAGGCGATTTAGATGGGGAGGCGAGTGTGGAGGCATACCGCCAAGCAATCAATGAAAACGATTTTGTAATGCGGGAACAATTGCTTCGTTATAATCGCGACGATTGCGCGGCAACTGCGGCGGTACGGGATTGGTTGAGTAAGGGCGCCCCGGGCGCCCCAATTGCGGACGTCCGGTGATGTCTTTCTGAGGGTCATTGTTTCCCGCGACAGCCCCCAACCCCACATTTAGGTTGTGCACTAATGAATTAGGGTGAGTTTTCAGTCCACAATTAGCAAAGTGTATTTAGGTCACGTGTCACACATCGGCCGGGCGGCCAGATTTTGTTGACTAGTGCCATTCTTTGCTGCAATATTGCGTATTCCTATCGGAGTGATAGTAGTAATTTTGATCCCACCCCGCAAAACCGGGCCTTTGGGTCCCGCGCCAGCCGCGTCAGTTTGCACGGATGAAGTAGATAGCGGTTGCCCCAAACAAAGCCATCAGAAACAGCAAGACACCGATCAAGCTTGCCCAACCCGCGTGGGAAAACACGATTCCACAAGCCCACCCCACGGCGGCGGAACCGCAGTAATAACAGCATAAATACATACTCGAGGCTTCCGCTCGGTGCGATTGCGCAATCCGGCCGATCGCCCCCGAGGCCGTGGAATGTAAGGCAAAGAACGCCGCCGTATAGAGCAATAACCCGGGAACCGTCAGCCACAACCCGCCCGTGGTGCACGCCAGCCCCACGATCCCGACGCCAACCAGGCCCAATAACGTCCGCCCAGTGCCGAACTTGGACACCAGCGGTCCGGCCTGCGCCGAGCTCCACGTCCCCGAAAGGTACAGCAAAAACAGCGCCCCGGTGAGCGATTCGCTCAGCCCGAAGCGGTCCACCATCCGGTAACCCAGGTAGTTGTACAGGGATACAAAGGTTCCCATATTGAGGAAACCGGTGAAAAACAGGGCGGCCAGCCGTGGGTTGCGCCAATGCCCAATCATGGCCTGCAGCTCCGAGCGAAACCGCAATTGCTTCGGCCGGAACCGTTGCTGCGGCGGTAGCAGCCACAGGAAGATCCCCGCGAATAGGGCCGCCACCAGCGCATTCGCCTGCAGGGCCCATTGCCAAGAAGCCACCTCCACCACGGTGGAGGGGATCAACCTTCCCAGCAATCCGCCCACCGATGTGCCCGCCACATAGAGGCCCATCGCGTGCGTGAGGTCCTTGCCGCGGATCTCCTCGCTCAGCCACGCCATCGCCACGGCGGGTACGCCCGCCAGCACCACCCCTTGGAGCGCCCGGCCGAGGATCAAAAGCTCGATGCTGGGACACCACGGCAAGACCAGGCCCAGCGTGATGGCACACAGCACGGAGATTCCCAGCACGCGCCCCCGCCCGAAACGTTCCGAAAGTATCGAGGCCGGCACGATACATACCGCCATGGCCCCGGTGGTGGCGGACACGGTGAGCGCCGCCCGCGTCGGCGGGATCCCAAGGTCCCGCGTGAGCACGGGCAATAGGGCCTGGGTGGCGTACAGGGTGTTAAACGAGGCCAGGCCGGCAGCCACCATAGCAAAGACTGCGCGGGTATAGCGGCGTTGGCCGCGGCCAAGTTCACTCATGTTCGGTCACATATAACGAGAAAAACGCGGGTTGCAGCGCAACCCGCGTCAAACATAATTGGTTACTTCGCAGCAGCTGCGTAGCGTGCGGCAACCTCATCCCAGTTGAATACGTTCCAAACGGCATTCACATAGTCAGCCTTGACGTTCTTGTACTGGAGGTAGAAGGCGTGCTCCCACATATCCAGCAGCAACAACGGGACAAGGCCGATGGACAGGTTGCCCTGCTGATCGGTCATTTGCTCGATAACCAGGCGGTCACCGATCTTATCGTAGCCAAGCACCGCCCAGCCGGAGCCCTGCAGGCCCAGAGCCGCAGCGTTAAAGTGCGCCTGGAAGGCCTCGAAGGAACCGAAATCGCGGTTGATGGCTTCCGCCAGCTCACCGGTGGGCTCGCCGCCACCGTTCGTGGAGAGGTTCTTCCAGAACAGCGAGTGGTTGGTGTGACCACCGAGGTTAAAGGCGAGGTCCTTGGAAAGCGCGGTCACGGCCACGCCGATGTAGCCGTTCTTGCGGGCATCCTCCAGCTTTTCTAATGCTGCGTTTGCACCATTGACGTAATTCTGGTGGTGCTTGGTGTGGTGCAGCTCCATGATTTCGCCGGAGATGTGGGGTTCGAGCGCATCGTACGCATAATCGAGCGCGGGGAGTTCATACGCGGCCATGTGGGTCCTTTCTAAGTCTGGTTGCACCCATGATAAAGGAAATGTGATCTAGCGCAAGGTGACAGGGTTGCATTGCGCATCACGAGTGATAGAAATATTCGCCGAGCCGGCGGCGTTACCACCAGTGACGGTTATACAGAAAGGGCACAGATATGGGATGGCTATTTCAAAAACCAGCGCGGCTCGTTTCGGAGCAGGAGGCGTTGCGCGGCGGGGACGCGCCCGTGCTGAACGATCCGCAACCGCACGCCGTATTGGGCACCCCGATCACTGGCCCGTGGCGCGCCGACCAACGCAGCGTGCTCATTGGCATCGGCTGTTTCTGGGGCGCGGAAAAGCTGTTTTGGCAATTGGAAGGCGTGGAATCCACCTCCGTGGGCTACGCCGGCGGCTACACGAAAAACCCCACCTACCGGGAGGTTTGCACGGGGCGCACTGGGCATGCGGAGGTGGTTGAGGTGGTGTATGACCCGCACCGCATCACCCTCGACGAGATTGTCACCGTGGCGCTTGAGGCCCACGATCCTACGCAGGGTTACCGCCAGGGAAACGACGTGGGCACGCAATACCGGTCCGCGTTTTATACCCTCGCCCCCGATGCGCTTATCGACGCCGCGCTGATCCAGCGCCGCCTCGACGATTACGCGCCGCGGTTAGCGGCCCATGGGTTCGGGCCGATCACCACCGAGGTAAAACCTTTGGCCGGGGAATATTATCGGGCCGAGGATTACCACCAGCAATATCTGCATAAAAATCCCACAGGCTATTGCCCGCACCATTCGACGGGCGTCGCCTGTGGGTAGCTTGAGGATGCGTGTTAGGCGGCGGCCACGAGGGCGTCGATAAGCGCCTCAAGGTCGGCGTCATTGGCGGCGGAAGGCTTGAACACGTTGTCCACTACGGCTTCGCCGATATTGATTTCCACATGCTTGGACACATTGCGGGCCTTGAGCGTGGACATGACGGTCTCCCAATGCTTGATGGCGCCCTGGCCGCCGGTGAACGCGTAGCCCACATAGGCCACCGGCTTGCCCTGCCACTCGGGGGCGAGGTGGTCGATGGCGTTTTTGAAGGTGCCGGGGATGGAACCGTTGTACTCCGGGGTGACAAAGATAAAGCCATCGCAGGAATCAATGGTCGAGCTGAACGCGGCCACCTGGGGATCTGCGTAGCGCTTTTCGCTCATCAGCGGGGGCACGGCGGCTTCCATCGGCGGCAGGTGGAGGCTGCGGATATCAATGACATCGAACTCCGCCTCCGTGTTCTTTGCGGCGTGTTCCGCCACCCAGGTGCCGATGCTTTCGCCGAGGCGCCCTTCGCGGACGCTGCCGATAATGATTCCAAGTTTCATTCGTATCTCCTGAAAGTTGTTGACCACCAATCAAACTACCCTATTTCCGTGGCTTGTCTAGAGCAGGCCGCGTAATGCCGTGATCACGCCGTGCTTCGCATTTGATGGGGCGCGCCACTTCGCCGCCGAAGCCAATACCGGGTGCGCATTGTCCATGGCGAAGGAAAGCTCGGCCTCCCAGATCATCTCGAGGTCATTCAAACAGTCACCAAAAGCGGCCGTGCGATCCTTGGAAACGCCCATCACTTCCTGCAATTTCTCCAGCGCAGAACCCTTATTTACGCGGGCGTCCATAATGTCGATCCAGTGCTCGCTGGAAATGGTGCCCACGTGATCCGGGCCCAAGTCCGGCAGCGGGTAGGACTCCGAACCGTCGAAGGCAAAGAGGGCGATTTTCACGCAGGGCGCATCGATATCGTCGAAACTGCCCACCAGGGTGCGTGACGCATAATATTTTTCCACCTCGGCTAAAAATTCTGGTGAGCCGTCCTCAATATAGGCGGTGCCGGGGGTGCACAACACTAAGCCGGCGCGCTCGGGGTTGGCGCGCGCGGCGTCGATAATCATGCGCACAAAGGCAGGGTCCAATGTTGTGGAATGAATCACCTCGCCGTTATGCACGAGCACATTGCCGTTCTCCGCGATCAACGTATCCGCATAGGGAAACATCAGGGAAAGCGTATGGTGCTGGCGGCCGCTGGCGGGCACAAAGGTCACATCAAGTTCGTTCATGCGTTCTACAACGCTGATGAAGTCCGCCGGAATCTTGCCCCGCGGATCCAATAGCGTGCCATCCATATCGCACACCACGAGCTCGGGGGCGCGCGGCGGGTAATGGTCCAGCGTTTGGCCGCGACGCCGATCCAAATGGCGGGCGGTAAGGCCACAGGCCACAGCCCCCTGCACATCATTGGCGTAATTATCGCCAACCATGATCGTGCCGGAAGCCTCCACCCCCAGCCGCTCCAACGCCGCCTGATAGCAACGCGGATCCGGCTTGGAAAACCCCAGGTCACTGCTGGCCAAAAGCTCCACGCCGGGCAGGTTCAAGCCGGCGCGTTGCAATTTCTGCTGCTGGATCTCCTTTGTGCCATTTGTGAGAATTCCCACCTTTGCGCCGGTAACCAGAGCTTGCTCGAGGGCCGAAAGCGCGTCCGCATAGGGTTGAATGTGGTCGAAATACACGCTGATGAATTCCTGGAACATGGAATCGGCGGTTTCATCCGAAACGCGGGGTTGCTGCAGGTACTCCCGCACCCGCACGCGGCGCTGTTCCTGGATGGAAAGCTCCCCCTGCTCATAGGCAGTGAACCAGCGGTTTTCCAATTCAAACCACCGCTCGACGTCCGGTTCCGCCCCGGCGAGAATGGACCAGTGCGCAACGGCGTCGCTGGTCGCCTGGTAATGGTCGATCAGGGTGCCATCAAGGTCAAAGAGAATTGCTTGGTATGCCACAGGAACAGATTCTACGTTTCTTGGGGATAGCCGGTTTTGGCAGGTGATTTTCGCTACGCTGGGGCCATGGATGCCAAGGTTTTTCGAATCATCGCAGCGCTAGGAACCGCCCTGATGCTGTGCGTGCCAACCGCCCTGCTGCTCCCAATCGCGCAGGCAACCGTGGCCACCAAGGCGGCAGTGTCCGTGCTGGATCCGCAGGACATGCTGACGGACCAAGACGAGGCGCTGCTGGCCACGGAAACCGAAAAGCTTGGGTTGCCGGAATCGGTGCAAACCGTGACCTATGTGGTGTTTCGAACCAACGACGAGAACCTCAACGATACGGTGGAGCGGGAAATCCGCGCCAGCAAACCCGAGCTTATCGCCGATAATAATGATGCCTGGTCACCCGGTGCGTTGATCATCGCGTATGGGGCAGAACCGCGCCAAAACGGTGCCTATTGCGGCGACGATTTGTGTACGCAATTCAGGTTGTTTGAGGGCCGCCACCTGGACCGAACCTTGGAAGCGATGCGGCCCGCGCTCAAGAAGGGCAATATTACCGTCGGCCTGCTGGAAGGCGCGCGCTACGCGGCGGATGCCGATGCGATCGCCGCGGATCAGGTCCAGGATGAAAAAGACGCCGAAAATGGCAAGTGGTTGCTCTACGGTTTCCTTGGTTTCGTGGGTATTGGAACCGTGGCCGCCGGGGCGGCAACGATGCGCAGCGTGAAACGCACCCGCCAGCGGCGCACGCAGCAGGCGGTTGATGATCAGAAGTTCGTATTGCAGCACTACGGCGAGATCGCTCACCGATTGGATCAGATTGATATCCGCGCCAATAGCCTCACCTCCGACCTGGCTAATGATGAGCTGCGCGAGCAGTGGCAGGAGGTGCGCGACCGGTTTGTGAAGTTGCATGAAACGGTGGACCAATTCACCGTGCCCACCTACCGTAATGCCGCCAGTTACGCGGAGGCCCGCACCACGGTGGAGCACCTGCGGCAAGCCGAAAAGAACATCGATTCCCTGTGGGACATGGAGCACGGGGACGAGCAGCGCCGCCGCCGCGAATTGGTGCGCCTCTACGACGATATTGTCCGCGCCCAGGCGAAGGTCCACTCCATGCACGTGCGCAACCGGTTGCACGAGGTGGAGGAGCGGATTACCGCCCTGAAGGACAACACCGCCGCCCCGGATTTTATGGACCAATACGTGGGCATTATCCACGATTACGGCCTCGCCCTAGAGCTGGTGCGCGAACAAGAGCTACGCAAGGTGAAGACCACCTACCATGCGCCGAAGCTGTATGAGCCGGACTATCGCATCGGCACCGGCTATGGCTCGTATATCCCGTTTGCGGTGGTGTATACGCAATACAATTCGGCGGTTTCGGCGGCTGCCGCGCAACGGGCGTCGAGTAGTTCCTCGTATTCCGCCAATACCTCGTTTAGCTCGGGCTTTTCCGGCGGCGGAGGTTCGGGAAGCTTCTAAGCGCCACGAGCAGCGCCAGCCCCAGCGCCCAGCCGGCAAAGACGTCGCTGGCCCAGTGGTGCCCAAGGTAGATTCTCGACGCCCCGATCATCAGCGCAAACACGAACGCCACCCAATGCGCCCATCGGCGTCCCACCAAGATCGCGAGTGCACCGGCGATCACCACCGCGTTGGCGCTATGGGAGCTGGGGAAGCTCCAGGTGGGTTCGTATGGTGGGACTGCGAATTCAAAGGGGGGCCGCGGGCGCTGCACCAGGTTTTTGATCGTATGGGAAATGGCGGGCGTGCATATCGCGGCGATTCCGATCAGACATATCGCTTGGATATTGCGTGCACGGTAGCTCAGCAGCGCCGCCAGGATTAACCCGCACGACGCTAGTACAGGCATTCGACCGAGTTCGGTGACCCAGCGTACGGTTTGGGTGCCTGTTCGGTGGTGGGTCGCGGCGTCGAAAAGCAAATGGTCGAGGGGGCTTAATGCACACGCCAGGCTGGCGCAGGCTAAGCCGCCGATGCAGGTAGCGAGGGTGCGGCGGGCAGCGGGCATATAGAAAATTGTATCGCTTGAGAAATCGGGCACATTTAACGGTGGAAACCTTGTAACCGGAAATATTCGGGCATAGTCTTGGGGAAAACAGTACATCGGCTGAAAGAAGGCGGACATGAAAGTCAGCGTCGGTAATAAGGTTGTACTCATTGGTGCGGGGGACGTGGGCGTCGCCTACGCATATGCGCTGGTCAACCAAGGAACATGCGATCACCTCGCGATCATCGACATCGATGAAAAGAAACTCGAAGGCAACGTCATGGACCTCAACCATGGCGTGGTGTGGGCCAGCTCCCGCACCAAGGTGACCAAGGGCAGCTACGAGGATTGCGCGGACGCCGCCATGGTGGTCATCTGCGCCGGTGCCGCGCAAAAGCCCGGCGAAACCCGCCTGCAATTGGTGGACAAGAATATGAAGATCATGAAGTCCATCGTGGATTCCGTGATGGCCAATGGCTTCGACGGTATCTTCCTGGTGGCGTCCAACCCGGTGGATATCCTCAGCTACGCCGTGTGGAAGTACTCCGGGCTGCCCGCGCACCGCGTGCTGGGCTCCGGCACGGTGCTGGACTCCGCGCGCTTCCGCTACATGCTCGGCGAGATGTACGAGGTTGCGCCGACCTCGGTGCACGCGTACATCATCGGCGAGCACGGCGACACGGAGCTGCCGGTGCTGTCTTCCGCAACCATCGCCGGTGTGTCCATGCGCAAGCAGCTGGAAAAGGACCCCGGCCTTGAATCCCGGCTTGAGAAGGTGTTCGAAGAGACGCGTGACGCCGCGTACACCATTATCGACGCCAAAGGCTCCACCTCCTACGGCATCGGCATGGGGTTGGCCCGCATCACCCGCGCGATCCTGCAAAACCAGGATGTTGCGCTGCCCGTTTGCTGCCTGCTGCGCGGCGAATACGGCGAGGAAAACATCTACATCGGAACCCCGGCTATTATTCACCGTAAGGGCGTGCGCCGGGCGGTAGAGCTAGAGCTGACCGAGCACGAGATGGAACGCTTCAAGCACTCCGTAGCCACATTGCGCGCCATTCAGGAGAAGTTCTTCCCCGCCGAATAGGAGGCCTTTGTGGCGCCAGATCTGCCGACGCTCATCGCGGATGTTGATAGGTTGCTTGCCGAGCTTGATACCGAATCCGCCCGATATTCCCGGCAGATCAACGCGGTGGCGCCCACCCACTTCGCGGGCGCCCACAACCTAGTGCACTATGCGCACTTACGTTCCCGCGATCAGCGGCGGCTGCAGGCGGGGTTATCGGCGCTCGGTGCCACCCGCCTGTCCACGGCAGAACCCGCCGTAAAGGCCCGCCTGAAGGCCGCGCGCAACGTACTCGGGGCGTTGTATGGGGACGCGATCATTTACACCAAGCAGGAGCTCGCCGAGGCGTTCGCGGATGCCGATGAGATCCTCGAAGACCACACCCTAGCGTTGTTTGGCGCCGGCGATGAGAACGCCCGTTCCCGCATTATGGTGACCCTGCCTACCGAGGCCGCCTACGACCGCGACTTGGTGCGCGGATTCGCGGAGGCCGGCATGGACCTCGCCCGCATCAATTGCGCCCACGGCGACCCCGAGGTGTGGCGCGCGATGATCGAAAATGTGCGCGCGGTGAACCCGGATATCCGGATCAGCATGGACCTGGCCGGGCCGAAGATCCGCACCGCCGGCATTGCGCCCGGCCCGCGTGTGGGGCGTGCCCGCGTGCTTCGCGACCCAGCCGGGCAGGTCATTCACCCCGCTCACCTGTGGCTTTCCGCCGATGATGCCCCCGCCCCGGAGGTCCCCGGTAGGCCCGCACTTGCCGCGCGTATCGACGCCGCGTGGCTCGCCGCCCGCGCCACCGGCGACGTGCTGACCCTCACCGACAATCGCGGATTAGAACGCACATTCACGGTGGTTTCCTGCGAAGGTGGGGTGCTTGCCCAAAGCCAACGCAACGCCTGGATCGCCGATGGCACCTTGGTGAGTTGCAATGGTTCCGCCGCGATTTTGAGCGGTATCCCGCCGACATTGCAGCGCCTGCGGCTCGCCCCCGGCGATCGCCTGATTCTGACCACCTCCCAGGAGGATTGCGTGCCCGTACCAGGGGAAACGCCGGTGATTGGGTGCACGCTTCCGGAGGCGGTGCGGGCCCTGCATGTCGGCGAACGGGTCGTGTTTGATGATGGCGCCCTGTTCGCCGTAGTGTGCGAATCCGACGGCGAAACGCGGACGCTGGAGATCGTCCGCGGCACCGCAAACCTCGCGGCCTTTAAGGGCATAAATCTGCCGGATACCCGCCTGCCATTGCCCAGCCTCACCGCGGAAGACGAGGAGCACCTGCGCTTTGTCGCGGAACACGCCGATATCGTTGCGGTGAGCTTTATCCGCACCCCAGAAGACGTCGCCTATGTGCTCGAACGTATCCCCGCCGATCTCGGCTTGATCTTAAAGATTGAGACGATACCCGCGCACCGCCACCTGCCGGCGATCCTGCTGGAGGGCATGCGCCACCCGCTGCTGGGCATTATGATCGCCCGCGGCGACCTCGCGGTGGAGCTCGGGTTTGAGCGCATGGCCGAGGTGCCCGGCCAGATCATGGCGATGGCCGAGGCCGCCCACGTTCCCGTGGTGTTGGCGACCCAAGTGCTGGAAAACATGGCCAAGTCCGGGTTGCCCTCGCGGGCTGAAATCACCGATGCCGGGTTCGCGCTGCGCGCCGAATGCGTGATGCTGAACAAGGGGCCGCACATTACCTCCGCCATTGAAGTGTTGGTGAAATTGAGCCACAGCCTGGGGCGGAGCCAACGCAAGAACAGGATGCTATTGCGGCACATCCATAGCTGGGACGAAAACTAGCGTGCGGTATCTTCGAGGGCATGGCTAAAAAGAAGAAGAACGAACAACTGCCCGAAGGTATGAGCCGCCGCCAGGCGAAACTCGCCGCGCGCGCCGCCGAACGTGCCGCCTTGGCCAGCGACCCCCGCCCATATAAGTCGCTGCCCGCCGAGGCGCAGCTGGTGGCCCTGCAGGAGTTCGTCCCCTCGGCGGTAGCCACCGCCACCATCAACGGCATCGAAATCAATATCGTAACGGTGCTGCCGGGTGCCGTGGCCGCCCTCGTCCGCGAGGCAGAGCTCGGGGGTCAGCGCTTTGTGGCCCTGCAGGTGCGCAACCATTCCAATAATCCAGCGCGTGATCTCGCCTATGTGTTGAACTGGGCGCTAAACGCCGCCCCGGGCAGTACCTTGGATTCTGCCGTTGCCGATGGCAACCAGCCGGAGATCGCCTCCCTGCTAGGCGACGTCACCCTGGAGATCACCGAATACCAGGACTTCTTCTGGTGGCTTCCGGAAGACACCGAGCTCACCCCCGAAATGGCGCAATCCTTGCGCACCGCGAACAACTCGGTGATGCCGTCCTTCCCCATCCCCAACGATGATGCCGGCAGCGCCTGGTGGATCGACGCCGGTGAAAAGGCCCATATCCGTTGGGTGCGTACCGACGATGAGGAACCATTGCTGCGTGCCCTCGCGCGCGTCGGTGCGGCTGGGAACCTGCACTTGGGTGAAGAAACTAAGTTCGCAGGGGTATTCCGCACCCACGGGCTAATCGTCCCTGTGTTCGACCTGGATCCGACGGTGCCACACCAGGAATTCATCCCTGCCATGCAGACGCTCAATGGGTATATCAACGAGCAGCTGGGCAACGACGAGCAGCTCACCCCCGCGGAGCGCAGGCAATTGGAGAACATCAAGTCCCGTCAGGTGACCATCCGCTAATCACGGCAACCAGGCATCGAGTTTCTTCATGTAATCCTCGTCCATGGCCTTATTAGCCTCCTCGGTGCCACCAAGCCGCAGCGTCCCCACCGTTTCCGGTGCCCCGGGGGCGTGGCCGGCATCGGGATAGATGTGCGTTTCCGCCCGATCCCCAATGCGCTGTTTGATCTTGCGCGATGCCTCGGCAGCATTCCACATTTTGTCCTGCTCGCCGGCGACAAGGAAATACTTCGTTTCCGTATTTTCAAACTTGATGCGGGCCCGCTCCAACTCCTCGGCGGAAGACCGTGCAAGCACGGAATCGTAGGTATCCCGGAAGGTCACCGGCAGCGCCAAGAGCATTCGGAACATTTGGTTCATGAGGATTGGGCCTTCGGTCTTCCGGAAATCCAGGTAGGGGAGGTCCTCGCCCTTCCACGTAAACGATGGCGACGATTTGGAATAATCGCCACCCAAGCCCTGCCAGTGGTGCTCCGTCGGCGCGATGGCGGCCACGTATTCGATTTCGGGGTAATACGTGGACAGCATAAGCGCAAGCTCCGCGCCTTTGGAACCCCCAATAACGCTGATGGGCTTGGAAAGGTGGGGGAGCACGTCGTCGAAAAGCTCGAGCGGTACCCGCACCAAGTTCTCGCGCTGCCCCTCCTGCCCAAAGAAATACAGCGCGTACACCTCGCGGCCGGTCTTGGCGATCTCCGCGGCATCGTAAGGATTAGCGCTGCCCTCAGAGCCGCCGAATATCACCACGGTGCCGGGGTGCTTGCGTTCCTTGGGCATTAGGTGAAAGCCCTTGGCGTATCCATCGGAGAAATCGGTAATGGTTACGCCCTCAACGTCCGGCGGACGAACCGCGAGGGACATATCCTCCATTCCGGATTGATTCCATGCCCGAATTCCAAATATTAACGCCGCCAGCAGCGCCAAAAGTATGATAAACGCTAACAGGATTCGTAGAAGAATACGAATGGCTTTCATAGCGAAATTTTATCACGCAAACAAGTGGCGTTCAATGATTTTTCGCGCGGCCTAGGGCAGCCACTCCAGCAGTTTCTCCATGACATCGTTGCTCATCTCACGGTTGGCTTCCTCGGAGCCGCCGAGGTTTAAACCCTGGAATGTGGCCGAGGGAGTAAGCACATTTCCCGCATCCGGATAGAGGTGCACTTCCGCGCGATCCCCCGCGAAGCGTTCAATTTCCTTTGCCGCGGATTCGGAATCCCAAAACTTATCCTGTCCGCCCGCCGCGATAAACAGGCGCGCCTGGGAGTTTTCCACCTTAATGCGCGCCTCCTCCCGCGAACCCTCGGGGGCGCGCTCCAAGGCGGAAGCGTAGGCGTCGCGATACGTCACCGGACGCGCCAACACCAGATTCAGGGTTTGGGAACCCTCATCCATTTTCAGGTAGGGCAATTCCCGGCCGTTCAGCGTAAAACTGGGCGCCCCCGGGAAGGTGGTGCCGATGCCCTGCCAATGATGCGCCGAGGGGTTAATGGCCACGGCGTTATCCACCTCCGAAAAATACGTGGACATGAGCAGCGCCAGTTCCGCCCCAGTGGAAATCCCCATCACGGTAATGGGCTGTGAAAGCTCGTCCGCGATGTCCTCGAACAGCTCCAACGGGACGTTTTCCAGGAATTCGTGCTGGTCCGGCTGCCCAAAGTAGTGCAGGGCAAACACCTCAAAGCCCTCCTTGGCCAGGGCGGAAGCCATGGCTGGGGCTACGCTGCCCTCTGGCCCGCCAAAAAGCACTATGCTGCCGTCGCGAGTCTGGTTCTTTGGCTGCAAGTGGTAGCCGCGGGCGTAGCCCTGAGAAAACTCCTTGATGGAAACCCCCGCCACGGCCGGTGGTTCCTGCGGTAGGTCGGTGTCCTCCCACGAGAACTTGTTCCAGGTGCGGATACCAACCAGCACGGCCGCCACGAGGGCGAGCGCGACCAGCAAAATGAGAGCAATGTGCAGGGCCTTTTTGGCAATTGTCATGCCATCATCAATACCACCGGGGTAGCACAACTGCCACGGGGAGGATAAGGGGGTTCGCGTCATGTCGGTGCTGGGGACGGGGCGGCGGTGGCGGGTAATTGGATAAGCAAAGTCTTTATGGGCCGCAGCTGTTGTAGTAGTAGAGTTGGGCTGGAAAATGTACTGGCTTTTGCGCTGGTGGGGGTGGTTTCATTCACCCCTGCCTGTGTATTCCGGTTTGTGGGCAAGCTCATAGTGTTTTCTTCTGCGGGCTTCAGCGTGTTGTTTGATGGTTTTTGGTGCCTAGTGTGCTGTTCGTGAGCCTGGGGGCGTGTGGCGGGTGCTTGTGGGTGTGGTGGGTGTGCTACACCATGGCCGTGGTGTGGGCAAGTGTTGTGTTGCCCACCACGGGTTCGGGTGTTGTTTTACCTGGTCAAAAGGGGTGTGGTGGGGGTGGTTTTCCGGTTGTGTCCAAGGTGTTGTGCGTGGTTGCGGTGCTGGTAGCGGGTGTGCTCGATGGGTAGAATGAGGGCTATACAGTACATGTTCGGGAAGGGTTTCGGGAGGTGACACGGGGCAATGACGACGCAACAGGTGGATCCGGTGGATCCGGTGGCGGGGTTTGTGGTGGATGATCCGCAGAATTTCATTGGTGCCGCCGAGTTGGAGGCCAATCGGGTGTTTTTACATAATTGGTTGTTGGCGACCTTTGGGTTGGATGTGCACCGGTTGAATATCCGCGCGTTGGTGAAGGAATTCGCGGTGCACAGTGGCACGTATTCTGAAGCGCGGATGTATAACATTGTGGGTGGGTGTTTCCTGCTGCATGAGCGCCTTCCCGGGTTGAAGGCGCACGCGCTGGAGCATAATTATTTGAATTATGAGCGGTTGCGGACGATTTGGTTTGCCCTGGTGACGGTGTCTTTGGATGCCCCGGGCTATGTGTGGCGTGATATCGATACCGTGTTGGTGGGGTTGTTTACCCCAACCAGGGCGAATCAGCCGCTGCCGAGTACGCGGCGGATCCGGCAGGTGCTGCGCGATACCTTAATCCGGTTACGAATTGTGGAGGAAACCCCGCCGGAGGAGGAGTTAACCGAGGAGGCGATGGCCGCCCGGATTACGGCGATGTGTGGGGTGGAATTGTGGGAAAGCCCGCATGCTGGGGTCAGTGTGCTCAATGTGACCCTACCTAGTGATGAAGCCCATGAGATTAAACAACGCCTGGCCGCGGGGGCGAAAAAGTTGAACCTGCGGGAAGATGAGATCATTACCAATCGTATTTGCGGCAGTGGGGAGCAGCGGGATGCTGGGTGTACTGTCCACCTGTTTGGCCTTGGTACCCTTACCGAGGCCACGAAGGTGGTCCCGGAGCGGGTGCATGGGGTGGGGTTACTCACCGGGGAGCAACGCAGGCGCATTAGCGGCCGGGATCTTGCCTATACCAATATTGGCGATGTGGCGGAGGTGTTGCGGGCTGCGCATGATCCCACCGAGGAGCAACGCTTGTTGATCATGGGCCGGGATGGGACCTGCCGGTTCCCGGACTGCACCATGGACGCGACTTTTTGTGAGATTGATCATGTGATCAACCATGAGGTCGGTGGGTGGACCACCGCGTCGAATCTGCAGTGTTTGTGTCGGCATCACCATAATTTCAAAACCGACCGGCACGCCACCGCTTCCACCGATACCTACGGTAATGTCACGTGGCGGTTTGCCACCGGTGCGACGATTACTACGATTCCGCAGGGGGTGCTTGCCGGCCATGTGGTGGGCTGCCCCGCAGGCATTACCACCCGCCATGGCCAGCCCACGAAAACCGAGGAGGACTACCAGCAGCCGCCGATCCGGGAGGATTTCGGCCGGTGGGGCACCACCTTAATCAATTACCGCAACCGGCAACGCGCCCGCTACCTCGCCCGCCACAGGCTGGTTGCCAATACTCCCACCGAGCTGCCGCCTTTGCCCGAAGCGCCACACCCCGAACCCCCACCAGATGATCAATGGCCCCAAGAACCACCCACAGACTATGTGCCGCCTGTACCGCGGTGGGCGAAACCACCCTGCCAACTGGCGAAACTACAAAAACGAGCGCGCCAAGCCAAACACCACCGCCGAACACAGCCGCGGCGTCGATAAGCCTAACGCAGCTTGCTGAAAAGCTCCTCCGCTGCGATTTCGTCCCACAGGACTACATTGCCTACGTCGTAATCAGCGAAGCCGCCGATGGGCACCGTTTCCGTGACCATATTGCCGCGTATCCGAAAGGCCAACCAGGCCAGATGCCATGCGTGGTCGCCCTCGCCAACCGTAAAGGCCTTGGCCACCTGGGTAACCAGGGGGATCGTGCTCAGCGGCTTGAACTTCGTCGCCTCCGCGACTAAAGCGCTAAAGAACATCCGTTGCCGCGCCACGCGGTCCAAGTCACCCTGGGCAGTGGCGCGGGTGCGCACGAAACCAAGGGCGGTCGGCCCGTCCATCACCTGGCACCCGGGCTGCAGGTTAATGCCGGCCAATGGGTCGTCGATGGGCTCCTCAACGCAGATTTCAATGCCGCCCACCGCGTCCACGATGCCGGCGAACCCGCCGAAACCGATCTCCGCATAATGATTGATCCGCAGCCCGGTGGCCTGCTCCACGGTCTCGGTCAGCAGCTTAGGCCCACCGATGGAAAACGCGGCGTTGATCTTATCGAAGCCATACCCGGGGATCTCCACATACGAGTCGCGCGGGATAGACAATAAGGTGGGATCTCCGGTCAGCGGGATATGCAGCAGCATGATCGTGTCAGTACGCCCAGCGCCGATATCGCCGCCGGTGGCTAGGCGCTGCACCTCCGCTTCGTCCATACCCTGCCGGGAGTCGGAGCCCACGAGCAGCCAGTTCGTGCCGCTGGTATTGGCTATCTGCACGTCCGGCGTCGCGGGCACGCGCTGCAGGGAGGCGTCCACCCACAGCACGCCGACCACCAGCAGCGTCACCACGCTCAGCAACGTGAGCCCAATCACGCGTTTGATGCTCCCAGGTTTGCGCGGTTTTTTGGGCCGCGGCGCGGGGCGAGGAGGCTGGGGGCGAGGGGGTTGCGGCACCGGCACCTGGCCGATATTGCCGGGGCGTTGCGGCACGCGATGCTGCGGGAGCCGATGTTGTTGCAGTGGTTGTTGTCCAGCCGAATGACGCGCCGCGGGCCGTTGGGGCTGTGCGGCATTGGGGCGTCGAACAGGCCGACCGAACCTGTCCACGATGGGGCGGCCGGAGCTGTCGCGGGCGATGTCATCCATGTGGATTACCTTAGTGCAGTCAACAGGGGGTAGCCGAGGAACGCTACCAGATCGATAAGGAAATGCCCGATCACAAGTGGCCACACCCGCCCGGTGCGTTGATACACCCACGCGAATACCACGCCCATGACGATATTGCCCACGCCCGCGCTCACCCCCTGATACAAGTGGTAGCTGCCCCGCAAGCTTGCCGACGCCGCGACGCCCACCCACGCCCGGCAACCCAATTGTTTCAGCCGCGTAAGCAGCCAAAACACCACCACGGTCTCCTCCGCAAACGCATTGGCAAAGCTCCACACGATGCTTAACCAATTGGAATTCGGCACCACCTCTTTGGTCAACCCGAAGTGCAGCGCCGTGAGGTAGAACACCAGCCCCGGCAGCCCGATCACCGCCGCCAATAGCGCGCCCTGCGGAACATCGAGTTTGCGCAATTTCGGCAGCCGGATGCCGTCCTTATCCAGCAGCAGCAATACCAGCAGCCCCCAACCGATCAGGATTGCCGCCGAACTGAGTTGCAGCAAGGGATCCAACCAGGTGGTGGTTTGTGCGGGGTGGAGCTGCACGGACTGTTCGTTGAGCGGGGCGGGTTGGAGCAGGGCGTCGATAAGCCGCAGTAGGGAGCGGAAACCCTGCATGCCAAACGTAATCAGCAGTACAACGCCGAGTTCTTTTTTCATGGGTGCAGCTCCCTCGCGGCGGCAAGCAGGGCGGCGGGGGAAGCGGTAAGCGCGCCGAGGTGCACGCTGCGGCCGGCATAGGGCACGGAAATCGCCGCGCCACCCGTCATATTGAACAGCGACGCCCACGGGGTCCAACGCGTTTGCGCCGCGAAGTCCTCCGCCGGTGGCTGCCGCGAAAACGTGCCGATCACCGGAGGGTCGAAGGCCAGCGTGGGCGTGAGCAGGGCGTCTATACCCCAGCGTCGCGCGATAAGCGGCACCTGGTGGAATCGCCGCAATGCCTCCCGCTTATCGACGTCCCGCCTGCGCATCCACGCAATAATCGGCGACGCCGGCCCCGGGATACGGCGCGCAAGCAGGCAAATCACCTGCTGGAAAGCCGTAAAGGGTTCCGGGCCGTAGGGCGCCACGGCGATAATCTCGTGCCCGTTGGCGGCCAGCGTGTCCGCCGCCGCCTGCGCCGCCTGGGCCCAGGCCTTGGCTACTTGCCCGTCGCCGTGCAGCGGCTGCGTCAGAATGCCTATTCGAAGGCGTTGGGGGGCGGGCGTGAGCTGGTGCACAAAGGCGGCGTCCGCGACCGTGCGGGTGATAAACCCCTGCACGGTGAGCTTCCCGCCCTCGCTGCTATGCGGGGGCTTAAACCCAACCAGGTTGGTGGCGGCCGCGGGGATGCGGATGGAGCCGCCGCCATCGGATGCGTGCGCCACCGGAACGAACCCCGCGGCCACCGCGGCGGCCGCCCCGCCCGAGGAACCGCCGGGCGTGTGCCCGGGTTGTGTGGGATTATCCACGGCCGGAAAGCCGATCGGTTCCGTATACGCGGTCATTCCCATTTCCGAGGTTTGCGATTTGCCCGTAACAATAACCCCGCGCTGGATCAGCGCGCTGACATACGGGTCCGTGGCCTCCGGCACCTCGCGGCGCTTGATGGAACCATAGGAGCACGGCAGGTCCGCCACGGGGGAAAGGTCTTTGATCGGCATGGGCAACCCGAAAAGGTGCTGGTCGCGGGAGGGTTTTGTGGCCTGCAGGGCGCGGGCCGCGTCGAAGGCGTAATCCAGGTCCAGGGTGGCAAAGCACGGGTTGGTGGGGCGGAGGCGGGAATCGATATCCTCGATAAGTTCCGTTGGTTGCACCTCGCCGGCGCGCAATGCGGCGACCAAGTCAGACAGCGGCAAATCGAGCGGGGCATCGTGGGGCACGGAACTACACACTACTATCCGGATTCCTGCATATGCTTTCGAGCGATAAAGTGATTCCCATGACCACCGTCGCATATCTTGGACCCGCCGGAACATTCACTGAAGAAGCGCTGTGGCGTTTCGCGGACTCGGGTTGCTTCCCCGACGAGGTGACACCGCTGCCGGTGAATAGCTCCGCGGAAGCGTTGGACGCGGTGCGCGCGGGGGACGCGGACTACGCCTGCGTGGCAATAGAAAACTCTGTCGATGGCGCGGTGACGTTGACCTTCGACTCCCTGGCCGAGGACGGCGTGCAGATCTACCGCGAAACCGATATTGAGGTGGCGTTTTCCATTATGGTGCGCCCCGGCACGCAGGAGGTGCGCACGTTTTCCACGCATCCCGTGGCGCGCCAGCAGGTCCGCGGCTGGGTTGCCGAGCACCTACCCGACGTCGAATTCATCGCCGCATCCTCCAATGCCGCCGCCGCCCAAGCCGTTGCCGAGGGGCGTATCGACGCCGCGGCAGCCCCCCGCCGCGCCGCCGAGCTCTTCGGCCTGCACACCCTCGCCGATGGGGTCGCGGATGTATCGGGCGCTCGCACCCGGTTCGTGCTGGTAGGTAGGCCCGGCAGGCCAACCCCCCGCACGGGTTCCGATCGCACGGCCGTAGTGTTCACCCTGCCGAACCGTCCCGGTTCCTTGGTGGCGGCGCTTACGGAGTTCGCTTTGCGCGGGTTGGATATGACCCGCATTGAGTCCCGGCCCACTCGAACAGGTTTGGGAACCTACCGCTTCCACGTGGACCTGATCGGCCACATCGATGATGATCCCGTGGCCGAGGCGTTGCGGGCCCTGTACCTCCATTGCGAGCAGCTGTCATACCTGGGATCTTGGCCTACATTAGAGGTAGTTTCACATACGGACACACATCGCTTGGCGGAAGCTGCTGCCTGGGTCGATGCGGCACGGAAAGGTCACCATTCATGCTGATTTTGGTACGTCACGGTCAAACGCATTCGAATGCGGCAAAGATCATAGACACCCGCCCGCCCGGCGCAGAACTCACCGAGGTGGGGCGGACGCAGGCAACCAATCTCGGTGCGGAACTCGCCGAATACGACCTCAATTCCATCAACTGTTCGATCGCCCTGCGGGCCCAGCAAACCGCCCTGCTGCTCTCCTCCGCCTATGCGGAAACCACCGGCAAAAACATCCCGGTGGATATCCAGCTGGGGGTGCACGAAATCTTCGCGGGCCAACTCGATGGTCTTGGCGACCCTGAAACCGCCGCCACCTACACCCGGGCCTTCCGCGGCTGGTTGGAGGGCGACCCCGCCTCGCGGCTGCCCGGCGGGGAAAACTACCTGGAGGTCCTGCAGCGTTCCCGCCCCGTGCTGGAGGAACTGGCCTCCCGCGATGGCGTAAACGTGCTGGTCAGCCACGGTGCTGCCATCCGTACCGTGGCGCGCTGGGCCAGCGGTGTCACCGCGGACTACGCCTTTGACACCTACCTGGCCAATGGGCGCACCGTGATCCTTGATCCCTCGGGGCGCCCCTTTGGCGAATGGGGCGTGGTCAGCTGGGGTTAGCCCCAGCCCAGGGCGTGAAGGTCATCGTCATCCAGGCCGAAGTGGTGGCCCACCTCGTGGATGACGGTGATCTTGACCTGCTCGATAAGCTCCTCCTCGGTGCTGCACATGTCCTCGAGGGCGTTTTTATATATCGTGATGGCGTCCGGAAGGTGGCCGGAATTGCTAAACGTCCGCTCCGGCAACGCCACACCCTCGTAAAAACCCAGGATATAGGGCGATTCGGGGTGATAGGTCCCGATCAGGATCACCGTATTATTCATGTGGCGCACGAACTTCTCGGGGATTTGATCGAGGCCCAAATCCACGAGTTCTTCGAAGCGTTCGTCACTGACCTGGATCATTGCTGGGGGCGTTCGCTACGGAGCGGGTTGCGGGTCGGCTGCGGCGGGGGCGGGGCGTCGTTAATCAAAAACTCTCCCTTGGCGCTGCCCTTCAGCGTGGCGAAACCGCCCTCGGGGTTGGCCTTAATCAAGGAACAATTCACGGTATGCGTGCCGCCGGCCCAGGAATTTACCGGGATGGTGGTCCAGAAACTCTGCAAGGTGGAGTTATACAAGGCATCATCGCCGCCGATATAGTCCAAGCTCACCTGCGTGCAATGGTCTTTCAGGAACGCATCCTGCTCCTCGATACTCGGGGCATGGTCGGGGAAATGCACCGCAAGGTCCACCACACCGGTCACTTCGTAGGTGTGCGGCTGGTCGCAGGCGACGACGTGGGTGGCCTGCGCGGCGTCGACACGCACGCACTCCCCGGTCTGCGCAATGCGGGCCTGGTCCTGCTCGGTGGCGCGGCCGGTGGTGAGCTGCAAATTGCCATTATCGTCGGTGACCTGCAAACCACACAGCATGGTGCGGTCCCCATTCTTCCACGCGTCCGGGGGCGGCAGGATCGGGGCGATGGAATACCTACCGTTCGGGTCATACTTGCCCTGCAAATAATCGACGGTGGGCTGGCGGCACAACTCCTCGCGCAGCTGGGCCTGCCGGGTCACGTCCGGCAACGGCGCGTTCGGACCGAACTCGCTCGACGGATAGGTGGCCAGATTCTCCCGGTAGGAAACCTCAAACCGGTGCTTCTGCGCGCAGTCCGTCTGCTCAAAGTTTTTCAGGGCGCCGTTTTGAATCTCCCAGGTAAGGCACGCGCCCACATCAGCCGTGGTAAACGGGGCCACCCCATCGGGGGTCTCAAACTGAGGCTCGTTCGTGGGCGTGGCAAATCGCGTAATGGCGAACCCGGCAACCGCCACAACAGCGGCTGCCAGCGTTAAGCGCACGGTCGTTGCAGTACGTATGGTATTCATCGTGTTCCATCATGCACCACTAATAGCTGAGTCGGTAGCCGGATGGCCTGAATCCCTTGTGCGCGATACATGAGTTTTCAGGGCGTACCTATCAGTCCGGTACAAGGAAGTGCACCATTCGATCGGCTTGGTGCCGGAAAAGGACTGCCGCACGATGCGCAACAACGCTGTCCCCGGCTCGACGTCGAGAAGCTTCCCCGTCTCCTCGTCGGCATTGATGGCGGTGGCGGTTTGCTCGGCGTCGGTGACGGGCATGCCGTACTCGTTATCCAGGATCGCGTACACGGAATTATAAACGTCATTTTCCAGCAGACCGGGGGCGAACGTGCTGTTATACCAGCCATCGTCAATGGCGTACGGGCGGTCATCGCCGAGGCGCAGGCGACGCAGATGCGTGTGCGCGGCATCCGAATCGAAGAAGCTCTGCACATCCTTCGGCGCGTGCCCGCGGGCGGCAAGCAGAATCTTGCTGGAAGCCTTCAGGTGCTGGGCCGACATCTCCGAAGAAAACGAGGCCAGGTTCAGGCGCGAAACCAGCGGGCTCGGGGCCACAAACGTGCCCTTGCCGCGGGCGCGTTTCAACGTCCCCGCCGCGACCAGGTCCCCGATCGCCCGGCGCACCGTTATACGGCTGACGCCGTAGGTTTCCTCTAACACGCGTTCCCCGGGGAGCATGTCCCCGGGGGAAAGCTGGGTTGCGCAAATCTCTTCAAGGATTTCGCGCAATTGCGCATGCTTGGGTTTCGAACCGTCAGTTAATTGCCTCGCCACCAGATTTTCGGCCATACAACCAGATTACCCGTGTGGTGATAACCAGGTGCGCCATTGTGGTACATTCCCCACAGAGAAGGGGGATAGCCGATGCGCTGAGGGTTTCATGCGCGGGCTATAACCTTATTACGGGCCACTGGTATTGGTAATTTCCAAGTGAAATCACATGGCTTGGTAGGGTTAGAGTGTGATTGATCTCAAATTCCTTCGTGACCACCCAGAAACCGTTCGCGCCTCGCAGGTCACCCGAGGCGAAGACCCCGCCTTAGTAGATCAACTCATCGCAGCCGATGAGCGACGCCGCGAGGCGATCGCGGCGGCGGATTCCCTGCGGGCGGAACAGAAGGCATTTGGCAAAAAGATCGGTCAAGCGTCGCCGGAGGAACGCCCCGCCCTGCTCGCCGGGTCGAACGAGCTGAAGGCCAAGGTCAAGGAGGCGGAGGCTGCGCAAAAGGCCGCCGCGGAAGAGGTTGACCGCCTGCAGATGCTGCTGAGCAATGTGGTGGAAGGCGCCCCCGCCGGCGGCGAAGACGACTTTGTAGTGCTCGAACACGTAGGCGAACCCCGGAGCTTTGATTTCGAGCCCAAAGACCACCTAGCGCTCGGCGAAAGCCTGGGCCTTATAGATATGGAACGCGGCGCTAAGGTCAGCGGCGCGCGCTTCTACTTCCTAACCGGCTACGGGGCGTTGCTGCAGCTGGCCATGCTGAACCTAGCCGCGCAAAAGGCTGTGGCCAATGGGTTCCAGTTGATGGTGCCGCCGGTGCTGGTCCGCCCCGAGGTGATGTCCGGCACGGGCTTCCTCGGCGCGCACTCGGACGAGATCTATTACCTCCCACAGGATGACCTATACCTGGTGGGCACCTCCGAGGTGGCGCTCGCGGGCTACCACCAGGGCGAGATCATTGACCTTTCCGCGGGGCCGAAGCGCTACGCCGGTTGGTCCTCCTGTTTCCGCCGCGAGGCCGGCTCCCACGGCAAGGACACCCGCGGCATTTTGCGTGTGCACCAGTTTGACAAGGTGGAAATGTTTACGTGGTGCAAGCCCGAGGAGGCCGCGGCGGAGCATCAGCGCCTGCTCAATATGGAGCGCGATATGCTCGCCGCTGTGGAGGTTCCCTACCGGATTATCGACGTCGCGGGCGGCGACCTCGGCGCGTCCGCTGCACGTAAGTTCGACACTGAGGCTTGGGTGCCCACCCAGGGAACCTACCGCGAGCTAACGTCTACTTCGAATTGCACCACGTTCCAGGCGCGGCGTCTTCAAGTACGGTATCGCGACGACGCTGGCCGCACGCAAACCTGTGCCACCCTTAACGGCACGCTGGCCACCACGCGCTGGTTGGTCGCCATCCTGGAAAACAATCAGCAGGCCGATGGTTCCGTGCTGGTGCCCAAGGCGCTGCAACCGTTCCTCGGGCGCGAGGTTTTGGAGCCCGTGAAGTAACGTAAATGCGTGCATCCTTGGCTAATTCTCGCTCGGCTCCGTGGCATTCGCGTCACTGTCACGGGGGCTGAACACATTCCAACCTACGGCGGTGCAGTGTTGGCGGCGAACCATTCGGGTTATCTGGACTTCGCTTTCGTCCCAGCTCGGGGCGTCCGGTTTCTAGCAAAGGAAGAGCTGTTTCGCATCCCTGTGCTAGCGCAGGTTTTGCGCTGGTTGCATTACATCCCCGTGGACCGCTCCGCCGGGCACCCCGCCTACCTGCGGGCGGTATCGGAGGCGCAGGCGGGGCACCTGATCGGCGTGTTCCCGGAGGGGACCATTTCTTCGGATTGCCAGCTGCTGAACTTTAAGTCCGGCGCCGTGCGCATCGCGGCGGAGGCGGGGGTGCCACTGATCCCCGTGGCGATCTGGGGTTCGCACCGTATCTGGACCAAGGGCTCCAGGCGGCAGCGCTGCGGCGTGGTGCGCATTCATGTGGGGGAGCCGCTTGACCCGGAGTGTGGCACCGAGGGGCTGCGCAGTACTATCGCCGCTATGCTCGCTGAATTGTCGTCGAAGGAAAACGCGTGAATATTTCAACCAATGAGCCCCCGCTGCTGGTGGCCAGCGATATTGATGGCACGCTGATCGATGACACCGAGCGCATACCCAAATCCGTGCGGGAGGCCATTATTCGCATGACCCGCGCGGGCACCGTGATGGCGCTTGCTACGGGCCGTCCCGCGCGCTGGCTGCGGCCGGTGCTTGATCAGCTCACCGTGCGTCCGGTGTGCGTGTGCACCAATGGCGCCGTGATTTATGATTCCGCCCGTGACCAGATCCTCCAGCAGCACGCCCTGCGCCCCGACGTCATGCGGCGGATTATCGACGCCGCGCGCTTAGTCACCGAGGTTGGCGTCGCCGTCGAACGCTGCGGCGAATCCGCCTTTGCCCCGGAGGAAGAGCTCTTCGTGGTGGCCCCCTCCTATGTCCACGTGTGGGACGCCGACGAATACGGCCACGCCGATGAGGCCGAGGTGATCAGCAAACCGGCCGTGAAACTCCTGCTGCGAAACGATTCCCTGAGCGCGCCCGAATTGTATGCGCTGATCAAACCCCTGGTTCCGGCCAGTATGGCCCATATCACCTATTCCATGAACGAGGGCCTGCTGGAGGTTTCCGCACCCGGCATTAATAAGGCCACCGGCGTCGGGGAATTGGCCAATTACATCGGGGTTTCCGCGCGGGAAGTATTGTGCTTTGGCGATATGCCCAATGACCTAGAGATGTTGCAATGGGCGGGGCACGGCGTCGCCATGGCGAATGCTCACCCAAAGTTAAAGGCCGTTGCCGATGAGGTGTGCGGTTCCAATAATGACGGCGGCATTGCGGATGTGCTGAGCCGCTGGTTCTAGGCGGCAGTCATGCGCCCCTGAATAGGGGCGGCGTTGTGTATATGTAAATGTGACGCATTGCACAGTGGCAACTCTTCTGCGCTTCTGCAGCCTTGTTGAGGTGATTTGATGGGAGTGGCTGCGAACGTGCTGCTGTGGGGTTCCTGAGGGCGGTCTGAGCGCCGCTGAGGGGGCTATGCGACGGTTCCCGGTTAGGTTGCGCGCCACATATTCCCATGTTGTTATTGCAGGTGACGACGTCGCGCGGGGGTAACGTTTTGAGTCGGGCAAAACGTATTATGAGCTGGGTGTATGCTGCTCGGGCTGGTAATGTAGGGGGTGGACTTTTCACCACGGGAGGGGCGAGAAACAATGTCAGACGCAAGGCCCGATGTGGGCTTTTTGGTACACAATGACGGAAACACTCTGGGTGGCCAGGAAATCGCGCACAATAGGGATTTCTTGGCGGCGTATTTGGCGGTGACCAAAGATGTGATTTGGGAAGATACAAACTTACGGCGGCTCGTGCGGAAGCTGGCATTGCAATCGGCGCACTATTCGGAAGCGTGCATGACTAATATTGTGTGCGGCTGCTGGCTGCTGCACGCGTGGCTACCGAGATTAAAGGAACTGGGGCTGACATGGGGGCTGCTGGATTATCGGATGCTGCGGACGCTCGCGAATCACCTGGCTGCCATTCCGGACGATGAAGATTGCGCCGAAATCTGGGAGCAGATGGATATCTTCCTAGTGGAGTGTTTATCGCCCACGGTGCCGAATCAAGCCTTGCCTACCGCGCGGTGGTTGGGCAATAAAATCCGCGATGAACTGGTGCGACTCGGGTTGTACGATGATTTCAAGGACCCCAATAGCGGGCGCGTGGACTTCGATTCGCCCGAGGCGCCCTATGGGGTGGAAGTGTTGCACACCAGCGACCCTTCGGTGAGTGTGCTGCAGGTGACCTTGGCTACCGAGGATGCTCATGAGGCTAGGCAGACTATCGCGGCGGACGCGAAATCTGAAAAGGTCCCTCAAGAACGGGTGGTAATGAATCGGTTGTGTGGCACGCTTTCGGCGCGGGAGAAGGCGCGGCAAGTCCGGATCTTCGGGGTCGGGGAGCTCACGCCCGCGGATCACGTCGAGCTGGTGTACGCGGATGGAACCGGGCAGCTCACCATCAACCAGCGGCGAAAGTTGATGCGGGCCAATTCCTTCCGCTACCGCAGCATTGACTCCGTAGCCACCGAATGCTTCGATGAGCATGATCCGACGCTGGACCAAATGCTGCTCGTGATGTTGCGGGACGGAACCTGCAGGTTCCCCGGATGCAATGTGGAGGCCCGCTTCTGCGATACCGACCACATTATTAATTGGGAGATGGGCGGATTGACCACCCTGCCGAACCTGCAATGTCTGTGTCGGCGACACCACAACTTTAAAACCGACAGAAACGTGATGGCGCGCAGCGATGTGTTTGGTGTGGTGACCTGGAAACTAGACAACCTGGAAGTAACCACCGTGCCGAACGGTCCGCTTGCGGGGCAGGTCAAAGGTCTGGAAAGCGGGATTACCGGCCGCCACGACCATCCCACCCGGGACGAGGCCTACTCCTGAGTTCCACAATTTGCCCTAGTCCCCCGGTTTGAAGTTTTTTAGCTGGTTGATTTTTTCTTCGATTTCGGGTGTGAGCTGGGGTGGGATTTCGTATCGGTGCTTGCCGGTTTCGACGAGTGCGTGTCGGTACTGACTGAGGGTCGCGACAAGTTTCGGAGTGGTTATCTGGCAGGTGAGGTAAATGTGTTTTGACATTGCTAAAGCAGCCAGCACGATGGTGAGATGCGCTTGGATGGCATCTTCAGTGCGATGAAAAATTGGCCGGGCTTGCAAGTCTGTTTTCGCCATCCGGAACGCGTTTTCAATGTGGTGGAGCTCGTGGTAGAGACTAATTACCTCACTACCTGCGACTTGGTCTTTATCCAGGTTGGTAACGTAGCCTTTCCATCCGGCAAGAGCGAGCGCCTTATCGAACGCACTCTCGTTGATCCTCAGCGTGTCTTTGTTCCTTGATACAAACCGTGGCAACCGAGTAGCTGCCTTGCCTGCGACGGTTGCTTGAGCTTTTTCTTTTTGTTTTTGTAGCGTGAACGTGTCGTACTTGTAGCGCTTTGGACTAAAACCTACTACCACTCGGCGAGTGACCGCATTGCCTGCTTTGCCCATAGTTTTGGTGGTTTCGACAATTTCGTATGTGTCCGTTTTCTTCGACCACGCCGCCATGTCATCATCGGAGATAGTCACCGCGTGAGGGGCTTTTTTTAGCCGGTCGGCCACGATGTAGTTAATCCCTGCAGCATCAAGCTCATCAAGATTAGTTGCCGATAGCATCGCGGCATCAGCAACTACTGTCAATGATTCCAAATCGTGGGCATTGCGATAGGCCTCAAGCATCGGGATCAGCGTGGTGGTTTCCGCAGTCTTGCCATGAAAAAAGTCCACATGCAGTGGAAATCCCAGATTATCAGTAATCAACCCCACGACGATTTGAGGATCAACGCGACGCTCTTTGCTCATCCCGATCTTACGCAGCTCGTCTTCTTTTGAGGTTTCAAAATACAAAGTAGTCACGTCGTACAGCACCATGGTTACCTGATGATTGGTGCGCACATACTCGTGACATTTGGCCGAAATTATCTTTTTATAGTCGCGTTCGTGGCATCGCTTGAGTGCGTTGTAGATGGTGTTTTCATGCGGCGCACATCTGCCCATACTCGCTAAAACCTCAGGCACCTGAGCCTTCGAGGTGGGTTTAACCACACGTGCTATCACCGTGGACATAAACGCTTCATCATGTAACGAGGCAAAGCCAAGCTGTTGGTAAACCATGGCTAGCACATCCCAGATCAACCTGGCCGGAGATGAAATCACCCGTGGCGAGGCCGGAAAATTAGACTCAGCCACAGGCGCGCGTTGAGCGCGGGGCGGATCGCGGAGAACCGTCGAATCAGCACCGCGTTCAACTAACAGCTCGAGTTGCTTGTCCGAGGCCGATTCCAGGTAGTTAGAGATATCCACCATCGATGGACGCGCACGAACTGGCACATCAATGCCGATATCCAGACTCATCTGTGCGTCTAAACCCATAAATTCCTCTGCCTTGTCAATTAACGCATGCAAAGTCAGATCATCATGAGCAGTACCCACATGGGACAACACAACGGTGCGGCCACGGACTTTGCGCACAACTTGAACACTCACCCCACCAGAGGTAGTCCGCGAATACTTAATGTAAGCCACCCAATGACGCTATCACCAACCAGGCACCTAGTCCCCCAAAACGCACTTCCAAAACAACAAACCCCAAGGTCAGAAACATTCCACCCAAAAATCCGCAAAACAGTTGTGGAAGTCAGGTTATTAATTGGGAGATGGGCGGATTGACCACCCTGCCGAACCTGCAATGTCTGTGTCGGCGACACCACAACTTTAAAACCGACAGAAACGTGATGGCGCGCAGCGATGTGTTTGGTGTGGTGACCTGGAAACTAGACAACCTGGAAGTAACCACCGTGCCGAACGGTCCGCTTGCGGGGCAGGTCAAAGGTCTGGAAAGCGGGATTACCGGCCGCCACGACCATCCCACCCGGGACGAGGCCTACTACGATAGCCCGCCGAGCCGCAACGGTTTTGGTCGGTGGGGTACCACGCTGGCCAAGTACCGCGCCAAGCAGCGCAATCGCCACCTCGTGCAAATGACCATGCGGAAGCGGCAACTCCGAGACTACGACGATATCCCCCCGCTTGGCGATAACGACGTTCCCCCCGAAGAATGCTAGAAGGTATGGATCTCCACGTGGCCGTCCGCAGGGTTAAAGGTGATGTAGCCGCCCTGGAAATCCGCACGGATTAGGTCACCGGCGAGGTACTCCTCGGTGAGCGGCAATCCCAGCGGGCCGGAATCGAAACCTTGTGCTGCCCAGGCGTCGCCAATCTTTCCCCATAGGGCGTGAGTGCCGGCCTCCGGGGAGGAGACGATCATGCCGTTATCGAAGGGGACGTACTCCACCGCGGAATTACGCTCGCCGACCGGGGTCGCCGTGTGCACACCGCCGCGCGGCTGGCCGAGGATCGGGCCCACGGCATCCGTAACCTTGCGCAACACCTCCGTGAACTTTTCGTCCGAAATCACCGCATTTACCACGGCGGGAATGTCCTTGAGCTGCAGACCCTCGATGACATCGACGTTGCCAACCTTGGTCGTGGTTTCCGGAAGGCGGCCCTCCGAGGAAAGCATGCCGATGCCCGCGGCAAGGAGCGTGCCGATCGTAGCATTGGCCAGCGGGGCGGTGGAAGCCTGTTCGGCCGCAGGTGCCGCAGCGTTCGTGGTCGTCGCCTGCGCAGTGGTGGTTGGGGTCGCTCCGCTGCGGATGGAATCGTACTTCCGCTTAGCCGTGGCGCGGATCGAATCCATCTTCGCGTAGGCGTACTTGCCGGGGCACGCCGTGGTGCCGACGTCGCGGTGGGCGAAGATACTCGGCAGCCTCACCTCCTGCCCGTAGGCATATTTGGAAAAGCTGGTGCCCTCGGAATAGTGCACGTCATGGCCGGTGGGGTCGAAATCGCCAACCTTGGCGCGCCAACCCGCAAGCTCGCCGACTGCCTTCAGCATGGTGTCTGTGGGTTCCACTTCCTCGTAATTGCCGAGCATGGAGATCGCCCAAGTGTTCTCGTTGAAGCCGCCCGCGTGGGCGCCCTGGACCGGCTTGGTTAAGCCGCCCGAGCGGCCCTCGTAAATGGTGCCGTACTTGTCCACCAGAGAGTGGTATCCGATATCGCACCAGCCCAATTGCTGGGCGTGGTACTGGTAGATGCCGCGCACGATACCGGCCGCCTCGGCCTGCGTATAGTTGTTCGAACCAGCGGTGTGGTGGATGGTGATGGCATTGGTTTCATCATCGTAGGTCGGCGAACCGCAACGAATGGATTCGTCGGCCCGCCAGCCGGCGCGGGAAACCACATTGGGCATGCCGTCGGTGTCGGCGGCGAGGGCGATGCCACCTTGCTCGGCGCGGCCGTCGATAAACACTGCGTCAATGCCGGCGGCGTCCTGCACACCGTGTACGGCGACCTGCACCTTGTGGGTGGGCTCCAGGAAAATAGGTTCGGTGCCGGTGCGGTCGGTTACCTCTTCGTTGAGGGGGTCGGCGTCGTACCACGGGCCCCAAGAGCCGTCCTCGCGCTGGGCGCGGAAGAACGCGGCGAGGTCGCGCTGCCCTTGCCAGGACAGGGCGAACAGTGAGAAAGGTTCATCGCGGGAGAATTCCTTTACATTGCGCGGGCCGGGTTCTTCGCCCTGCGCGGTGATGGCGGAATCCTCAACAACCACGTTTTCGCCACCGTCGAAGCTGGTGGTAGTTAGGGAGGCGGCGATTGGGTCAAGACCCGCGTTCTGGGTCTTTTGGATGCCTCCGATGCCCAATGCTGCGGATGCGATCAGGGTAATCGCAAGCACGGCGGCGAGGACCGGACGCTGAGAGCCCGCATGTAAGCGGCGGCGCTGTGGCATGTGAGGACACTCCCTGAGACTGAGACAATGTTACAATGATAAACTCTAGGGGCACATGCTACCAGTGTGGCGAGTGTTATTAAAGTGATATTTGCGGCGTGTCTTAGAAGAGATGTCGTGCGCAGGGCGAACCCACGCGATACGCTCGACACATGACCGAACAAAAATATGACCTCATCGTGGTAGGTTCCGGGCTCTTCGGCCTCACCGTGGCGGAACGTACAGCCAGCCAACTAGGCAAGCGCGTACTCATCGTGGAAAGGCGCCACCACCTCGGCGGAAACGCCTACTCCGAGGCAGAGCCGACCACCGGGATCGAAGTCCACCAATACGGCGCGCACCTGTTCCACACATCCAACCAGCGGGTTTGGGAGTATGTTCGGCAATTTACGGAATTCACCGGGTACCAGCACCGCGTGTTCGCCATGCACAAGGGCACCGCATACCAATTCCCGATGGGGCTGGGGCTTATTAACCAATTCTTTGGAAAGTATTACAGTCCCGACGAAGCCCGCGAGCTAATCCGCCAGCAAACCGACGGCCTCGACCCCGCCGCCGCCACCAACCTCGAAGAAAAAGCCATCTCCCTGATCGGCCGCCCCCTGTACGAGGCGTTCGTGCGCGACTACACCGCAAAGCAGTGGCAGACCGACCCGAAGGAACTCCCCGCCGGAAACATCACCCGGCTGCCCGTCCGCTACACCTTTGATAACCGCTACTTCAACGACACCTACGAAGGCCTTCCCGTGGACGGATACGCGGCGTGGCTCGAACGCATGGCCGATCATAAGCTTATTGAGGTGCGGCTGAACACCGACTGGTTCGAGGTCCGCGACCAGCTCCGCGCCGAAAACCCCGACGCCCCCGTCGTGTACACAGGCCCGCTCGACCGCTACTTCGACTACTCCGAAGGCACGCTCGGCTGGCGCACCCTCGACTTTGAAACCGAAGTGCTGGACACGGGCGACTTCCAAGGCACCTCCGTGATGAACTACAACGACGCCGACGTGCCCTACACCCGCATCCACGAATTCCGGCATTTCCACCCAGAACGCGCCGACCGGTACCCCGCCGACAAGACCGTGATTATGAAGGAATACAGCCGCTTCGCCGAGGCCGAGGACGAACCCTACTACCCGATCAATACCCCGGCCGACCGCGATATGCTCCTGCGTTACCGCGAGCTGGCCGATCAGGAAACAGCCGAACGCAAGGTGTACTTCGGCGGCAGGCTGGGCACCTACCAATACCTAGACATGCACATGGCCATCGCCTCCGCGCTCAATATGTTTGACAATAAGCTTGTCGACGCCCTGCGCTAGCTACAGCTGGGCACGAAACAGCGCCATGCAATCGTGGGCGTTTCCGCAAATTAGTTTGATCCCAATCGCGTAAAGTTCGGGCAGTTTAGCCGGTATAAATTCGCTACACGCGCCGCATAATTGTGAAATGCAGCACTTAAACAGCCTTGTTGATAAAATGCTGTACTTAGGTGAAAGCGGCTTTCTGGGACGCAGCCTCCAGGGTGATCTCTGGGGGCTTTTGTCCGGCCTAGGTGCGGGCCTTCTAACCCTGTTTTGCGTCGCGGTTACCCCCAGTTGTTAGGGGTTTTTCGGCTGTAGAGCGGGGTGGTGGTTTGCGGTTTAAACTATGCATAAACATAACTGTCAGAATGTGAAACCAAATTGTGAGCAAACGTCAGATTACTACTATTGCGAGCGTTGTGCTGTTGTTGGTTATCGCCGTTATCGGGGTGGCAACATATATTTCTTCGCGTTCTGGCGGCGCAAACTCTGCTGACAATTACAAGTTTGTGGATAGCCGCTACGAAGGCATTTCTTCCAAAATTGATACCCGCGAGACCAAAAAGGAGAAGGTTGCGATTGAATACCCGATTAGCGGTAATTCGACGATAGATGAAACCGTCGCTCATGCGATCGATTCGGAATATGAATCTTTTCACGCGTTGGTGGAGGAAGGCTCCGCTGCGGACGAGGTGCCGTCGTTTACCGCGGGCTATCAGATCACCACAAACACCGAGCACTACCTTTCCATTGCGGTCAATGTAAGCCATGATTCGCTGGGCGCGGAATCCACCGCATCCAGCTTTTTCTGGACCTTTGACAAGCGTACTGGGCACGCCCTGAAGCTCCGCGAGCTTTTCGACGACCCCGACCTCGGCGTCGCCGAAGTAGTCGAGCTGTCCCGCGCCGAGGCCCGAAAAATTCTTGATAAGCAGGAGAAGCAACCGGGTAATGTAGCGGATTTTCTGGACCAAGAACAATTCGAGTATTTTATGGTCGATCACGGGGCTTTGTTCTTTCCGCTACATAAGGGTGCGGTATTGCCGAGTTCTTACGGCGATTTGGATATTCGCATTGAAGTGGATGAGCTGCGCGATCTTGTCAAGGAAGAAGTTTCGCGCGAGCTTTTTGGTTTCCAGCAGACCATAAAGGCCGCGCCCACTGAACCCGCCGTTTCGCGGAGTTGTGCGGGGGAGCGATGCATCGCAATCACTTTCGACGATGGCCCGGGAGATTACACGAGGAAACTCCTCGGAATACTTGGCACGCACGATGTAAAAGCAACGTTTTTTGTTGTGGGCGAGCAGGTGCACAACAATAAGGCCTTAACAAAACGCATAGTTAAGGCCGGACATCAAATTGGTAATCACACGTGGAATCATCCGGATCTGACAACGCAAACTCCGGAGGCTATTCATAAGCAATTGGCAGACACTAATGCCGTGATCCGGGAAGCCACCGGGGTTGATCCGCACCTGATGCGCCCGCCTTATGGTGCCCTCAACCCGACGGCCATTCGGGAGATCCGCAGCACCGGTATGGCCTCGATCCTGTGGAACATTGATACGAAGGATTGGGCGGATCTTGATTCCACGATCGTGTGCAATCGTGCCGTCGTTAGCGCCAAACCCGGCTCCATTATTTTGATGCACGACGTCCATAAGACCACCGTTGACGCGGTGCCTTGCGTGATCGGGGAGTTGAGCAAGCTTGGCTATCGCTTTGTCACCATCGATGAGCTCCTCGGTGAAACGACCCCCGGCACTTTGTACTTCTCTGCCTCCTGAGGACACGTTTTCTAGCCCCAATATAAAGGAAAGGATTTGGTCGCTCCCGCCTATGGGTTGCGGAACGTGTAACGGTGCGGTGACCTGTGCTTATGTTACAGTCAGGCTGAGTGTGCGCGGTGCTGGATCCTTACCGCCGACCCACCCCACCAACCTGGGTGGCTTAAGCACCATATAGCTTGTGGAAGACTACTCTGAATGGGTGACCCAACAGAAAGGCTAGAACAATATGAGCAAGGCGATCGAACAGCTGCAGCGTGTGTTATTGCCGAAGCGTGGTGAGCCACACGATGTGCGCACGTTGTACCTGCTTGAGGCGGATCGCAATGATGCGCGGGCTAGCTGGACCGACCGCACGAGCGTGACCATTCCCAGTGGTTGCGAGGTGAGTTTTCAGACCTACTTTAATGCTTTCCCCGCGAGCTATTGGCGCCGCTGGTCGCAATTAGAGTCCGTGGTGCTGCGCGTCGAGGTTGAGGGGGCGGCGCGGGTGGATGTGTACCGCTCGAAGATCGACGGCGCCCGTATCGGCGTGGTCGGCGGGCTCGTCGAGGATGATGTCATCGAGTTTGAGCTTTCCCTAGCACCCTTTGAAGATGGCGGCTGGTACTGGTTCGATATCACCGCAGAGACGGATACCACCATTACAAAGGCGGGCTGGTATTCCCCGGTAGCGGCGCAGCCGCAGACCTTGCCGAACGGGAAGCAGGTGGGCCCGTTCGAGCCGCGTGTCACCGTGGGGGTGCCCACGTTTAACCGCCCTGCGGATGCGGTGGCCGCATTGGAGGCGCTGGCGATCGACCCCGAGGTGGATGCCGTGATCGATGCGGTGATTATGCCTGATCAGGGCACGAAGCACCCGCAGGATGAGCCGGGCTATGCGGCGGCAGCGAAGCATTTTCAAGGGCGTTTGTTTGAGTTCCGCCAGGGCAATCTCGGCGGCTCCGGTGGTTATTCCCGCATCATGTGGGAGGCGTTGGGCGATGGCCCGGCCGGTGCGAAAAAGTCCCCATACATTCTTTATATGGACGATGATATTGCCATCGAGCCGGACGCGGTTCTTCGCGCCCTCCAGGTGGCGCGCTTTGCCAAGACCCCGATGCTGGTCGGCGGGCAGATGCTGAATCTGCAGGAACGCAGCCACCTGCATTCCATGGGCGAGGTGATCGATCGCTCCATATTTATGTGGACGCACGCCCCGCACGTGCATTATGACCATGATTTTGCCAAGATGCCGCTGAGCTACCAGGGCAATAAGGACGATAAGCCGAAGGATAAGAACTCCCGCGACCTCCACCGCCGGATCGACGTGGATTATAACGGCTGGTGGATGTGCCTGATCCCGCGCCTTGTGGCCGAGGAGATCGGCCAGCCGCTGCCGCTATTTATTAAGTGGGACGATGCGGAGTACGGTCTGCGTGCGGCGCAGGCGGGTTATCCCACGGCGACGTGGCCGGGGGTGGCCATTTGGCATATGGCGTGGTCCGATAAGGATGATGCCATCGACTGGCAGGCGTATTTCCACCTGCGCAATCGCCTGATCGTGGCGGCGATGTACCACGATGGCCCGGTGGACGGCATTATCCGTTCCATGTTGAAGGCCACGATCAAGCACCTGATGTGCCTGGAGTACTCTACCGTGGTGATCCAAAACGAGGCGATGCGCGATTTCCTCGCCGGCCCCGAGCGTTTGTTCGGTATTTTGGAAAGCTCCCTGCCGCGCATCGCCGCGATCCGCAAGGAATACCCCGACGCTGTGATTTTGCCCACGGCCGCCGAGCTGCCGAAGCCTACCGGCATTCCGGGCGTGCCCACCAAGGATGTGGGCGGGCGCCTCGGTCCGGTAAAGAAGGCATTTTGGCTGCTCAAGGGCCTCAAGCACACCTTGAGCAAGGAGAATAAGGCGCACCATGAGGCCCCGCAGGCGAACCTCGCCCCCATCGAGGCGCGCTGGTTCAGCCTTTCGCGTGTCGACGGCGCGACGGTCACCACCGCAGACGGCCGCGGCGTGGTCTATCGCCAACGCGATCGGGCGCAGGCGAAGGCCTTGTTGCAGGAATCCCGCGCGCTGCAAAAGGAAGTTAAGCAACGTTTCGGCGAGATGCGTGAGCGGTATCGCGCGGCGCACAGCGAACTGACCAGCCGCGAGGCTTGGGGGAAGGTATTTCAGTGACCAAGGGCGACCCGTTCCACGAGGCTGAGGTTCTTGTTTACCTGCAACGAATAGCGCCGAAGGCGTCGCTGCCGATCGCTCGCGGCATGAGTTTTTTTGGTGAGCACGCGGCGGGTTGGCTGGCCTTGGGCCTGGTTGGCGCGGTCGTCGATAAGCGGCGTCGTGGTGCGTGGTTGCGCCTGGCGGTGGCCGCGTTTGTGAGTCACGCGGCGAGTGTGGTGCTGAAACGCGTGGTGCGGCGGCCGCGGCCCGATGACGAGCGGATTACCATCGGCGTTTCCACCCCCAGTAAGCTCAGTTTCCCGAGCTCGCATGCAACGTCGACGACGGCGGCGCTGGTGAGCTTAAGTACGCTGGCAGGCCGCCGCACCCCGTTGCTTGGCGTGCCGCTGATGATGCTTTCGCGGATGATTTTGGGTGTGCATTACCCCACGGATGTTGCCGTGGGCGCGCTCTTGGGTGCACTCACCGCGAAACTGGTGCAGGAAAGGCAGAAGTAAATGAACCAGCCGATCGGCTCCGAACCGCATACCACTGGACTGGACACACATACGAATAAGAAGCCTCCGAAAAACCTTTTGGATGGCATGGTGAAAGCGCTGCGGCCAAAGCAGTGGGTGAAGAATGTTTTGGTGCTCGCTGCGCCGGCCGCGGCGGGTAGTTCCGCATTGCTGAACCCCACGACGCTTATCGACGTCGCTATTGCGTTCGCCGTTTTTTGTATGGCGGCGTCGTCGATCTACCTGATCAATGACGCGCGCGACGTGGAGGCCGATCGGGCGCATCCGACGAAGCAATTCCGGCCCATCGCCGCAGGTGTATTGCCGATTTGGCTCGCGTATCTGATGGCGGTGTTGTTGATCGGCGGGGCGTTGGGCGCCTCCTGGTTGGCTACCTCCGGCAAGGATTTGTGCGTGGTGGTTGGCATTTATATTGCGCTCCAATTGGGCTATTGCTTTGGGTGGAAACATCAGCCGGTAATTGACATTGCATTGGTCTCTTCCGGTTTTATGTTGCGCGCAATGGCAGGCGGCGTTGCGGCGGGGATCATGCTTTCGCAATGGTTCCTCTTGGTGGCTGCTTTCGGTTCCCTGTTTATGGCCTCAGGAAAACGTTATGCAGAGATTCTGCTAGCTGAGCGTTCGGGCGCAAAGATCCGTAAGTCTCTTGAGGGTTACACAGCTCCCTATCTACGCTTTGTGTGGACCCTGTCGGCTACGGCCGTGGTGATGTCTTATGCGCTGTGGGGCTTCGATATGCACGGGGGTGTTTGGTATCAGGTGTCCATGGTGCCCTTTACCGTGGCAATTCTTCGCTATGCAGCGGACATCGATCGGGGTGACGGGGGTGCCCCTGATGAATTGGCTCTTTCAGACCGCACTTTGCAGGCATTAGCCCTGCTATGGGTGGTTTGCATCGTGCTTGCTGTGTACGTAAATCCGGCTTAAAACACCCCGCAGAAAATCTTGCATCTAGCTTTGCGCGGATTAAGGATGTAACATTTTGGAAAAGCTGGGGCGATAGTCCCAATGTCAATGCGCAATCGAGTACTGGGAAAAACCCGACCGAGGAGAACCATGACCATCATGAACCGACTTCGCGCAGTCGGCCGTAGCGCGACAGTAGTCGCTATGGCTGTGGCTGCAGCAGCAGGGCTTGCCGTTGCAGGCAGTGGTGTCGCACAGGCTGATGCGCGCGACACGCTTCGCCCTGATGCCACCGGAACTTGTGACTGGGACGCGGCGCAGCACTGGGTGCAGCGTTGTGACGTCTGGTCTCAAGCAATGGGCCGTAACGTGCCTGTTTTGGTGCAGCCCGCTCGCGCTGGCGGTAACGCAGGTTTCTATCTCCTCGACGGTATGCGTGCCGACGATAACTTCACGGGTTGGACCGTGTACTCGAACGCTCAGGCTGCGTACGTGGATTCCAATCTGACCCTCGTGATGCCGGTTGGTGGCGCGGGTTCCTTCTACTCTGACTGGGAGAACTCCGCAGCGTTTTCCGCCGAGCCGGTCACCTACAAGTGGGAGACCTTCCTGACCTCCGAGCTGCCGGGCTACCTGCAGCAGCACTTCGGCGTGTCCCCGACCAATAACTCCATCGCCGGCCTGTCCATGGGTGGTACCGCCGCCCTGAACCTTGCGGCCCGGCACCCGAATCAGTTCCGCCAGGCTTTGTCCTACTCCGGCTACCTGCACACCACCGCTCCGGGCATGCAGACCCTGCTGCGTCTTGCCCTGCTGGAGACCGGCGGCTTCAACCTGAACGCGATGTACGGCAGTATCACTAACCCGCGTCGCTTTGAGAATGACCCCTTCCACAACATGGAGGGCCTGAAGGGTTCGGACGTTTACATTTCCGCCGCTACCGGCGCGTGGGCTCCGGAGGATCACGGCTTGCCGTTGGATCAGCGTTTCATGGGTTCCGGCTTGGAGTGGCTGGCTCGTAGCACCACCCAGGAGTGGGAGCGGGAGGCTCGTTCCAAGGGCCTGAATCCGGCGACCAACTACCCGGCCGTTGGTATTCACAACTGGAGGTTGTGGACCGATGAGTTGTGGCGCACCCGTGACCGCGTCTTGGATGTGATGAACGCTCGCTAAGCCGAGCATGAATATAACCGCACCTTCGGGTGCGGTTTTTTCACGTTCAGGGAGCCCTCAGAACACCCGAGTCACAAGAATTTAAAAAATTACCGTGTGTCACAACTACCACAACCTTCAAGTTGTACTTAAACTTAAGCGCATCGTGTGCAATCTTTTTATTCGTTGAGGACACAAATTCATGCGCTCCATCTCTCTGCCACGCCGCGCCCTCCGCATCGCGGCCGTACTGGTTCCCCTGACCCTGCTCGTCCCGATGCCGGTTGCGGTGGCGCAATCTACCGCGCCCAGCCCGAGCGCAGGTTCCAACGGCATTACGGGATACCTGGAAGGGGGCGAGGCTCCGCAGCGGACGCCCATCCGCACTGATCACCCCGATATCGCAGGGTTGCCGGAAGGCGTGGACGTAGACCGCGTGGAATGGCTTACGGATCGCCGCATCGCGGTATTTATTAAGTCCGCAGCCATGCCGGAAAAGCCCATCCAGGTGCAGATCCTGCTGGCCCGCGATTGGCACTCCAAGAAGGACGCGAAGTTCCCCGAGGTGTGGGCGCTCGACGGCCTGCGCGCCATCGAGGAGGAAAGCGGCTGGACGCTTTACACCAACATTGAGCAACAATTTGCTGATAAGAACGTCAACGTAATTCTCCCAGTGGGAGGTGAGTCCTCCTTCTACACAGACTGGGATAAACCTGACAAGGGCAAGCATTATAAGTGGGAAACCTTCCTTACTGAGGAATTGCCCGCCGTGCTTAAGAATGGTTACCGCTCCAATGGGCAGCGCGCCATCCTGGGCATTTCCATGGGCGGCACCGCCGCAATGAATCTGGCGCAGCACCGCCCGGATATGTTCAACTTTGTGGGCTCCTTCTCGGGCTACCTGGACACCACGTCTTCCGGCATGCCTGCGATGATTGGCGCCGCGATGAGCGATGGTGGCGGCTATAACGCGGAAAACATGTGGGGCCCGTACGGTTCCCAGCGGTGGATTGACAATGACCCCAAGCTTGGCGTGGAGGCGCTCAAGGGCAAGACGGTGTATGTGTCTGCCGGGTCGGGCCGCGACGATTACGGTCAACCTGGCTCCGTGGCGCAGGCGCCCGCGGAGGCCTCCGGCATGGGGCTTGAGGTGGTGTCCCGCATGACCACGCAGACGTTTGTGGATCGCGCGAAAAAGGCCAATGTGCCGGTGACGGCGATGTTCCGACCCTCCGGGATCCATAACTGGCCGTATTGGCAGTTCGAAATGACGCAGGCCTGGCCGCACATCGCGGACAGCTTGCAATTGGAGGACCAGGACCGCGGCGCGGAATGCACCACCGGCGGCGCTATCGGCGAGCTGACCAAGGACGGCGCGTACGGCTCCTGCGTGACTAACGAATACGACGTCCCGGGCGGCAAGGCGCAAGACTACCGCAACGGCCGCGCGTATTGGTCGCCGAACACCGGGGCGCACGTGCTTATCGGACGCATCGGCGCGCACTATTCCGAGCTTGGCGGCACCGAATCGTGGTTGGGTTTCCCCACCAGCGGCGAGCAGGCCACCTCGGACGGTGTGGGACGTTACGTGCAATTTGAACATGGGTCGATTTATTGGACCCCGGAAACCAATGCGCACGCCGTACCGAATGACATGAAGGAAGCTTGGGGACGCCTCAAGCATGAGCAGGGCGTATTGAAGTACCCCACCTCCGGCCCGAAAGAGGTCGGCGAAAATGTTGTTCAGCAATTCCAGGGCGGGTATGTGATCCGTACTAAAGACAATCACGCATTTACCGTGCAAGGTATTATCGCGCAAAAGTATGGCGAAATTGATACCGTAAACTCCCGCTTGGGTGCGCCGCAGTCCAATGAACTTCCCATCGACGGTGGCGCGTTCCAGAAGTTCGAGCACGGCAACATGTATTGGAGCGCCGGTACGGGTGCGCACTACATCCTGTACGGTGACATCTACGACGCTTGGGGCAAGAAGCAGTATGAGCAAGGCGAATACGGCTTCCCAGTCTCGGACCAAGAGAAGATCCCTGCCGGTGGAGAATCCGTGACCTTCCAGCACGGCGTGATCCAGCAGGTAAACGGGCGCATCATTGAGGAGAAGAAGTGACCATCCGATACGCGTTCGCCATCGTCGCAGCCGCCTGCACCCTGGTGGCTTGTGGCGGCGCCACCTCCGAAGACACCGAGTCCACTTCGGCGACCTCGCTGAGCCGTGCGACGACCGCGAGTTCGGGTGCATCAAGCACTAGTTCGGAGTCTTCCGGCACCGAATCCAGCGAGCCGACCGCCAAGGATCGGGCCGCCCAAGAGATCTCTTCGCTGCCCGAGATCACGCCCGAGCGCACACCCCAAGATGAGGACTTCCTCCAGGAATTGGAGGATAAGAAAGTCAAGGTAGAAGGCATCGAGGACCAATTGATCGCGGCCGCTACCGAGGTGTGCCGGGCCAATGAACTTGGCCAGAAGAGCTTTACGGTGGATGCTGTAGCGGGTCAGCTGATTGAGCAAGGGCGCAGCAGCGAATCGCCCGAGGCGTTGGCGGACGCAATTGCGGCGGCCGCGAAAAATGCGTATTGCTAGATCCTATGAAGAAGGTCCTAACAATTCTGGTTGCGCTCATTGTGCTCGTGCTGATCACATTGGGCGTGGTCCGTTGGTTGGTTCAGCCGCCGCAGCCTGAGCCCCCAACCCCTGAACCGCCGACGGCAACGCAGCCGGAGTGGTGCCCGGACGTCGAGGTGATCGCAGCCCCCGGCACGTGGGAATCCAGCGCCACCGATGACCCGGTGCATCCGGCGGCCAATCCGACCTCCTTTATGCTGACGCTCACGCAACCCCTCCAGGAGCGCTTCTCCCCGGATGACGTGAAGGTGTGGACGGTTCCATACACCGCGCAATTCCGCAATATCCACGCGATGCACGAGGTCAGCTACGACCAATCTCGTAATGAGGGCAGCGCCAAGGCGGAAGAGGAAATGCGCGCTACGCATGGGGAATGCCCGCTTACGGATTTCATCTTGGTGGGATTCTCGCAGGGCGCGGTGTTCTTGGGCGATATCGCTTCTGTGATCGGAACCGGTAGTGCGGACATTGTGCCCGCGGAGCGTATTCGTGGCGTGGCGCTGGTGGCGGATGGGCGTCGAGAAGCGCAATACGGGCAGCACGTGGGCAACCCCGTGTCCGGCGTCGGCGCGGAAGTTGCATTGCGCCCTGTGAATGCGCTTATTCAGCCGATAGTTCCGGAGGCGACAATGCGGGGTACACGCCCCGGCGGCTTCGGTACCCTCAATGACCGAACCGTGGAAATATGCGCGCCCGATGATCACATTTGTGATGCCCCGCTCAATGTGTTGAATGCGTTGGAACGTGCGGAGGCGCTCATTGCGGCGAATGGTATTCACGCACAATACGCCACAAATCCGAATGTGATCCCCGGAACAACGACATCTACGTGGTTGGTGGACTGGGCAACAGATTTAATCAACAAATAAGTCGAATCCCTTGTATGTTCACTAGGGAAAGCATTAGACTTCACTAAGTATCTTGCAACCACTAGAGGAGTACCATGGATCTTCATGCCGTAATTGGTCAGTTTTTTGACGAACAGGGCCAAATCACCCTGCCGCCGCAGATGAACCTCGCTGGGCTATGCGAAACCCTGTACCAAGCAGAGGCGATGCAGGGGGGTGGAGATCGGCATTGCATGCGATTCTGGGACTTCTCTTCTGATCGCGATGGCGTGGCGGTTGATTACACCCGAGCGCAGATCAATACCCGCATTAAGGCCGTGGCGGCCCGCCTGCAGCAGGTGGGCACCATCGGCGACCGCGTCGCCGTGCTCGCCGGCAATAGCCCCGAATATTTGTTCGGCTTTATCGGCGCCATGTATGCGGGCATGGTGCCCGTGCCGCTGTACGATCCGAACGAGCCGGGCCATGCCGACCACCTGCAGGCCGTGCTTGGGGATTGCAAGCCGAAGATCGTGCTTACCCACACCCCGGCCGCAGCTTCCGTGCGTGCCCACTTTGCAGAGGTGCCCGCGGCGGAACGTCCGCGCATCATTTCGGTGGACTCGCTGCCGGACTCCCTGGCCGAAAGCTGGGTGAACCCGCTGACCCTGCCCGAGGTGCAGGCGATGCTGGCGCAATCCACGCAGGCTCCGCTGGACATGGTCGCCTTCCTGCAATACACCTCCGGTTCCACTCGCGTCCCGGCCGGCGTGGTGCTCACGCACCGTTCGGTAATGACCAATGTGCTGCAGATCTTCACCGCGGCCCGCCTGCAAACGCCGCTGCGCCTGGTCACCTGGCTGCCGCTGCACCACGATATGGGCATTATCCTGGCCGCGTTTGTGACCATCCTGGGCCTGGAAATGGAGTTTATGACGCCGCGCGACTTTATCCAGCAGCCGTCCCGCTGGACCAAGCAGCTGAACAAGCGCGACAACGATGTCAATGTGTACACCGTGGTGCCGAACTTCGCGCTGGAGCTTGGTGTTCGCTACGGCCAGCCCGCCGAGGGCGAGGAGCTGGACCTAAGCGCCCTCGATGGCTTGATCGTCGGCTCCGAGCCGGTGACCGCGAAGGCCGTGAACCAATTCTTTGACGCGTTCTCCCGCTATGGCCTGGAGCGTGGCATGATCCGCCCGTCCTACGGCCTGGCCGAGGCGTCCCTGCTGGTGAGCACCCCGCAGACCGACAAGCGTCCGCTGATCATTTACGCCGACCGCGAAAAGCTCAGCGAGGGTGTGGTCGAGGTCGTGGAAGAAAACCAGGACAATGCCGTGCCGTTGATGTCCAACGGTTCCGTGGTGCAGCCGCAGGCGCTGGTGGTTGTGGATCCGGAAACCCGCACGGAATTGGCGGACGGCCAGATCGGCGAATTCTGGGCGCATGGCCAGAACATGGCGCTCGGCTACCTGGATCGTCCGGAGGAAACCGCCGCGACCTTCCACAACACGCTGATCGCCCGGCTGCATGAAAACTCCCGCGCCGCGGGCTTCCCGGACGATAACCGCTGGATGGCCACCGGTGACCTCGGCGCCATCATCGATAATGAGGTGTATATCACCGGCCGCCTGAAGGACCTGATCGTGGTTGCCGGCCGTAACCACTACCCCCAGGACATCGAATACACCGTTGATCATGCGACCGACCATGTCGAGCCCGCAGCCATCGCGGCCTTCGCCATCGAGGGCGACGATGTGGAGAAGCTGGTTATCTTCGCGGAGCGTGAGCGCACCAAGGACGAATCCGGTGACGCCGCCGCCATCGAGGCGATCCGCGCCGCTGTGACCAAGAACCACGGCGTGGTTCCCCACGAGATCCGCATCGTGGGCCTGGGCGAAATCCCGCGCAGCTCCTCCGGCAAGATTGCCCGCCGCGTGTGCAAGAACGCATACCTGGCCGAGGGCTAAAGGCCTGACTAGAAAAGCAACGCCTGGGAGACCCCTTTCCGGGCGTTGCTTTTTGGGTGCGGGTGCCGCGCTAGGTTTTCTGAGTGCTGTATCGGCTTTGTAACAGAATACCGTGGGGAAACGATGAGTCTGTTACCCTGAGAATTTACGAGGCCCGTTGAACTGCGATGATTCGACTTAGGGTTTCAACATGCCTGGGTTAAGAGATTCTTGCTGTGCACGGCGGGTAGCCTTGAGGGGTTAGAACTTACTCATAGAACTGTAAAGGTGTTGTGATGGATCGACGTCAAATGACCGTGGCAGAGCTCAAAGCTTGGCTGCGGGCATGGGTGGCTACCGCTACAGGCTTACCCGAAGGGGAGATCTCGGACGACAAACCAATGGAAACATTTGGGTTGTCTTCACGCGACGTTGTCATCCTTTCAGGGGAGTTGGAAAACCTCCTAGACGTCCAATTAGACGCCACCATCGCCTACGAGTTCCCCTCGATCGCCGCGCTGAGTTTGCGGCTGATCGAAGGCCCGTCGCGGCAACCGAAGAGGTCGGAGAGCCCGCAATTTACGGTGGTTTCGGATTCGCCCGGCACCCACGATATCGCCATCGTCGGCATGGCGGCGCGCTATCCAAAAGCGCTGAATATTGAGGAGTTCTGGGAGCTCCTTGTTACCGGCCGCGACGCCATGTCCGAGCCCCCGGAGGGCCGCTGGTCCGAGTACGCCGCCGATGACATTATGGTGGCCAAGATGGCGGCCGTCCCCACCACCGGCGGCTATTTAGAGGACATCGCTAGCTTTGACGCCGAGTTTTTCGGCTTGTCCCCGCTGGAGGCTGCGAATATGGACCCGCAGCAGCGGGTTATCCTCGAATTGGCGTGGGAGGCCCTCGAGCAGGCGCATATCCCGGCGAATTCGCTGCGCGGGGAAAACGTGGGCGTGTATGTCGGATCGTCAAGCAACGATTACGGGTTGATGATCGCCTCCGATCCCGCCGAGGCGCACCCGTACGCATTGACGGGTACGGCGAGTTCGATTATCCCGAACCGGGTTTCGTACGCCTTTGATTTCCGTGGGCCTTCCGTAAGCATTGATACGGCGTGTTCTTCGTCCCTGGTGAGCGTGCATCATGCGGTGCGTGCCCTGCGGGCGGGGGACGCAGATATTGCGCTCGCCGGTGGCGTGAACATTTTGGCGAGCCCCTTTGCCACCACCGGTTTTGGGGAGCTGGGCGTGCTCAGCCCCACCGGCAGGATTCACGCGTTTTCCGACGACGCTGACGGCTTTGTCCGTTCCGACGGCGCCGGGCTCGTGGTACTGAAGCGTGTCGACGACGCGCTGGCCGCCGGCGACACCATCTACGCCGTGATCAAGGGCACCGCCGTGAATTCCGACGGTCGCTCCAATGGTTTGACGGCCCCGAACCCCGAGGCGCAGATCGCGGTCCTCGAGCGCGCCTACCGGGATGCGGGCATCGATCCGCATACGGTGGATTATGTGGAGGCGCACGGCACCGGCACCATTCTCGGCGACCCGATCGAGGCTTCGGCGCTCGGCCAGGTATTGGGCCGCGGCCGCCCCGCCACCGAGCCGCTGCTGCTGGGCAGCGCCAAGACCAATTTCGGGCATACGGAATCCGCCGCCGGTGCTGCGGGCCTGATCAAGGTGGTGCAATCCCTGAATCGCGGCGTCCTGCCGCCTTCGATCAACTATTCGGGCCCCAATCCGTATATCGATTTCGATGCGGAGCGGCTGGAGATCGTGGAGGATCCCCGCGAATGGCCCAAGTATTCGGGCCGCGCCATCGCGGGTGTATCCGGATTTGGTTTCGGCGGCACCAATGGCCACGCCGTGATCGCGGAATTCGACCCCGCAGAATACGAACATAAGGCCGCAACCTGGGATGCGGAGCTGGATGCCGAGCAATACCTGTTGCCGGTCAGCGGGCTGTTGCCGTCGCGGCGTCGACAAGCGGCGGCGGACTTGGCGGACTACCTTGAGGGCGGCGCGGACCTAGCCCAGGTGGCGCGGTCCTTGGCGCGGCACAACCACGGTAGGTCGCGCGCAATGGTTACCGCGAGCAGCGTGGAGGAGGCGATAAAACGCCTGCGTATCGTTGCGGAAGGCAAGAAGAGCGCCGGGATTCAGGTAGCGGACGCCCCGCCCGCGCATGGGCCTGTGTTCGTGTATTCCGGCTTTGGCGCGCAGCACCGCAAGATGGCCAAGGAGCTGCTGCATACCTCGAAATTCTTCCGGGAGCGCCTGACGGAACTCGATATGGAGATCCAGCTGGAATCCGGCTGGTCGCTGCTCGAGATCATCGAGGATGACGAACAAACGTACAATACCGAGACCGCGCAGGTAGGCATCACCGCGATCCAGATCGCGCTCACCGACCTGCTCGCACACTTTGGCGCCCGCCCGGCGGCCGTGTTGGGCATGTCCATGGGCGAAATCGCCGCGGCGTACGCGGCGGGCGGGCTGAGCGCGCAGGACGCCATGCGGGTGGCCTGCCACCGCTCCCGGCTGATGGGCGAGGGCGAAAACTCCCTGCCGGAGGATCAGCTCGGCGCCATGGCCGTGGTGGAATTCGCCGCCGCCGACCTCGACGCGTTTATCGCGGAAAACCCCGAATACGAGGGCATCGAACCGGCCGTATACGCGGGCCCGGGCATGACCACGATCGGCGGTCCGCGCGAGGCCGTGGTGAAGCTGGTGGCCAAGCTGGAGGCCGAACAGAAGTTTGCGCGGCTGCTTAATGTGAAGGGCGCGGGCCACACCAGCGCCGTGGATCCGCTGCTCGGCGAGCTGGCCGCAGAAACCGCCGGGATCGAAGCCCAACCGTTGCGGATACCGCTGTTTAGTTCGGTGGATAAGGGCGTGGTGTACCCGGCGGGTTCCGTGGTGCACGATTCCGATTATTGGTTGCGCTGCACCCGCGGTTCCGTGTGGTTCCTTGAGGCCACGACGGCGGCGTTCGCGGCCGGCCACGACATGCTTGTGGAGGTCAGCCCGAACCCGGTGGCGCTCATGGGCATGATGAACACCGCGTTTTCGGTGGGCAAGGGCGACGCGCAGCTGCTGTATACGCTTAAGCGCAAGGTTTCGCCCTCCGATTCGCTGCGTGACCTGCTGGCCAAGCTGTATGTGGTGGGCCAGCCCATTAACCTGGATTTGCTGGTGGGCTCCGGGGTCCGCGCGGAGACGCCGGGGGTGACGTGGAAGCGCCAGCGGTATTGGACTGCCGCGCGGCCTTCCTCCCAAAACGTGTCCTTGCCGGGGCATCGCGTGAACCTGCCCGATGGTTCCGTGGCGTTTAGCGCGCTCGCCGAGCAGGTGCCTTCCGCTGAGGCGCTTATCGACGCCGCGGCAGTCGCCGTCCTGCCCGAAGCCCACGTTGTTGCGGTGGAGGAGCACGCCCCGTTGCCGCCTTCCGGCGACCTCACCACGGTGGCGCATCGCAGCCTTGGCGGCGTTTCCGTGACGGTGCATCGCGTGATGGGGGATGCTACCTCGCTGGTGGCGGAGGGTTTTGCCGCCATCGGCGGCGGCATTCCGGCTCCGGCGGCGAAGCAGGAGCAGCCGGCGGCCCCGAGGTTTACCGAGCTTGATGTGGAAATCGAGGCGCTGCACTGGGACCCCGATTCCGGGGAAACCGTGGAGCAGCGCATGCGTTCGATCGTTTCGGAATCCATGGGCTATGACATCGACGATCTGCCGGGTGAATTGCCGCTGATCGATCTCGGGCTGGATTCCCTGATGGGCATGCGCATCAAGAACCGCATCGAACACGATTTCCAAATCCCGCCGCTGCAGGTGCAGGCGTTGCGAGACGCCTCCGTGGCCGATGTGGTGCGCCAAGTGGAGGACCTTGTTGCGGGCAAGGGCGAGCCGGAGGTGGAGGCGCCGGAGAAGGCGGCGTCGAAAAGCGCCGCGGTGGGTGTGGCACCGCGTGACGCCTCGGAACGCCTCGTCTTTGCCACCTGGGCGGGAATCACTGGGGCCGCCGTCGCGGGCGTGACCACCGAACTGCCCGAACTGAGCGACGAACATGCGGAGGCCATCGCGGAACGCCTGACCGATCGCGGCGGCATCACCGTTACCGTCGAACAGGTACGCGAAGTGGAGACGCTGGAGGCGCTGGCCAATATCGTGCGCGAAGGCCTAGAGACCGAGGTGGAGGGCAATATCCGCGTGCTGCGCGCCCGCCCCGCAGGATCTACCAAGCCGGCCGTATTCCTGTTCCATCCGGCGGGCGGTTCCTCCGTGGTGTACCAGCCGCTCATGCGACGCCTGCCAGAAGACGTACCGGTCTATGGCGTGGAGCGGTTGGAGGGCACGCTGGCGGAACGCGCCGCCGCCTACCTTGATGAGATCCGCAGCTACGCCGACGGCCACCCGGTGGTGCTGGGCGGCTGGAGCTTCGGCGGCGCCCTTGCGTACGAGGTTGCGCATCAATTGGTGCACAGCGATGTGGATGTCGCCCTGATCGCCTTGCTGGATACGGTGCAGCCCGCCGAGGCCGTGCCGGATACCCCCGAGGAAACCCGGGCGCGCTGGGAACGCTACTCCGCCTTTGCCAAGAAGACCTACAACCTGGACTTCCCGGTTCCGTACGAGCTGCTGGAAACCGCGGGCGAGGATGCGCTGCTGACCATGATGGCCGAGTTCCTAGCCAATGCGGATACGCAGACGGAAGGGCTGTCCGCGGGCGTGTTAGAACACCAGCGCGCAAGCTTTGTGGACAATCGTATTCTTGACCGAGTGCGGCTGGAGAACTGGGCCGATGTGGAGGCCCCCGTCATGCTGTTTCGGGCGGAGCGGATGCACGACGGTGCGATCGAGCTGGAGCCTCGGTACGCCCGCATTCACGCTGACGGTGGATGGTCCGCTATCGTGAAACAGTTAGACATTATCCAGCTTCGAGGTGACCACCTCGCTATCGTGGACGAGCCTGAGATCGGAACGGTCGGCGCACACCTTAGCCGCCGCCTCACTGAAATCGAGGCTGGTCAAGAAGGAAACTAAGGAATGACAACGGCAGAAAAGCTCGCTGACTTGCGCGCCAGGCTTGCCAAGGCGCAAGATCCTGGCAGCGAGCGTGCCCGGGCAAAGCGCGATGCTGCCGGCCTCACCACCCCGCGCCAGCGCATCGAACGCCTCCTTGATCCCGGATCCTTCGTAGAAATCGGCGCGTTGGGGCGAACCCCCGACGAACCGGACGCCCCATACGGTGACGGTGTGGTCACCGGCTACGGTCGCATAGATGGTCGACCAGTGGCGGTGTATGCGCACGATAAAACGGTGTACGGCGGATCCGTCGGCGTGACCTTTGGGCGCAAGGTGTGCGAGGTCATGGATATGGCCATCAAGATCGGCTGCCCCGTCATTGGCATCCAAGACTCCGGCGGCGCCCGCATTCAGGACGCCGTCACCTCGCTGGCCATGTATTCGGAGATCGCCCGCCGCCAATTGCCGCTGTCCGGCCGCAGCCCGCAGATTTCCATCATGATGGGCAAATCCGCCGGTGGCGCCGTATACGCCCCGGTGACCACGGACTTTGTGGTGGCCGTGGAGGGCCGGGCGGAGATGTATGTGACCGGCCCCGACGTGATCCGCGAGGTGACCGGCGAGGTGATTACCTCCGCGGAGCTCGGCGGCGCGCACGAGCAGGCGCTGAACGGCAATGTGTCCTATGTGGCGGAGTCGGAGGAAGAGGCCTTTGCCTATGTCCACGACCTGTTGGACCACCTGCCGTCCTCCTGCGACGAGCCGAGTCCGGTGTTTTGGGCGGAGTCCGACGAGCCCACCGAACGCGACCTCGCGTTGGACCATTTCATGTTGGATGACACTAATACCGCCTACGACATGATGGACCTGCTTACGCGCATTTTTGATAACGATGATGTGCTGGAGGTGCAGCCCGACTACGCCCCGAACATCATTACCGCGTTTTCGCGTATCGACGGCCGCTCGGTGGGCGTGGTAGCCAACCAACCGCTGTTTTATGCCGGCTGCATTGATGCGGATGCCGCGGATAAGGCCGCCAGGTTTATCCGCATTTGCGACGCCTACAATGTCCCCCTGATTTTCGTGGTGGATACCCCGGGCTATCTGCCCGGCGTGCAGCAGGAAAAGGTCGGCCTGATCCACCGCGGTGCCAAGCTTGGCTTTTCCGTGGTGGAGGCCACCGTGCCCAAGATCTCGCTGATCGTGCGCAAGGCATATGGTGGCGCGTACGCCGTGATGGGTTCCAAGAATCTGACCGGCGACATTAACCTAGCGTGGCCCACCGCGCAGGTGGCCGTGATGGGTGCCGCCGCCGCCGCGGTGATGATCCAAGGCCGGCAGCTTGCCGCCGCCCCGCCGGAGCAGCGGGAATACCTAAAGAAGATCTTTATGGATTTCTACGATGAAAACATGACCAGCCCGTATGTGGCGGCGGAGCGTGGGTATATCGACGCGATGATCGAACCGAACCAGACCCGCGTTGCCCTGCGGCAGGCGTTGCGGCAATTGGAGACCAAGCGCGAGCCCGTGATCCCCAAGAAGCACACCATTATGCCGATGTGACCCTGTGTGAATTTATACCTTTTCAGCTAGGCCCCTAAGTTGCGGCTGGGACCTGTGGAATATAGATTCTTGGTGTGAGGTAACGCTCGATACGCAATGAGCGATCAACCGAATGTAAGAATTTCCCACGAGACTAAGGTGATCATGAAAGATACTGATGTTGCTACCCAGGGTGACTTGACTCAGCTGAGCGCAGCGCTCGACGTATTCGGTGACGTGTTTGGCACCCTCGGTGTCGTGTGGTTCAACCTTCTGCAGGCTCTGAACAGGTAACAACCCCCCACGGACGCCATATAAGTCCGCATAAGCACCCGCCACCCACACCGGTGCGGGTGCTTTCCTATTTCGCGCGGCGCATCAATTTGGCAATCCCGCGCCAGCCGAAGAGCAGCAGCGCGGACATCGAAGACGCCACGATAATAAACGACCAATGCGGGAACGCCTGGTGGCGGATGCCCCAAATCCCCAATCCGACGATCACGGTGGTCAGCCACACCACCACGGCACGGCGCAGGCTAGCCACCCGCAACAAGGCGTGGGCCAGCAGGACCCCAAGGGCGAACGGCCACGTGGTATCCAACCAACCAAGGAAAGTAAAGGGCATATCTGGCGTCTGGTGCGCGGCTCTGGCAAGGAGCCCGAAAATCGCGATAGCCAGCAAATCTAGGGCGAGTGTCATGCCTTGGACTTTACTCCGCCCGGGCGGCCATGGAACGCCATGGGCTGAACGCATATACCACCCACCCGAGCGCCGTGATCATGGCCAGCGAGATCAAGCGATACAGGATCACCGCCCCCAACGCGTCTGGGCTGTGCACCCCGGTGGCAATCAGGGTGCCTACCAGCGCCCCCTCGACCGGCCCCAACCCACCCGGCGTGAGGTTCGTCGAGCCGACGATCTTTGCGGTGATAAACGTCAAGAGGATGGCGCCCGGCGCAGGTGCCACGTCGGTGACGGCCCATAGGGTAAGGCCGAGGGTCGCGGCGTCGAAAAGCCAATTGCACAGGGAACAGCACGCGGCCCAGCCGAAGCGGGACTTGGTCAGCCGCACCGCCTCCAATTGGTAAATATGTGTGGTTACGGTGTCTACGCTGGCATCGACCACGGGCGCGCGGTGCCGCAATGGGCCGAGCCGCAGCATCACTCGACGCGCCGCCCGAAGCACCAGCGGTAAGGCGACGCGAACGAAGCGCGCCACCGGCTCGGGGTGATTGGTGGCCCACCACATCGCGCCGGCCAACGCCGCCAAACCCACGAGCGGTGCCAGCATGGAACCCGGCTGGAAAGTTACGGCGCCGACGCTCAGGGCGATCAGCCACATGGTGGATAGCGCGCCGGAAAACACGATAAACCACGAGATCAGCAGGGGGCTGGCTTTCCACCGTCGCATCACCTGGAATTGCATCACCGTGGATATTGCGGCGCCGCCCGGAAAGCTGGTAGAAAACGCGTTCGCTGCGAAGGTGAGGGCGGTGGTTTGCCGCAGGGTAACGTGGGTGCCGCCGGCGGCGAGCAAGACGCGCATAACTTCCGCCATGGCCACGAGCGAGGCCACCGCGCACAGGGCCGCGAGGATCAGGGGCATCACCGCGGCGTCGCGCAGATGTGCGAGTGCGGCCGCGGGGTCGAGTTCGCCGCGGAAAAACCATAGTGCGGCGACGATCAGGATAATCGGCAGCAGGCGGCGCAGGGTGCGGGCTATGATCTCCCCTCCCCGTGGCGGGCCATTAATACGCTGAACGGGATAAGTTCGGCATCGTCGCGGGAGTTGCGGCCACCGCGCATGGCGGTATCATCGTCGTCGATTGCGGCGCTGTGGAGGGGTAACTCCTCTTGCGTATCGACGGCGCGCGGCATCGGCACCTCTTTCACCTCACGCGCCGTGGGCGGGCCGCCGTGGCCTAGGAGTTCCGCGGCGCGCTGGATCGGGGCGGGTGCCCACCAGTTATCGTCACGCAGCAGGTGCATCACGGCGGGCACGAGCAACATGCGGATCAGCGTGGCATCGAGGAACAAGGCCACGATCATGCCGAAGGCGATGTACTTCATCATCACGATATTGGAGAAGCCGAAGGCGCCGCACACCACGATCATGATCACCGCGGCGGCGGTGATAATGCCGCCGGTGTGGGCGGTGCCGTACCTAATCGCCGTGTCCGTGCTGGAGCCGCGGTTTCTGGATTCCACCATGCGGGATACCAGGAACACCTCGTAGTCCGTGGATAGGCCGTACACGATCGCCATGATAAGCACCAGCACCGGGCTCATGAGGGGGCCGGCGGTAAACCCGAGGATGCCCGAGCCGAGGCCGTCCACAAAGATCATGGTGAGCACGCCGAGGGTGGTGCCCAACCCCAGGATCGTCATGATCACGGCCTTGGCGGGCAGGATTATCGAGCCAAACACCAAGGCCATGAGCACAAATGTCGCCGCAACAATATATAACGACATCCACGGCAAGGTACTCAATAACGCCTCGATGGACTCCACCTCCAGCGCCGGGGTGCCACCTATATAAATAGTCACGTTGTCCGGGGCCTCGATCTTGCGCAGCTCATTGACCACGCGGCCATAGTCGGCGCGGTTCGCAATGCCCGTGGACAGCACCGTAGTGCCCTCCTTGGTGGGGCGGCTGGCGCCAAACACGCCGGTCAAACCCTCGATGGCGCTGGCCTGCTGGTAGATCGACACCACGCCCTGCTCGTCGGCGCCGGTAATGACCAATTTGATCGGTTCGGTGCGGATCGGGAAGTTCTCATCAAACTTCTCCTGCGCCACCCGCACCTCATTCGACGGCGGCAGATACGTCTCATTGATGCCGCCGAACTTCACGCCGAACAGCGGCAGGGTCAAAAACACCAGCAGCGCCACGCCCAGGAAGGTCACCTTTTTGGCGTGCTTCATCGCCCAGGTGGGGATGCGCGCCCAAATTGTGTCTTCCCAATCCGAACTCCGGTTCTTCGGTTTGCGGATCATGCCCTTATCGATGTTCGTTCCCAGCAGGCCAAACAGCGAGGGCAAAACAGTAATGGAAAGCAGCGCGGCCAAGCCCACCGCGCTAATCGCGCCATAGGCCACCGATTTCAAAAACGCCTGCGGGAACAGCAACAGCCCCGAGAGCGCCACCGCCACCATGCCCGCCGAAAACACCACCGTGGTCCCGGCCGTGGCGGTGGTGGTGGCCACGGCTCTATTCACCGGCGCCCCGGAATCCAATTCCTCGCGGAAGCGGGACACCATAAACAAACCGTAATCGATGGCCAGGCCCAACCCCAGCAGCGTGACCACCGATTGCGCAAACACATTCACCTGCGTCTGCGTGGCCAGCAGCGATAACACCCCCAGTGAACCCAAAATGGAAAGCACGCCCACGATCAGCGGCATTGTCGACGCCACGAAAGAACCGAACACAAAGAGCAAAAGCAACGCCACCGCGGGGAGGGCGTATAGTTCGGCGCGCTTGATGTCGCCCGCCATGCCCTCGTCCAGGGCGTCGGCAATCGCCGTGGAACCCGCAACTTCAATCATGGTGCCGTCGGGCAAATCAACGTCGGTAAGGTCCGCCTCCACCTTGCGGAAATTCTTCAGCACATCCTCGCCCTCGCCCTTCAGGCCGATCGTGGCAAAGGCCATGCGCCGGTCCTCGGTGGTCAGGCGGCCGGTGGGAGTGGCGAAATAACTATCTATCTGGGCTATCTCATCCGGGTGATCTGCCTGCAAGGACTGCAAATGCTTGCCCACGGCCGCGTAGGTGGCGGGATCATCCACCGACTCGGCCGTAACCAATAACAGCACATCGCCTCTGTTATCGCGCCCAAACACTTCCTGCTCGATTTGCGCAGCACGCGTCGAGGAAGAACCGGGATCATCCCAGCCTTCCTGGCTCATACGTTCGCCGAGCTTCGTGCCGGCGAGGAGATATAGGGCCACGATCAGCCCGATAATCACAAACGGCACGATGTGACGAAAGCGGTAGGCGAAGCGCCCCCACGCAAGAAACATGCGTTACAAGTCCTTCCTCCCAGACAGCAGGGCAGACAGCGGACGGAACGGTTGCAGCCAAGCGCCACCCTCCGGCAGCGAATCCAGGCTGATACGCGGCAACGGCTCACGGAATACGCCGGGAATATCTTCAAGATCCGTGAACTTAATGTTCTCTGATGCCACGGCCCATGCCGAGTGCTCATGGAAGCCTAAAACCCTAACGGGTATATCGACAGCAAGCTCTTCTAACGTTTCGCGGAAATTCTGGCCATCCGCACTTGCAACAATAAGGCCCTGCAAAGAACCCTCGGCGTGCCGGCGCCGAATATGCTCCAACATATCCGGATCCACATCGGATTCCTCCGTGAGCTTGGGTTTTGCAAACACCGCAAAACCCACATTGCGCAACGCTTCCACCCAGGGGCGAATCGCATCCGCCCCACCGGGGGTGACATTGGTAAACACCGTTGCCTCCGGGACGATGTGCTCGCCTAGGGCGGCGGCCTCGTCCAATAACCAGCGGCCCACCGCATCAAAACGCGGACGATGCACCGTGGTGGGGCGGCCGCCGATAATGGCGCCTAAGCCCATATCGAGGTTCGGAGCGTCCCAAACCAGCAGCAGGTTCGGCGGGCCCGGGCTGTCGCTGGGGCCGTAAGTGTGGGTTACAAATGCATTTTCAGACATTTAAGGCTTCTTTCGCCAGAGGAACTCGGTAATAACATGGTTCTTGTCTAAGCCTTTTCCTTCAAACTTGGTAATCACTTGGCGGTCCGTCAGCTGCGGGCACTCGTCCCACGGCCAGCCCATCCACTCCAAGTGCGGCTCCACATGGATCAATTCGCTGATCCATTCGGCATACTCGGCGTGGTCCGTGGCCACATGCAGCACACCCCCCGGACGCAGCCGCGAGGCAAACAAGCGCAGCGTTCCGGATTGAATGATGCGCCGCTTATGATGCCGCGCCTTGGGCCAGGGGTCCGGGAAGAACACGCGAATACCATCCAGGGATTCCGGCTCGAACATCCGGTTGAGCACTTCCACGCCGTCACCGCGCACCATTCGGATATTGGTGATGCCGTTTCGCACTACCGCACCTAAGAGCTTTGCCAGCCCTGGTTTATATAACTCTACTGCGATGATATTGGTTTCGGGCTCCAACGGGGCCATTGCCGCGGTGGAAGTTCCGGTGCCGGAACCGATCTCCACGATCGTCGGGTGGCCGGAGCGCCCGAACCATGCCGCGACGTCGATACGCTCATCAGCGAGGATGCGCCCCAGCTGTGGCCAGTGCTCCTCCCACAGTGTGGCCTGGCCGGAGGTCAATGTGCCGCGGCGGAAGCTCACGCTGCCGAGGCGCGGGTAGTCCAAGCCATCATCAAACGTGGACTGCAAGGGGCGGCCGGCTGGCAGCTCGCCGGTAGCGGTGTTGAGGGAATTATCAGTATGAGACATCTGCACTATTGTGCCCCGTATGTCTGTAGGAACTCAATACGGCGCGGGGGTCAGAAAGGGATAACACCAACAATAGGTAGCACTCACGCTACACTGAATGGTCAGATGGGGAAAACCGGGATGGTGCGGGCTTCCGTTCGTGGGTTTCGATGTTGGCAAACGCATGGAAATCAACCCCGTGGGGGTAATTTCCTAGTGTCTCTCTCAGAAAAACCCCTTGTGCACGTGCTATTTCCTTAGATTTGGGTGTGGTTTTACCTCAATGTGGTGTGTTTCTCACTGAAGCCAAAGACGAAGCCTGTGGAACAACGTTATTGTGGGTGGTGTTAAGTCTGTCGGACGACTTTTAAGTCAGGAGAGCTAATGTCCGCACCGGAAATCAAGGGTCTTGTAGGTCCCGTTCCCACCAAGAACGAAGCAATGCTCGCATGGATCGCCGACGCTGTCGAGCTGTTCCAGCCGGAGGCCGTGGTATTCGCCGACGGCTCGAGCGAGGAGTGGGACCGTCTAGGCGCTGAACTCGTTGAAGCCGGTACCTTCATCAAACTGAACGAGGAAAAGAAGCCCAATAGCTTCCTTGCTCGTTCCAACCCCTCGGACGTTGCTCGTGTAGAAACCCGCACCTTTATTTGTTCCGAAACCGAAGAAGGTGCCGGCCCCACCAATAACTGGGCAGACCCCGCCAAGATGAAGGCGGAAATGACGGAACACTACCGCGGCTGCATGAAGGGCCGCACCATGTATGTGGTGCCGTTCTGCATGGGGCCGATTACCGATCCGGAACCCAAGCTGGGCGTTCAGCTAACGGACTCCGCCTATGTGGTGATGTCCATGCGCATTATGACCCGCATGGGCAAGGAAGCCCTGGATAAGATCGGCGAAAACGGCGACTTTGTGCACTGCCTGCACTCGGTCGGCTACCCGCTGGAGCCCGGCCAGGAAGACGTGCCGTGGCCGTGCAATGACACCAAGTACATCACGCAATTCCCCGAAACCCGCGAGATCTGGTCCTATGGCTCCGGCTACGGCGGCAATGCGATCTTGGCCAAGAAGTGCTACGCCCTGCGTATCGCCTCCATTATGGCCAAGGACGAGGGCTGGATGGCCGAGCACATGCTCATCCTGAAGCTCACCTCGCCCGAAAAGAAGAGCTACTACATTGCGGCGGCGTTCCCGTCCGCATGTGGCAAGACCAACCTGGCGATGCTGCAGCCCACCATCGAGGGCTGGTCCGCCGAGGTTGTCGGCGATGATATCGCCTGGATGCACTTCGGTGAGGACGGCCGCCTGTACGCCGTGAACCCGGAGAACGGTTTCTTCGGTGTGGCACCGGGCACCAACTACTCCTCCAACCCGAACGCCATGTACACCATGGAACCGGGCAACTCCATCTTCACCAACGTGGCGCTGACCGACGATGGTGACGTGTGGTGGGAAGGCCTGGAAGGTGAGCCGCAGCACCTGATCGACTGGAAGGGCCGCGATTGGACGCCGGAATCCGACGAGCCATCCTCCCACCCGAACTCCCGCTACTGCGTGCCGATCTCGCAGTGCCCAGTTGCGGCACCCGAGTTCAACGATCCGGCGGGCGTGCCGATCTCCGCAATCCTGTTCGGTGGTCGCCGCGCCGACACCGTGCCGCTGGTCACCCAGGCGCATTCTTGGAGCCATGCCACCATGATCGGCGCGTTGCTCGCCTCCGGCCAGACCGCGGCTTCCGCAGAGGCCAAGGTTGGCTCCCTGCGCCATGACCCGATGGCCATGCTGCCCTTTATCGGCTACAACGCCGGTGATTACCTGCAGCACTGGATTGACATGGGTGTCAAGGGCGGCGACAAGATGCCCGAGGTATTCCTGGTGAACTGGTTCCGCCGTGGCGAGGACGGCCGCTTCCTGTGGCCCGGTTTCGGCGACAACAGCCGCGTGCTCAAGTGGATCGTCGACCGCATCGAAGGGCGGGTCGGCGCTGAGGAGACCGTCGCCGGCTACACCGCGCGCGTCGAAGACCTCGACCTGACCGGCTTGGACACTCCGCTTGACGACGTCCGCGAGGCGCTCAGCGCTCCCGCCGAGCAATGGGCTTCCGACGTCGAGGACAACGAGGCTTGGCTGGCTAAGCTCGGCCCGAAGGTCCCCGCCGAGGTGCTTGAAGAATTTGAAGCGCTGAAGAAGCGCATCGCCGACGCTTCATAGTATGGCGGTAAGATCCCCCGTTGCGCAGTGCGCGATGGGGGATTTTTTCAGCACCACCACAAGGTTGCTTACCAGGAATTCCCGCAGCAGCGGGACATGGACCAGCCACCACGCCCACCAGGGGTGATAGCGCGGGAAGACCTTGATCACTTGCGCATCCCGCACGCCCCGCGCCCAGCGCAGGCCCTCGGCGCAAGACACATTAAAGAGTGAGGTGCCAAAGGAGTTTTTCGGTGGGTGTCCGTGCAGGCGGGTATAGCGATCGCGGGCGAATTCCCCGCCTACATAGTGTTGCCACAGTCCCGTTTCGTGGCCGCCGAAGGGGCCCAACCAGATGGTGTAGCTAATGATCGCCACCCCGCCCGGGCGCGTTACCCGCAGCATTTCCGAACACATGTCCCAAGGATTGGCGACGTGCTCGACAACGTTGGACGAATATGTGATATCGAATGTATTGTCGGCGAAGGGGAGGGCGTGGCCGGAGGCTCGAACCTGCGACTTTTCAAACGGATCCACGCCGAGGTACCACGCCCCACGGTGAGCAAACGCGGCGTCGAAAAACCCGGGGCCACCGCCAACGTCTAGGATGCGGTCTCCCGCCACGGGCGCAAAAAGCGCGATGAGTTCCGCAGTGTCCTCGGCGAGGTTGGTGTAAAAACGATCGGGGTCGCGCTGTTCATCAGGAAAGGATGCGAGGAGCCCAAGAGAACGACGCAGGGTGGCAAAGTGGCGCATGATAGGGGATTGTATAGGCTGGGTCCGGTATGAAAATTGTTCTAATGTGTTGGCGCGACACCACTCACCCACAAGGTGGTGGTAGCGAACGCTATCTGGAGCGCGTGGGCAGCTATCTCGCCCAGCAAGGTCACCAAGTTGTATACCGCACAGCTGGTCGAGGTAGCGAATATCGCGACGGCATCTTCTTTATCCGCGGCGGCGGCAAATTCACGGTATACCCGCGCGCTTGGCTCGCCATGCTGTGCGGCAGGTTCGGCTTTGGCGACCTGAGCGGCACCGACGTGGTGGTGGATACCCAAAACGGCATCCCGTTTTTCGCCCGGATCTTCTCCGGCGCGCCGACCGTGATCCTTACCCACCACTGCCACAAGGAACAATGGCCGGTAGCGGGCAAAATCCTGGCCAAAATCGGGTGGTTTCTGGAATCCAAGGTGAGCCCCCGCGTGCATCGCGGCTGCCGTTATATCACGGTCTCGGAGGCCAGCCGCCGCGAATTGGAAAGCCTCGGCGTGCGCGACATTACCGTGATCCGCAACGGGGTGGATCCGGTACCAGAGTTCACCCCGCTGCCGCACGAAGGCACCCATATAGTCACTCTGTCCCGCCTAGTGCCCCATAAACAAATCGAACATGCGATGGATGTCGTTGCCGCGTTGCCGGACGTGGTACTTGACGTGATCGGCTCGGGGTGGTGGGCGTCGAAACTCCACGCCTACGCCCACGACCTTGGGGTGGCGGACCGCGTGGTGTTTCACGGGCAGGTCACGGAGGAGCACAAGCACGCGCTGCTCGACCGCGCCAAAGTACACCTTATGCCCTCCCGCAAAGAGGGCTGGGGCCTAGCGGTGACCGAAGCCGCGCTTCACGGCGTGCCCACCATAGGTTATCGCAGCTCAGGCGGGTTGCAGGACAGCGTGCAGCTGGGGGCGTTGGCCAATAATAAGGCCGAACTCATCCGGCTGACCGCGGCGTATCTCAACGCTCCGCCGGGGCTTCCGATCGACGCCAGCGACTTCTCGTGGACCGCCACAGGGCGGGCAGTAGCGGAATTGCTGGAAGGAGTAACCAGCCCACGCTAAGGCCCAGGCCGGTCCACCAGGGCCAACCGCGGCGCGGCGCGACATTGGGGATTTCCGTCACCTTATCTTGGTCTACTACCAGGCCCACTTTTAGGTTTTGCAAGGTGGCCACGTCGCGGCGCTGCCACGCTTGGAGGGCTGCGGTGTAACGGGAGGAGGGGGCGTCGATACGCTGGCCATCGACAATCAGTTCGCCCGACTCGACGCTGGGGGAGGCCTTGGTGCGGGGGTCTAGGGTGCCCGGCAAATCCGTGAATAGCACGTCCTCGCCGTGGCCGTAACTGGCCACCTGTGCGGTGGTGGGACGCAGCGCCCACAATGCGGAAGGCGCGTCCGGGACCTGCAGTAATGTGAGCGAAACCAGCAACCATGCTGGTCGAACATGTTTAGCAAGGGCTAGGTAAGCCGGGAGGGCGAGGAGGATCCATTTTTGGCCATCGCGAAGTAGCCCGCCGCCCGGCAATTGCATCAGGTGTTCGAGAAACGCCGGCGCCAGCCAACCCAGCGTGGCCAGCACAAACCCCGCCGCGGCCAAGGCGAGCAAGCGTTTTTGCACCTTCGCGTAGGCGGTGAGCAAGAACGCAAACAGGGCGATCCCGGCGAGCGCAAATCCCGCGTGGCGGGACGGGGGGACCGCATGAGTGTTCCAGATTCCGCCGAGCCCGGCGAGCGCGCCTAGCGTACCTACCAGGCCCTCCGCCCGCGCCGCGAACACCTGTGCGCCCGCGACCGGGGTTTGCGAATGGGTGAGCGAAGGAACAATCCACGGTAATGCGCACAAAACGCCGAATAGCAACCGGCGCAGCCGGTGCATGCCCGCCACAACGCCGGTGACCAGCCCAATCACCGCACCCGTGGGGGTGAGCGAGCACGCCCACAACGCTAGGTAGCGCTGCGCGCCCGCCTTCGGGTTGGCCACAATCGGCAGCACCCACGCCGCAATCACCAGCGACCATTGCCCCTGCAGCAGGCGCTCCACCACAAACGGATTGATCAGCAATAACACCATCGCAGCCGGGTGTTTGCGCAGGTGAAAGCAGCCCCAGGCCGCCGCGCCAAGGATTGCCGCGCGCGCCACCCAGGAGGCCGGAAGCACTGCCCCCAGCACGGCCAGCGCGCCATCCTGCGGGGCGTTGCGGGCGGGCAGGTCGCCGAACCCAAACGCGCCCAATGAAAGCGCCGGGTAGTCCAGCACCACCATGTCGCGGTGGATCAATTGCCCCGGCAATAGCAGCGGGAACAACAGCAGGCAGGGGAGGAGGAATGCGAGGGCGGTAATCAGGCGCGGCGGGAGCCTCATGAGCGCATGTGGCGTACCACGCCGAGAAATACCAATAGCCCGCCGAGAATAAACCCGAAATACCTGGTCACGTCGAGTATTTTCAGCACGCGGATATGTGGCATGGCCACCGCCCATTGCTGGGCTTTCGTGTGCTCGTCCCAGCGCGCGCCGTGGGTGTGCAGGTCCACCAGCGTCCCCGATTTCGGCTCCACCCATACCGCGGTTTCCTGGTTGGCAAACTTGTACACCTTGACGCCGTTGATAAATTCCGCGTCCACGTAGTCCACTGGGTCCTCGTCCGCCCAGGGGTACGAACGCCGCTCGGTATTCGTGGGGAACATGTATTCTAATCCGCCGCCAGCAACCGGGTATGCGTTCGCTTTTTGCAATTCCACGGTTTTGGAGGTGCCGTCCGAGCGCGTCACCTCAAGCTTCATCCGCCCCCGTTTGCTGGGTTCGCCCAGGGTGATGCTGGTTTCCAGCTCGCCTTGCGGCCCCACAAGTACCGAATGCATGACCGGTTCGGAGCTATACACCTGGTGCACAACCGCTGGCGCGAATGCGAGGGTGCCCAGGATCAGCGCGCCAACGGCGATCGTGCGATAGGACATGCGGTTCCTCTAAACTTCGGGGAATGCGGGCTCCTCAATCCTACAACCCTCAGCTTCAGGCATTGCGCGCCGTGGCGGCCATGGGCATTGTGTTTACCCACGCCGCCTTTCAAACCGGCACCTCCATGCCCGTCGTGGAACGGTTCGATTTCTTTGTGCCCGTGTTTTTTGCGCTCTCCGCGTTCCTGCTGTGGCGCCCGCAACCTCCCGGCTATTATCGACGCCGCGCCTCCCGCATCCTCCCCGCATACCTCGCCGTTGTGTTCGTTGTGTTTTTGGTGTTGCCGGAGGCGTACGGGGCTTCGTTGATTACCATCCTGGCGAACTTCACTTTCACTCAAATATATGTTCCCCACACCCTGCATCCGGGCCTTACGCACCTATGGTCTTTGTGCGTCGAAGTTGTGTTCTATTTGGCGTTGCCTGCGTTATACCGCCTCGGCTGGAAGAAGGTGCTCGGCCTATCCGTATTGAGCCTCGGCTGGGCGTGGTTACCGCCGGTGCAATCCGTGGAAATCGTGAACATGCAAATCTGGCCGCCGGCGTTCCTGCCCTGGTTTTGCGTGGGTATTCTCGGCGCCGAATTTCTCCGGCATCGCGAGCCTTCACCGCGGGTGAAAAGAATTTTGCAGATCCGATCGTTATGGGCGGGGCTGGCAATCCTTATCCTTTGGGTGGCGGCCCAACCCTGGTACGGCCCGCCGGGGCTTATCCATCCCACGCCCTTGCAATTCCAGCTGCGGGTTATCGCCGGAACCGCCTTCGCCGCCTGCGTGGTGCTGCCCTATGCGCTTGCCCCCGGCTGGTGGGTGCCCAAAAGCCTGGAAACCCTCGGGCTATGGTCCTATTCCTTTTTCCTTTGGCACCTCGCGGTGTTGTCTTTTTCGTTCCCAATTCTGGGGATCCGGCATTTCGATGGCAGCTTCTGGCCGGTCGTGTTGCTCACCATCGCATTGACCATCCCGGTTTCCGCCGCGAGCTACCTTTTGGTGGAACAACCTGGTAGAAAGCTGCGGTTGCCCACGACCCTGTGGGCGAGGCTGCGCCCGGAGGCGGTGCGCCAATAGCACGTAAACTCGACGCCATGGAAGGTGATATTCAGGTTGATTGCACGTTTGGACATAGGGGTGTCGCACTCGGGGAAATGCGGCGCCCCTTTCACCGCGGGAAGGTGTATGTGATCGCGGGGCCAAACGGCGCCGGGAAGTCTACCTTGCTCCAAACGATCGCCGGAGAATTGGAGCCGGTCACGGGCACAGTGCGCATCGGGGATACTGACCCCGCAAGCCGGGCTGGCGCCGGCAGCGTTGCGCGGGTGGCAGATCCGGTGTTTCTCCCCGACCTTACGGTTGGCGAACACCTGAAACTCTTGGCCTCGCATGGGACGTTTGATTACGAAGACGTCGTGCAGCATTGGGGTCTGGAAGCATTGGTGGCCAGCATGCCAGCGTGGATAAGCAGCGGCCAGCGGCAACGCGTCTTCCTTGCCGCGCACCTGAACGGCACCGAGCCTGTCCTAGTGATGGACGAACCCGAACGTCATCTCGACACCGAATGGTGTGCCTTTTTGTGCGGCGAACTACGTGCCCGCGCGGACCGAGGGGCGGCCGTATTGGTGGCCACGCACTCCGATGAAGTGCGGGCAGCGGGCGATGAAGTGGTCACCCTCTCATGAGCACGATCATTGCAAAAACCCTGGATGCGCTGTACCTCCTAGTCGCCCTAGCGTTGGCGATTGGCATCGTATTTGGCGCGGCAAGCTGGCTGACCGCGCATCTACCAATGCCTTCCCAGGGGCTACCCACACTGGTGGCGGCCGGCGCCCTCGTGCTTGCGATGGGCTTGAGCGCGTGGCTAGCGGAAGGGATGTTGCCGCTGCTCGCGGAACCGGAACCCCGATGGGTGTATTACGATCGGCCATTACGAGTGTTGCATGTGGTGGATAGCGAAACGTGGATACAGGTCGCCGTATTCGCCATCGTGGGGTTGCTTCTCGGCGCGACCATCGGGCTGCCGCTGCTGGGGTCGGCGACCAGTTGCAGCTTTCGCGTACTGTGCGGGGTCCGTTGGAAGCTCAGGTTGCCGGGCCTGCTTCAAGCCGGCAAAACGAGGTTGGTCACCACAGGGTTGTGGACACTATATGATGCCGCCAACACTTCGGCTGGGCTGGCAGCCACCTGGCTGCGCCGAAATCCCAAAGCCAACTATGCGGCGCCAACCGCCAATACCTGGGTGCTTTTCTGCCGTCGAGTGGCACGACGCTCCTACCTATTGGTCTTGTTTGCCATTCAGCTGTTGCTGGTCGTGGCCACCGCACATCTCGACAGCAAGGTTGCGCTGTTGTTTGTTCTTGCGTGGGCAATCTTGGGGGCCGGTTTTTACCGAGCGGCGGATCTTTCACAATTGGGTGTCCGCAGTGTGGTGCCATCGGTGGTATTGCTGATCCATGGTTGTATCGCCGCGATTGCGGTGCACCTAGCGTGGGGTTACACGCATCCGGTGATGGGTGCGATAGCCACGATCGTTGCGGTGGTGTGGATCAGCCAACGGCGCGGCGCTGATCGAGCCGCAGTACAACCCGCCGCATCGGTGGATCCGGGGCTCGGCGTGGCGGTGCCGACCGATGCGCTGCAATACCACGGCCGCGGCTTGAGGTTCGGTTCAGCGGCTATCGGTCTGATCTGGTACGCGCTGTGAACTATCTTTCGCCGATAGCCCCGAAATGAGTTAAGCCAGGAAAGCGCTTTCATATAACCGCCCTCACCTGAGGCGATAGTGTGCTAGACAGCTAGGAAGAAGTGTCTATATCTATTTCCGTTAGGGGTGCACTGACCAGTGATGAAAGTGCGAAGGTTTCTCGTTGTTACATCGGCGGTTTTGCTTACCGCGTGTGGCGCTGAAGTTGAAACGGATAGCCAAGAAGCGCAGCCGGTTGGTACGGCAAGCTCGCAAAAGAAGTCTGGTTTCACCGAGGTAGATATCGAAAAATTCGATATTGATGGCAGTACAATGCTCAAATACTCCACCGGCGGCAGCGAGGGCACATGTATCCTTACCGAGCAGACCGCAATGTGTGGGGGTACCCCGCCTGCCGATGTTCCCGACATTACCGCCATGCCATTCAGCGGTCGGCCAACGTCGGTGACGGCGCAAGCCGATGGTGTTTCGTACTATTTTATGGAAGGCATACGCTCGGCAGAGGCGCAGCTCAACCCTGGTGAAAAAGTCACATTAGGTGACGTGACTTGCGTCGCTTCATCAGAGTCCGAGTTCGGATGTTCGGCTGCTGGCGGTTGGTTCGTGATTACAGGCCCGCAGCGGTTGATTAGCACAGACAGTCGTGTTGTGGAATGGGTGCCGCCGAGCTATCCCATTAGCCCCACCACCCAGGCCGAGGTACCCACTACCCAGATGAAGGCAAAGGCCATCAAGTGCGGCAAGTCTCGGCACGGAGAGGAAATTGAGATTTGGTCGGGAGATATCAGTTGTGAGGACGCAATCAAAGTCATGGATCACTATGTAGATATCTCTGCAGCACAAGGCACTGGTAACACGATGAGCCTAGAAACCGAAGACGGCTGGAGTTGTCTTTCCCCGACATATAAATCGGCCGAAGAAAAGGGAATTACGCGATCTTGCTGGAAAGACGATATTGATATCGCTGTTCCGCTTAAGCGTTAACGCCGCCGCGGCCAGCGGAACTTCCAAGCGGGAAGGTGAGCCGGGGTGAGCGCCCCTAAGGACACACAACATGCCCAAGCCAGGAAACCCCGGTCACCGGCGTAGCCCAGCTCGGGCCATGGAGCATGCGCCAACCAGAGTCCCGCCATACCAATACCTACGAGCGTGAAGTAGCGGTTGCGGGATAGTGAGCCTGCCACGGCGGACACCGCCCCGACGGGACCCGCGGCTACCCCGGACACCACTGCGGAAAACACCCATAACCAGCTACTATGTCGCCAAGGTATGGTTGGCAGTGCGAGTGGACGTCGCCGATACCTAAGCCCCGCAAGCACCGATAGGGCCGCGACGCCGCCGCCGATCAGGCCATAACGGTACGGTCTATCGCCCGCAAACTCGAAGCGCACGTCGCTCGCATCGCCGCGGGGGAGTTCGAACGCTTGGGTGGCGGCGTCGATACGCGTGGGGGTGAGTTCAGCGTCCCCGAGGTAGGCGCGCATGCCGGGGTTAAAGGCGCGGCCGGTGACCAATAGCCGCGGTCCTGGGCTGGGCGAAAAGCCGGGCGTGGTCAGGCTTACCCACTCGCTGTGCGTGGCTAAATCGTGTTTGCCGCGCTGCAAACGGATCGTGGATCCGCACTCGTGTTCGGCGCGGTCGAGGGTGATCGGGTATTCGCATTCCAGGCGCACCTCCATGTCGCGCGGGGCGGTAAAACGGCGCAGCAACATGCCGGTGGGGACAAAAATCCGCTGGAACACGAATTGCTGAACATCGGGGGAGGTGTCCGGCACCACCACGCGGTGGGTGGTTTCCTCGCCCGCGATGCTGAACTCCGCGATGCCGCCGTAGGCGACGTCTACACGCACCGTGGAGATATCGCCGAGCAGCTGGATATGCTCCGTTTCGCCGGCGCGCAAGATTTCCGCCTTGCCGTTGACGATCACTTCCATGCGCCGCGTACCACGCAATTTCACCACGGGGTCGCGGAATTCGCCGTGCAGCGCGATCCACCCTTTCCCCACCGGGAACCACGCCGTGCTCTCCTGCTTATCGACGGCCGCGCTCACCGACCGTGCCGGGTCTGCCCACCCCAGCTGGTGGATACTGTCGCCCGCGGATGATGCGGTGATCTTTGGCCCGGAGGTCTCTAGGACGGTGCGGGGCCCGGCGGATTCGTAGTCCCGGACCTGGGCTTCTTTGGGTAGCGGCGCGGATACGTTGCCGTCGACGCGGCCGAAATTGCGCTCCACGTGCATGGGGGTGTCCGTGACGATCTCCGCGTTTTCGGACACCAGTTCGCGGGGTTGGTAGCCGCCAATTTGATCGAGAAGGGCGAGGATCTCGCCGCCCCCGGCCACCTTTGTGGGGGCGGTATCGGTGACCATCATATCGGCGTCGCGGTCGAGCACCACGATGTCCACCTCGTCGAACTCGTGCACCTCGTGGTCCTGGTAATCCGGCAATTCGTGCTTGCCTAGCAAATCCTTTCGGATCACCACGATGCCCACGCCCAACCGGCGGGCGGCGGCAAAAGGATCCGAAACGCTATCGATGCCGTCTAACCCGCGGATGGCCTCGGGTGGAACGAGTGGGATGGCGTCGCGCACCACCCACGGGACGTCGAGAAGCGGCTGCAACGGTTCGTCGCGTGTATTGCCCCAGGTAAAGCGGGCAAATTGCGCGGACGGCAGAATCATGGTGCGCGTGTGCTGAGCATTCTGATTAAGCCACGCGGCGGCCTGCCGCCAATACTCCGGAACCCTGGGGTAAGAACCCTCCGGAAGCAGGCGAAACCCCGGGGCGAGGGACACGGCGATGCACAGCACGGACACGGAAAGCGCGGCGTCGCGACGCGTAGCCCAACGAACCGCCAACGGCAACGCCGCAATGCCTAGGCACAACGGCAACCGCAACACCACATCGAACTTATGAATATTCCGCAGCGCCACCAGCGGGCCATCCAACAATGTGGAGGCATGGACGCTGCCCGCCAGGATCAGCACCCCCAGCAAAAACATCGTGCGCCACACCGGGTGAATGCGACGCAAGCCGAACATGCCCAAACCCGCGACGGCGCACGTGATCAGCGCCCACTCCGCAGACACCACCAGCTGATGCCCGGCGATGCGCTCCGTGGATACATACGGCGTCCAGCTGGTGGTGCCGCGTAGCACCTCCGTAAGATTCAGCCAGCGAGTGGTCACGGCGGCGTTTTCTATGTAATCCGTAAACGGCGGGGCGTATTTCCCGAGCACAAATAGCGGAACCAGCCACCAGATGCTTACCAGGGCCCATGGGATCCACACCCAGAACCGGCGCTGCCACAGCGCAACCACCGCGGCCGGGACGCACGCCGCCACCGTCGCCGTCGCGTTCACCGCGCCCATGCACGCCACCGCCAGGGTGGACACCCACGGGTTGCGGCCCAAAACCCCGACCACAACCCACGGAGCCAGCATGGAAGGCCACGTTTCCGAAGAGATCGCGCCGAGCGTGGTCAGCGTGTGCGGGGAAAGCACAAACGCCGCGGCGCCGCACGCCCGAGCCAGCGGTGTGCCGGTATCCAGCGTTTCCGCCAGCTTCAGAAACCCCGACCAGCCGATGCACAGGGTGAGCGACCACCACAGGCGTTGCGCGACCCAATCCGGAAGTGGGTCTGTAAGCAGGAAAAACAAACCCTGCGGGAACAGGTAGCCGTACGCTTGGTTTTGCACCTGGCCGAGCGGAAACGTGTCCGACCACGCGGACAGTGCGCCGGCGAGAAACCGGGCCGGGTTCGCGGCGAGATCGTGCTTGGTATCAGCGGCGGTCAACCCCGGCGATTGCACAAAGCACAGGAGCGTGAGCAGCGCCCATCCGACGCGATGCATACCAATTATTTGCGGGAACCGTATTCCGCACCGCCCAATAACGGATCCTTGATGCTTTCACCCTGCTGCAGCGGGACGGCATGCGGCTGCGAAAGCTCAGCGATCCCGGCAATGGCGGCCACGCCGAGCACCACCCCGATGACCGCGCTGGCCAGTGCTGGGCCGAGGGAACGGCGCGTCAACGAGTCAGAATCGAACGCCATCTGCGCTCTCCTTTCTCGTGCGTTGGGCGATTCTTAAGGAACTACTTCTATGATGCAACACATTATCCGCTGTGCTTCCTGGGTACAATCTTTTCATTAATTTCTGCGTGGTGACGGGCTAATTTTTGGGCGGTGACGGGCCGAATCGCAGGCGCGGCGTGTCGAATATGTTCAGCGCCTAAGCCCGTAGTGAACATGCTGCACAGGACTGGGCCGTGGGTTCGAATAGGGTAAACTGGAGGGGTTCGAGCGTAGCACTGTTCTTTATCTCATCTCAGGTTACGCGGTACTGTAGGGTGCGTGCGTGCATCGAAGACCTCACTGATAGTGCTCGGCCTATTTATCGGGCTGTTTGCGCTGTCCCTCCTCGTCTACGGGGTGGATTTTTTCCTTTCTCGCGGGACCGTTCCGCGTGGCACTACCGTTGCGGGCGTAACTATCGGCGGCCTCACCCCAAGCGAAGCTGAGAAACGGCTACTCACCGCCAAAACGCCAACCAAGGTTGAAGTGACGGCGAATGATATGAAGGCGACCTTCGCCCCGGCTGAGGCTGGGCTGGCCCCCGACTGGAAAGCTACCGTGGCGGCCGCTGGCACCCGGGGGCTGAATCCCTTCCCGATCACCCAGGAAGTCCCCGTGGTAAGCAAGGTGGATGAGGCGAAGTTTAAGGTGACCGCCGACCGCCTCTCGCACGAGCTCTCCCGCGAACCTGTCGACGGCGCGGTGGCCCTCGAAGGCGGCAAAGTGAAGGTGACCGACCCCATCATCGGGCAAAAAACCACCCCTGAGCTGCTGAGCGTGATCAAGGAGGGGTGGGTGAATCCGGCCGGTGTGCAGGTGAAAACCCCCACCACGGATCCCGCGATCACCGCCGATATTGTAAAGAAAGTGGCCGGAGGGGATGCGGAAGTGGCCGTGTCTGGGCCCATTACGCTGCACGGGCGCGACGCCGAGGGTGTGATTCCCCCCGATCGTATGGGCGAAGTGGTGACCTTTGTTCCCGACGGCAAAAACCTTCGCGGCGAGGTCAACGGTGAGGTGGCCCGGAATATCCTTGCCGAGGGCATTGGGAAATCCGAAAAGCCCAAGAAAAACGCCAAGATCACGCCGAGTGGCGTGGAACCCCACGAAGACGGCGTGCGCGTGGACTGGGATCTCGCATTAAAGGATTTGGATAAGCGGATCCTGACCAAGGGCGAGCGGGAGTTCGACGCCGTGTATATCGACGAGCCCGCGACCTTCACCACCGAACAGGCCGAAAACGCCACCTTCGATGAGGTGGTGGGCGAATTCACCACGGGTGGGTTCTCCGCGGCGTCGGGAGTGAACATTCGGCGCACGGCGGAAATTGTCAACGGCGCGGTTGTGGCGCCCGGCGACGTGTTCTCGCTCAACGAATGGACCGGGCCGCGCGGCACGGCGCAAGGCTTCGTGGAATCTGGAATCATCCTGAACGGGCGCGCCGATACCGCCGTCGGTGGTGGCATCAGTCAGTTTGCCACCACGCTGTACAACGCCTCCTACTTCGCCGGGATGGAAGACGTGGCGCACACCCCGCACAGCTATTACATTTCCCGCTACCCGGCGGGGCGCGAAGCAACCGTATTCGAAGGGGCTATCGACCTGAAGTTCCGCAACACCTCGCCGCACCCAGTATTGATCAAGGCGAGCGCGGACTCCTCGAACGTGACAGTGCAGCTTTTGGGCGTGAAAACCGTGCAGGTTGAATCCGTGCCCGGTGGGCGCTGGGCGCAAACCTCCCCGCACACCGTGACCGTATCCGGGCCGAAATGCTCGCCTTCCGAAGGTGCGCCTGGGTTCACAACCTCCGACACGCGCATTATCCGCGATTTGGGCGGCGCCGAAATCTCCCGCCAAACCACTACGACTAAGTACGATCCCTCGCCGATTGTGAAATGCCAGTAGGGGTTTGCCGTTGGTAGGTTGCGGTGCGGGCCTAGTGGTGCGGGCCTAGGCTTTGGCGCGGGATGGTGCATGTTGGCCTGCCTGTAGGGCTATAGCAATATGTTGTGCACTTCACATGAAGTTTTTTACACACGAAACGCGGATTCTGTGTAATTTTCATCATTCGGGGCCGGCTGAGGCCGCTGGCGCGATATTTTTTACACAGATTTCTGGATTTTGATGTAAAAAATATCGGTAGACACCGTTCAACTCCGAGCGTGACAATGGCTCGCGCACAACCGACCACATCAAAATGACGCGATAAACGCAATTGGGCCATAGTCCACCATGGGTAGCCAATTTCAAGTGCTCAGCGGGGCTCCTGCGGCGCTTGCCGCTACAAGGTTTGTGTCACCAAATATATCGGCCCCGACGGGACCCGCCAAGGGTTTAACACATTGCGGCTAGCTCTAACCCTTGGGTCGCACCTATTCGGCGTCGGCAACGGGCGGGAGCACCGGGGTAATCACTTCGGCGATCCCATCTTCGTCGTTGGTGCCGGTCGCCCACTTCGCGGCACGAACCACCTCGGGGTGGGCATTGCCCATGGCGATGCCGGTGCCCACGAGCTGCAGCATCTCAATATCGTTGATCCCGTCGCCGAAAGCAACCGCATCCGCCGGGGAAATCCCCAAGGACTCCAGCACCCAAGCCACACCGTCCGCCTTCGTCGCGTCCTTGATGGTTTCTCTATCGCCGGAAACCAGGGTGCTTAGGGTGCCATCGCACGTGACGGTGTGTACGGGGAAGCCGAGACTGATGGGGACATGCACGAAGCCAGTTGCCAGAATAATCGCGGTGCCCGCATCGTGGGCGCGGGTGAGTGCCTGCAGCGTCGCGGGCGAGACCTCACCATTTGAGGTGATCAGGGTGCCTTCCAAATCGCACACGATGGCGCGCGGCAAGGTGCTTAGGCGTTTGCGGTGCGGCAGCCGGGATAGGATCAGGCGCGCCTGCGCTGCGATCGGCGCGAGATCCGGCGTATTCCGCTGTGCGGCGTTCGCTTTAAGCTGCTCGGCCATTGCGACAATCTTCTCTTTTCCGTCGCTCACTCCGTGCGTTACCTCCGTGGCTAGTTCCTCCAATGTGGACTTTACCCAGGCCATTATTTGCGGGTCGTCTTCCGAATTGCCGGGGCGCGGCAGGATCGATTTGAGCTGGGCGTTGAGGGCGGCGAGATCGTCGCGTAATTTGCGGATTCGATTGCGTTCCTCTTCCACGATGTAGTCTTCCGCCTGGGCCTCTGCGAGGGTGGGGGCACCCCCGCCGAAGCGGGCGGGAACCCAGAATTCGCCTGCGGGAAAGGGGCCGTGGGCGGCTTGGTACTCTTCCCACATATCCGCCACACCGTCTTTCATTTTGTCCCGCAGGCGTGCGGTTTCCGCGTCGGCGGATTCGAGCGGTAGCCATGGCTCCAGCACGCGGATGTGAACGGGTGTGCGCGTGCGGCCGAGGTGTTTGGGTTGGTTTTTGGTCCAGATTCGCTGAGAGCCGAATAGGATCACGGGGATAATTGGCACCCCGGCTTCCTTGGCCATGCGCACGGCGCCATTGCGAATGTCCTTGATTTCAAAGCTCCGAGAGATAGTCGATTCCGGGAAAATCCCCACGAGTTCGCCTTCGCGCAGCATCTTCACGGCCTGTTGGTAGGACTCTTGCCCGTCGATGCGGTCCACCGGGATATGGTGCATGGCGCGCATGACCGGCCCCACGAGCCGGTGCTCGAAGATATTAGATTTCGCCATAAACCTGACCAGTCGCTTATGTGTTCGAAACGGGACGCCCACAAAGGCGAAATCTAGATATCCCGTGTGATTGGCTACCACCACCGCGCCGCCGGTTTTAGGGACGTACTCTTCCCCAGTCACTGTGAGTTTTAGGCCTTGAACGGCGAAGACTGTGCGTGCAAGTCCAACGACTGATGTGTAAAAGAGATCCCTCGGCATACAGGCAATGGTACTCAATTTCGTGGTACAACTCACCATCGATCGTGTTAGGGTGGGTTGTCACACTTATTGGCGCCCTGCCAAAAACCAATCAATACAACTTTTGTATCCGAGGAGGGCATGCATCGTGGCAACAGTGACAAAAGCTGCATTCAATGCCGAGTATTTCGAACAAGCGTGGCAGCAATTCGAAACCGAACATTTCGATCTTGTAATCATCGGTGGGGGTTCCGTGGGGGCGGGTGCTGCGCTGGACGCGGCGACCCGAGGACTGAAAGTCGCCGTGATCGAGGCGCGAGATTTCGCCGCTGGCACATCCAGTAGATCGTCCAAAATGTTCCATGGTGGGTTGCGATATCTCGCAATGCTCGACTTCCGCCTCGTTGCTGAATCGTTAAGGGAACGCGAGTTGTCCATGGCGACGCTGGCCCCTCACCTAGTCAAGCCATTGCGGTTCATTTTCCCGCTTACGCACCGGGTTTGGGAGCGTCCGTACATGGCTTCGGGCTTTATGTTGTATGACTTGATGGGCGGCGCAAAGACCGTTCCCATGCAGAAACATCTCTCGCACCGCGGCACCAAGAAGATTGCCCCCGGGCTTAAGGATGACGTGTTAGTCGGCGGCGTGCGCTACTTCGACACGCTTGTCGACGACGCGCGCCACACCATGACCGTGCTCCGCACCGCCGCAGAATTCGGCGCCGTCGTTCGAACATCCACACAGGTCGTTGGGTTCGAAAAGCAAGGCGAACGCGTCGTCGGGGCCGGGATTATTGATAGCGATACTGGTCGCCGTACAACCGTGCGCGCTTCCGTATTTATTAATGCCACTGGCGTGTGGAATGACGAAATTGAAAAGCTTGCCGGTGTGACGGGCAAATTCACCGTACATACGTCTAAAGGCGTGCACATCGTGGTGCCCAAGTCCTGCCTTGAGGCCCACGCCGCGCTCACCTTTGTAACCGAAAAATCCGTGCTCTTTGTTATTCCGTGGGGCAATTACTGGATCATCGGAACCACCGACACCGACTGGACTTTGAACCTGGCGGAGCCCGCCGCGACACGCGCAGATATCGACTACATCCTGGAGCACATCAACGCCAAGGTGCGCCGCCCGATCGGGTACGACGATATCGTGGGCGTTTTCTCTGGCCTCCGTCCCCTGGTCGAGGGTTCTTCCGATTCCACCACGAATCTTTCCCGCAACCATGCCGTTGCCCGCGTGGCTCCCGGTTTCGTATCCGTTGCTGGCGGCAAGTACACCACCTACCGTGTGATTGGTAAAGACGTGGTCGATAAGGCGGCGGAAGATATCCCGACGCCGGTCCCGGAATCCGTCACCGAATCTACGCCGCTGCTTGGTGCGGACGGCTACCATGCCCTGGCAAACCAAGTCCCCGCCCTAGCCAAGCGCCTCGGATTGCGTGAGGATCAGGTGGAGCATCTGCTGGGACGTTACGGCTCCTTGATCTTCGAGGTGCTGGAGCCTGCACAAGACAATCCGGAACTGCTGCAGCCCCTGCCGCATGCGGAAGGCTACCTGCAGGCGGAGGTCGTTTACGCCGTGACCCACGAGGGTGCGGTTCACCTCGAGGACATCCTGCATCGTCGCCTCCGCGTAGCCATGGAGTATGCGCACCGTGGTGTGGATTGCGCAGAGACTGTCGCGGAGCTCGTCGCCCCGCTGTTGGGTTGGGACGATGCCCAAACGGCCAAGGAGATCAAGGTGTTTAAGGATCGCACCGAGGCGGCACTTGCGGCAGAAAAGCAGCTGACCGACCAAAAGGCCAATGAGATCGCCACCGCAGTCGGTGATTCCCGGCCAGATATTGATACCTCCCAGGACCGATACCCGTGATTAGTGCGGTGCAAGCATTCGGCTGGGAGTTTTTTGGTACCGCGCTGCTGCTGCTTTTTGGTAATGGGGTGTGCGCGGCAAACGGCCTGCGCACCTCCGCAGCGCGGGGCTCTGGTTGGTTGGTGATCGCCATGGGCTGGGGCCTCGCCGTGTTTATCGGCGCCTCGGTCGCGGACGTCTCGGGTGGCCACCTGAATCCAGCGGTAACCATTATGCTCGCCGTGCGTGGCGATGTCCCCTGGGACCTGGTTGCCTTTTACGTTGTCGGCCAGGTTTGCGGAGCGATGTTCGGTGCGTTCCTGGCCTGGGTGGTGTTTAAGCAGATGTTCGATGCGAACAATGTTGACAGCACCGGCAAAGTCACCCGCGCAAACCATGCCACGGGCAGTATATTTTTTACCCAACCCGCGCATAGCCACAGCGGGTGGAACCTCACCAACGAGTTCATAGGCACCTTCGCGCTCCTTGCGTTTATTGCCTTTGCCCCCGGTGGCGCGGATATCGGATCGCTTAAGTATTTTGCGGTTTCGTTCATTGTTGTTGCCATCGGCCTGTCGCTCGGCACACCCACCGGGTATGCCATTAATCCGGCCCGCGACTTCGGCCCCCGTTTGATGTACGCCCTCTTTCTTCCCATCAAAGACAAGGGAAATCCGAACTGGTCTTACGCCTGGATTCCCATCGTCGGACCCATCCTCGCAGCATTTGCCGTTGGCCTGTTGTCGCTGGCCGTCTAAGCACCCAAAGGAATACACACCACCATGGCTGAGTTTGAAAATAAGTATGTGGCCGCCATCGACCAAGGCACCACGTCGACACGATGCATCATCTTTGACCACGACGGCGCCATCGTCGCGGTCGGACAATACGAACACGAGCAGATCTTCCCCCAAAAGGGTTGGGTAGAGCATGACCCGATCGAGATTTGGGACAACACCCGCCGCGCCGTCGGGGCAGCGCTTGCCGATAGCGACGTCGCGCGCGAGGACATCCTCGCAGTAGGCATCACCAACCAGCGCGAAACCACCGTCGTATGGGATAAAAACACGGGCGAACCGGTGTATAACGCCATTGTTTGGCAGGACACCCGCACCACCAAGATCTGCGACGAACTGGCTGGCGAACACGGGCCCGAACGCTGGCGCGACACCACCGGGCTATTGCTGAACTCCTACCCATCCGGCCCGAAGGTCAAGTGGATCCTGGACAATGTCGAAGGCGCGCGCGAACGCGCCGAAGCCGGCGACCTGCTCTTTGGCACCATCGACACCTGGTTGATCTGGAACCTCACCGGCGGCGCGGAGGGCGATCAAGGCGAACCCGCGTTGCACGTCACCGATGTGACCAATGCGTCCCGCACGCTGCTTATGGACCTGCGCACGCTCAAGTGGGACGAATCCATTTGCGAGGCGATGGGTATCCCGCCGTCCATGCTTCCGGAGATCCGCCCCTCGGTGGGTGACTTCCGCGCGGTGCGCCAGCGTGGCACCCTTGCTGGAGTGCCGATCAGCGGCGTGCTCGGCGACCAGCAGGCCGCGATGTTTGGCCAGGCCTGCTTCCGCCCCGGCGATGCGAAAAATACCTATGGCACGGGCCTGTTCCTGTTGCTCAATACCGGCACCACCCCGAAGTGGAGCGACCACGGCTTGATTACCACCGTGTGTTACCAGGTCGAGGGGCAAAAGCCGGTGTACGCGCTGGAGGGCTCCATTTCCATGGGTGGTTCGCTGGTGCAATGGCTGCGCGATAACCTGCAGCTCATCCCCAACGCCGCCGCCATCGAGAACATGGCCCGGTCCGTTCCCGATAATGGCGGTGTGTATATCGTTCCGGCGTTTTCCGGGCTCTTCGCCCCACGTTGGCGTTCCGACGCCCGGGGGGTCATCGTTGGCCTGACCCGCTTCGCCAACCGCAACCACCTCGCCCGCGCGGTGTTGGAGGCGACCGCATACCAGACCCGTGAGGTCGCGGACGCGATGGTGGCCGATTCCGGCGTGCCGATCACCAACCTCAAGGTCGATGGCGGCATGGTGATGAACGAGCTGCTCATGCAGTTCCAGGCGGACATCCTGGGCACCAATGTCGTGCGCCCCAAGATCATCGAGACGACGGCGCTGGGGACGGCGTACGCGGCCGGCCTCGCCGTAGGGTTCTGGGATTCCCTGGAACAGCTCAAAGAGCAAGGCGGCATCGGGCAGGTTTGGAAGCCAAAAATGGATCAGGAGGAAGTAGACCGCTTGTTCGCCGAATGGAACAAGGCGGTCGAGCGCACCTACAACTGGGAGGACGGCGAATAAGACTCGATCTACCTAAGTAAAGCGCCGCTCCCCACTTCATTGTTGCGGGGGCGGCGCTGCGCTATCCGTGTAAGAACAGTAGTGCCAATTTAAATGAATAAAATAGGGTGGGAATAACGCCGTGTATGGCAAATAGCGGAAATGCGTTTTCCCAACCAATGATGTAGATGTAGCACGGGTGCGATGCGCCTAATAAAACGGTGCGATCTCAATATGTATGGTGTGTGAAAAATAATGATTGCGGCGGCGTTTATTATTGCGCTTTGGGGTGAAATCAAAGGGCGATGGGCGGGGCGTCGATAAGCAATATCGGTGTGTGGGCCGAGGTTTGGCGCAATCGGGTTGCGTATCGGGTGGGGTGCAACTGGCCTTGTCTTCCCAGCGTACGGCGCTGACTGGGTAGCCCCGTATTGGGGAAGCGCACTACTGGACATATGTAGCAAAATAGCGACTTTTGCCAAGCTAGACGGGTAGTAAGGGCATCGTTTGGAAAAAATTAAAACTGTGACGCACACCTTAAGGGTTGCTGTTGGTGATAGTGCCCGTGCTACCGTCGGCGATTGAGGCGGGCTTGAAATGTGGTGCTGTTGATTTTCTTAACGCAGTTGTTGGTTTTTCAGCTTCCAATGAAGTGCCCGTTTTCAATTTAAAAACCATCCGCTGTGATGTGGTGTGTCACATTACTAATCGAGAATGATGGGCATAATGCTTTTACATCAACAGAGAAGTCGCTATTTACTCGCATTCCTTTCGGCGCTGACGCTGCTGCTCGGTGTGGTCACCGTCATGCCGGCGGCGCACGCGCAGGAACTGGGTGCGCAGGTCAAGGTTTCCGCGGGGCCTGAGGGCCTCAAGGTCAACTGGGGCGAAGGTCGCAGAATCATGACCCGCCTATTCAACATCGAGTCCGGCGGTGCGACGCGTGAGGCGTACTGCATCGAGTACAACGTCAACGCGGTGTACTCCGAAAACGCAAAAACAGTCAAGTGGGACGAGTTCCCCGGCAATAACAAGTTTAAAACCGACGAAGGCATCCGGCACAAGGTGAACTGGATCGCCGCAAACAGCTACCCGGCGGTCGCTATCGACGAACTGCGCACCAAGGCCGGCGTGACCGCAGAGGAGCTGCCCGCGGAGGCCGCCATCGCGCAAACCCAAGCCGCGATCTGGAGCCTGCTTGCTGATGAGTTCGTGTACAAGGGCCTGGACACGGGCGACGCCGCCGTCAAGGGCGCGGAGTTCAAGCTGTTCGAGTACCTGACCGGCGAGGCAAACGTGGGCCGCGCCGAAACCTCAACCTTGGACCTTGAGGTGGAGATCGACGATTCCAAGGCACGCCGCGAAGACAATGGCGTGATGGGGCCGCTCAGCTTTAAAACCAACGCCGCGGGCCTGAAGATCACCACCAATAACGGCACCATCGTGGATGCGCAGGGCAATCCCATGGCGGCCGAGGATATCCGTCCCGGCACCGAGTTTTACCTCAAGGTGAACGAGGATGCAGGTGAGGCCACCATTACCGCGTCTTCTGAGGGCGACGCTATCTCCGGCGCGCTGGTTGTTACCCCGAAGGAAGACGGCAGCCACGGCCAAACCTTGATCGTGACCCACAACGATGTGGTGCGCAAGATCGAGGAGTTTGTGATCCGCTGGGAAGGCACGGAGGTGCACATTGCAACCTCCGCCACCGACCAATGCGATGCGGACCGGATGCTCTCCGCGAACGGCGGCACGATTGTCGACGTCGTGAAATACTCCGGCTTGATCGTCGGCCGCAAGTACGTGGTCAAGGGCGAGCTTATGGATAAGGAAACCGGCGAAGGCACCGGCATTAAGGCCGAACAGGAATTCGTGCCCGAAGCTCCCGACGGCGAAGTCAAGGTTGAATTCGTGGTGCCCGAAGGATACGCCGGCAAGTACCTCGTGGTCTTCGAATGGGCCTACGATGAAAACGGCAGGCTGATCGCTGAACACACCGATATCAACGATCGCGCCCAAACCGTGCGCGTCACCCTGGTCGACCACGATCCTTGCGGCAATGGCGGCGGCGGTGGCGGTGGCGTCGGTGGCTACATCGGCTCCCTCGATTTCGGTGGTGACACGGGTAGCTCCGGTGGCGGCGCGGCCGCACTGGTGACCCTGATCGCTGGCGGCCTAGTACTCGGTGCCCTCGCCTCCTCCGGCTCCGCGGACGCTGGCTCTTCCGGTTCCTCCGATCCGGTTGAAGAAAAGAAGAGCGATGCCCCCGCCGCGAACCAAGGCCAGGGCGGCGGTGCCCCGCAGGGCCAAGGCGGCGATACTAAGGGTGCGGATCCGGCCAAGACCGAGCCCGGCGGCAAGGGCGGTGGCGCACCCACCGCTCCCGCCGCGAAGGCAACACCCACGCTGGCCAATACCGGTGCAAGCGTGCTCTGGGTAGTCGCCATCGGTTTGGTGGTTACCGCGATCGGCGCAGCGTTTATCATTGTGAAGCGTCGCCGCTCCAATAAGTAATACCCACCCATGATTGATCCCCTGCCGGTTAGGTGGGGGATTTTTCGTTGGGGAGGGCGCATCAATAGGGGGAGAATCAATAGCACGGCTGGGTACCTGTGCCGAACATCTGCTCGCAATTCGAATGTATGGCTGAGTTCTATGTTTCATTGACGTCTGCATAACGCTGGCAGGTTGCTCAGAATGGGAACAAGCTTTCTTATGGTAGATAAGTGCCATTATTCGGTAATTTGTAGGTCATAGATTCGAAATATAAGAATGCAATAACGGTGAATAATTTGGTCTATTTTATGGCCGGTCGTCGGTATTTATGGCGATAATATGTAGCACAATAGGGTAGCTATCGCATGTCCTGAGAAGTGCAATCTAAACCTTTGCGCAATACTGGTGGGCAACTTTGTAGGTTGCGCGAAATGCGTTTGGGGCCATCGGTAGAAAGCATGGGTTTCGTGTACCTGACCTGCGCCGTTGGTGCCACATGCGGGCGGCCGGGATCATGGAAATATCCCTCTTTCCAAGGCGTCCTAGGGGCATGTACCTAGCCCCGAAATAGGGAATCTTTATCCCGCGGAAATATAGCTACATACCTGTTTTTCGAGCTCGCGCGGGACCGTTCAGGAAAAATACTTTGCGATAGATCACTAACTGTTGCGCACGAGAGTATGGCTCGTGCTACCGTCGGCTGGTGAAACGGGTATGAGATCTGCTTCTAGCCTGCTCTTGGGTTAGTTGTGGGTTTCTTAGTATCACGCAATGCTCGTTTTCAAGATCAAGAACCTGCCAATTCGGCGCGGAATGTTGCATTACTGATAGGGAATGATGAGCTAAATGCTTTTACTGTTACAGAAAAATCGCTACGCATTAGCGCTCTTTTCTGTGTTTGCCTTAGCGCTCGGTGTTATAACCTTGACGCCAAGCGCGCAAGCTCAGGAATTGGGTGCCCAAGTGAAGGTCTCGGCGGGGGCTAGCGGTCTCGCCGTCTATCAAGGTTCCAAGACCCGTGGAACGCGGCTGTTTAAGATCGAGTCCGGCGGAACCACCCGGGAGGCATATTGCATCGAGTTCGGTGTGCCCGCCGTGTACACCGACAAAGCTAAGACCGTGAAGTGGGATGAATTCCCCGGTAACAATAAGTTCAAGACCGACGAAGACGCACGCCACAAGGTCAATTGGATCGCCGCCAATAGCTACCCGGCCGTTTCCATCGACGAGCTCCGCGCGAAGATCGGCGTGAGTGCGGAAGAACTCCCGGTAGAGGCAGCGATCGCCCAGACCCAAGGCGCGATCTGGAGCATTCTTTCCGCAGAGTTTGAATACAAAGGCGTGGAAACCAAAGACAGCAAGATTAAGGGCGCCGAGTACAAGCTTTACGAATACCTGACGGGCAGCTCCAATGTTGGTCGCGCCGAGACGTCGACGCTGGACCTTTCCGTGGATATCGATGATTCGCGCGCTCGTCGAGAAGCAAACGGCGTCATGGGCCCGCTGCGTGTGAAGACCAACGCTGCGGCGCTGAAGATCACCACCGACAATGGCACCATCGTGGACAAGGACGGCAAGGAGATCGACGCCTCGGAAATCCGCTCCGACATGGACTTCTACGTCAAGATCGACGAAAGCGCAGGCGAGGCAAAGATCACCGCCTCCGCTGAGGGCGACGCAATTTCCGGTGCGCTTGTGATTACCCCGAAAGACGATGGCTCCCATGGGCAGACCCTGATCGTGACCCACAACGACGTGGTGCGCAAGATCGAGGAATTCACCATCCGCTGGGAAGGCACCAACGTATCCATTAAGACGTTCGCGTCAGACCGCTGCGACTCCGACAAGGTGCTTGCGGCGAGCGGCGGAACGATTATCGACGTCGTGAAATACAGCGGCTTGATCGTGGGCAAGAAGTACGTGATCAAGGGCGAACTCATGGATAAGGAAACCGGCGAAAGCACCGGAATCAAGGCTGAAAAAGAGTTCACGCCTGACTCCCCCGACGGCAAGGTTGAGCTTAGCTTTGAGGTGCCCTCGGGCTACGCCGGAAAGACGCTCGTGGTCTTTGAACGCGCCTACGATGAAAACGGCAAGCTCATCGCAGAGCACGCCGACATCAACGATCGCGCACAAATGATCCGCATCGCCAGCGAAGGCGGAGATATCAGCGGCAGCTCCGGTGACTTCGGTTCGCTTGGCGGATTGGGCTTCGGCAGCAGCGGCGGTGGTGACTGCGGCGGCGGCAACTGCGGCGGTGATTGCGGCGGCGGAAACTGTGGGGGCGGCTGCGATGCTGGTAGCAGCGGATGTGGCGGTTGCGGAAGCGATTGCAAGGACGATAGCGGCGATTGCGGCGGCGGATGCAGCGAAAGCGGCACCGGCGGCTGCAGGGGCGTAGCCCGCGTCACGCTCGAGTCCCGCGATTTCCGGGTCCGTTTGGCCGAACGGCACTAACGGCACGATAAAACCCCTGCCAGATTGCAAAACGCCTGGCAGGGGTACCTTTTTAAGTGGAGCCGATGACGGGAATCGAACCCGCGTATTCAGCTTGGGAAGCTGATGTTCTGCCATTGAACTACATCGGCCGACCGCTCAATGATAACACCGCGTTGCCGTTCCTGCGAATTTACAGTTGAATCGCAGGATGTAGGCGTTTCATGGTCCACATTCGGTCCCGTCTGGCGGCCATTGCGGTGAGTGCTAGCGCGAGTCCGGTGATGATAAAGATCGCCACGATTGCCTGCACGAGCCGGTGGTCTACATTGCCGTACATGAGTTGCCGGAAGCCGTTTACCGAATATGTCATCGGATTGATCGGGTGCAGGAGCTGGAAGAACCGAGGTTCGGTTTCCACGGGGTAGAGCCCGCCCGAGGCGAGGATTTGCAGCATCAATAGCGCCATGGCCGTCACCTTGCCGGGCCCGGGGCCGAGCAGTACGTTGAGCATTTGGTTGACCGCCGCAAACATTATAGAAACCGCTATCGAGAACACCCAGAGCCCGATGGGGTAGCGCGGATCCAAACCGACTGCGAATACAGTGACGGATACAATGACCGTCGCCTGCAGGCTGCCGATAATGATGGCGGGCCACAATCCGTCCAGCGCGGCGCGTAGCGGTGCCACGCCTGAGGCCACCGCGCGGTTCTGCATTGGGCGTAGCAGCAGGAAGATAATGATGCCGCCGATAAACATGGCGAGCGAGAAAAAGAATGGTGCAAGGCCGCCGCCAAAGGTGTTCTGACCTGCTTCGTTGGTGGTTTTCAAGGCTACGGGGCCGCCGAGGACGCTGGCGGTGCCGCGGCGTTGGTCGTCGCTCCATTTGGGCGCGGCGTCGGCACCCTCGGTGAGTTTTGTGGCGAGCGTGCCGGAGCCTTCGTGCAGCTCAGTCAGCCCATCGCCAAGCTTTTCGACGCCCGCGACCAGCGGCGTGGTCCCCTCTGTGTGCAGGCGGTGCGCCCCCTTGTTGAGCGCTTGCATGCCGTCATTGAGTTGATTCACGCCGGTTTGCAGCTCGGACAGCTTGCCGGAACTCACCTGGTTAAGGCCGCTACGCACGGCTGAATTCGGGTCGTTGAGCTGGGAGTTTAGCGTATTTGTGGTGTTTTGGAGGTTGTGGAGTTGCGCGGTTGCGGGGGCGTTGGGGCCGAGCCCGCCGGTGTCTAGATTGGTGGCCAATTGGTCGAGTTGGGCGACGGCTTGTTGCACGTTTGGTTCCTGGATTCCACGCAGCTGATTGGCAAGGTTCCGAACGTTTGTACTGGATTGGCTTTGGAATGCCGTGACGTTCGCAAGCTCGGCATTGATCGCCGTTACGTTCGTATCAATATCGCGTGCGGTGGCGGCCAGTTCCGGCATTGCGGCATTGAGCTGTTGGGCGCCTTGTTCGAGGCGTTGCAATTGCGGCCCGGCCGCATTGACGCTATCGGCAAGTTGCTGCGTTCCGGCGGCGAGCTGGTCGGAGCCGGTGGCGAGCGTAAGCACCGATTCGTCGAGCTTGGTCGCCCCTTCGTGCAATTTGTCGCTTCCTTCGACGGCGGAGCCTATGCCATCGTGCAGCTTCGTCGCACCTTCGGAGGCTTGTTCGAGCCCGGTGCCGGCGGATTGGATGCCCACCAGCACCTTATCCACCGCCTCTTCGCCGATTTGCTGGGAGATGACCGGCAGCATCGTGCGCATCACGTTTTCGCCGATCATGGTGGAAAGATAGCCGTTGGTGTCGTTATAGGTGGTCTGGATTACGGCTTTGCGTGCGGTGCCGGTGGCGGGGGAGGCCACGGCGTCGGAAAAGTCGTCGGTGAGTTCGACTACAAAGTAGTAGCTGCCGTCGGCGACTCCATCGAGCGCGTCTTGTTTGCTCACATAGTCGAAATTGATTTGCTCAACGTCTTTGAGCCCTTCGACCACCTTTTCGCCGGCGTTCAGGGGTTTGCCGTCAACCACGGTGCCGCGGTCGGAGTTTACAAAGGCCACGGGAAGCTGGTTCACCTTGGCAAATGGGTTCCAAAATGCCCATAGGTAGAGCGCGGAATACAGCAAGGGCATGAGGATTATGGCGATAATCGCGATGCGGCCGAGCCGGGCACGCCCAAAACGACGGAGTTCGGTGCCTACGGTAAATCCGGAAATCACTGGTGCTCCTTGGGGTGGTGAATATACGCGTCGTCGGTAATGAGTTCGATGCTGGGGAAGTGGGGCAGGGGATTGACGGAGTTTACGGCGACTGGCATGGCGTCGGAAAGCTTCGCAAGCGTGTCCAGTAATAGTGCGCGGTCCTCGTCCTCGCGTACTTGTTCGAGATCGTCCATGACTAGCATTTCTATTTTGGAGCCGCGGGCGGGGTTTACCGCGAGTGCGATGCGGATAAGCAGGCGATCCAGCGCGGTGATTTCCCCGACGTAGGCGTGCAATGGCGGCAATTCGCGCACCCCAAAAATCGGCTGGCAGATCTCTTCGTAATACTGCTGGTCGGCGCGGCGGGCCCACATGAGCCACGGGGTGGACCAGGCGCGGTGCTCGGAAAATACGACGCTGAGCCGCACGTTCCGGTCAAGCTGGTCGATGCTGGCCACACCGGCGAGGGCAACTTTCGGCCGTATTTTTGAAGGCTTGGTTTCGCCTAGGACGGTCAGTTCGCCGGCGCTGGGTTTCATGCGGCCGGCGATGGTCAGGGCCAACGCGGTGCGCCCGGAGCCGCTCCGCCCGGCCAGTACGGTGAGCCCGGTGGTTGGGATTTCGAAGTGTAGGGGGCCGTATACGGGGCCCTCTTCGCCGCGGACGGTAATGCCGCGGGCGATTACTGCCGGAGAATCCATGGCTTTCCTCTTGGAATTCTGTAAGGAGTTTTCCCTAGTAATGCGAGGTTTTTGTAAGTCTCGCAGCGGGATGCTGCTTCTTTCCCTGCCACTTTAGCGTAAGTGGAGGGTAGACTTCCACTTATCGGCGGGGGGCAATATTTAATTTTTTGCCTGTGCTGCAGGTGTTGTGAAAGAGCAGCTATCGGGGGTGAGTAGTTATGATGAAGGCGTGCTTCTTTCAGACCGAGACATTCGCGCTGCCATCGATGCGGGCCACCTAGGCATCGATCCTTTCGACGCTGACCTCATTCAGCCCTCTAGTATCGATGTTCGAATGGACCGGTTTTTCCGAGTGTTCAATAACTCGCGGTACACGCACATCGACCCGAAGCAACAACAAGACGACCTCACGAGCCTCGTGGAGGTGGTGGAGGGCGACGCCTTCGTGCTGCACCCCGGCGAGTTCGTGCTCGGCGCAACGCTGGAAACCTTTAAACTCCCAGCGCATTACGCCGGCCGCCTTGAAGGGAAGTCTTCCCTTGGCCGATTGGGGCTGCTTACGCACTCCACCGCGGGCTTTATCGACCCCGGCTTTGAAGGGCACATCACGCTAGAACTTTCCAATGTTGCGAACCTTCCCATTACCTTGTGGCCGGGGATGAAGGTGGGGCAGCTCGCAATATTTTCTATGTCCTCGCCCGCTGAAATCCCTTACGGTTCGGGAGCGCTCGGCTCGAAATACCAAGGCCAGCGGGGCCCTACGCCTTCGAAGGCGTACCTCAATTTCCGCTAGGAATCTATGATCACCTTTGACCAGGTAACCAAAACATTCGATGCATCAACCCCCGCGGTGGAAGGGTTTTCGTACAACTTCAAGCAGGGCCGCACGACCTGCCTGGTCGGATCCTCCGGCAGCGGTAAAACCACGCTGCTGCGGATGGTAAACCGCATGGTTGAACCGACCAGCGGTACCATCACCGTTCGGGGGGAAGACATTGCCAAGGTTGACCCGGTAAAGCTGCGACGCTCTATCGGATATGTCATGCAAAACGCCGGGCTCTTGCCGCACCGCACCGTGGCGCAAAACATTGCCACGGTAGCCCGCTTAAACAAATTGCCGGATTATATGTCGCGCGTGCCGCGGCTCATGGAGATGCTGGACCTCGCCCCGGAGCTGGCCAACCGGTATCCCGGCGAGCTTTCCGGCGGGCAGGCGCAGCGGGTCGGGGTGGCGCGGGCGCTGGCCGCCGACCCAGACATTTTGCTGATGGACGAGCCGTTCGGCGCGGTAGACCCCGTGGTCCGCCGCGAGCTGCAGACCATGGTAATGGGCCTGCAAAGCCAGCTGAATAAGACGATTCTTCTGGTCACCCACGATATCGATGAAGCTTTCCGCGTCGGCGATGAGATCGTGTTGCTATCCACCAGCGCGCACATCGAACAGGCGGGCGTGGCCGCGGATTTTGTTACCAGCCCCGCAAACGATTTCGTTTCCAGTTTCGTCGGCGTGGAGGATCGGGCCGTGCACATCGAGGAACGCGGCGGCCGCACCGTAGTTGTTGACCGCAATGGCCGTGTGAGCGGGGTGGTTACATGACCTGGGTTACCTCGAATAGCGAGTATTTGCGAACCCTCACATGGGCCCATGTTCACCTTTCCTGGCCGCCGATTTTGATGTCGTTTTTGCTTGCGGTTCCGCTCGGCTGGTGGGCCCACCGAAGCAAACGTGTGCGCGAAGTGCTGGTGGTTGGCACGGGGCTCATGTATGCGATCCCCTCGCTGGCCCTGTTTGTGGTGCTCCCGCAATTCCTAGGCACGTCCATACTGTCGCCGTGGAACGTTATTGTGGCCATGGCCATTTACGGCCTCGCCCTGCAGGTGCGTTCCACCGCCGACGCCTTTGACGCCATTGATTCGGACGTTTCCGATGCCGCGACCGCCATGGGCTATTCCACCTGGCGGAAGCTGTTTGCCGTGGAGATTCCGCTGGCCCTTCCCGTGATGATTTCTGGGCTGCGCGTGGTGAGCGCCTCCACGATTAGCCTGGTGTCCGTCGGCGCGCTGATCGGCGTGAATTCCCTCGGCACCCTGTTTACCGATGGCTTTAATCGCTACTTTCCAACCGAAATTTTGGTCGGCATCCTCGGCACCCTGGCGTTAGCTATTATTTTCGATCTAGCGTTGGTGCTTATCCAGCGCGTGTCCACGCCGTGGGCTCGAGGGGTGAAGCGCCGTGCCTGAACTCCTCCTCCGCACCGTCGAACACCTTGCCTATTCCGGGGTGGCCGTGTTGATCGCCGTCGTCGTCGGCATCCCCCTCGGCCTCGTCATCGCCCGCACCTCGCTTGCCGACGCCGTGCTCGCCAGCGCCGGCGCATTGCGCGCGTTGCCTTCGCTCGCCGTGTTGACCCTACTTACCCTCTATTTTGGTATCCGCACCCCGCTGCTGCCCACCACGATTGTGCTGTTGCTCTTGGCAATCCCACCGTTATTGGCGGCCACCGTCGCCGGCGTTCGTAATATTCCGCCGGATGTGACGGATGCCGCCCAGGCCATGGGCTTTACGGAGGGCCAATTGTTATTGCAGGTCTCCGCCCCGTTGGCGTTGCCCACCATTATCGGCGGCTTGCGTTCCTGCGTGCTGCAGGTGCTGTCTACCGCGACCATCGCGGCGTTTATCGGCCTGGGTGGTTTAGGCCGTTATGTTATCGACGGCTTGGCTGTGTACGACTATTTCGAGGTCCTCACCGGAGCGCTGACTGTAACGGCACTGGCCCTTGTTGCGGATACTTTATTAGCGATACTGCAACGGAGACTCCGATGAAAAAGACCATTTTTTGTGCGCTCGCAGCGTTGTTCCTCGCTGCGTGTGTGCATGATCCGCTGAATACACCGACTAGTTCCGATTCCACGAATACCACCGTCCAAAACGGCAAACACATCACTATAGGCACCGCTAATTTCCCCGAATCCGAAATCATAGGCCAGATTTGGGCGGTCGCCCTAGAACAAGAAGGCTTTGATGTTGAAGTCCGCTCCGGCATCGGCTCGCGCGAGGCTTATTTGCGCGCCTTGCAGGAGGGCACCATCGATCTAGTGCCGGAGTATTCCGGCAACCTTGCCCAGTACTACATCAAAGAATCCGGCCAGCCGGAGCTGCCGCTGGGGGCGTCCAATAAGGAAGTGTTGGATGCGCTTAATCGGGTGCTTCCGGCGGGGCTGTCCACCGGCAAGATAGCGCCGGGTGAGTCGAAGGATGCGTTCCGCGTGACCCGCGAGTTCGCCGAGCAGCATCACCTTGTCACCTTGGAGGACCTCAAGGATATGGAGGGTTTGCGGCTTGCGGGCAACCCCGAATTAAAGGACCGCCCGTATGGTCCGAAGGGGCTGGAAGAGGTGTACAACATTCCTGCGGTGGAGCTCGTGCCCATTTCTGACGGTGGCGGCCCACTCACCATTGCCGCGCTTAACGACGGCGCGGCGGAACTCGCCGATATCTACACCACGTCCCCGACATTCGACGCCGACCTTGTCACCCTTGAAGACAATAAGAACCTAGTCTTGCCACAGCATATCCTGCCCCTGATGCGCGGTAAAGCCATCAATAGCGAGGCCCGTGACATCTTGAATTCCGTCACGGAGCGGTTGACCACCGAGGCCTTGAAGGAGATGAACGCCCGCAATGTTGGCGATGAAAAGAAGGAACCCCGAGCCCTAGCCACCGAGTTCGTGCAGCAGAACTAATTCACGCCCCGCATATATTGCGGGGCGTTTCACTGTTTGGCAGCTAAGCGTCTCGGCTTTGGCGCTCTTTGAAGAACGCGGCAAGGGAATCGACGAATTCGCGGTCTTTGCGTAACTCTTCGACCTCGGCGCGGAGCTTTTCCACCTCTTCGCGGAGGCCGATCAGCTCGGCTTGTTCCTTCTGCACACTGGCGAGCCGTTCGCGTTCCTGCACGGCGGTCACCCAGGTGCGGAGCGTATCCGAACTGATGCCGAACTCGCGTGCGATTTCGGGCATGCCGCGCTTGGCTTTCAAAACTTCCTTAACTGCTTTTTGTTGGAATTCGGGGGAGTATTGGCGGCCCATAGGCATGGCAATCATCCTTTCAAATCGCTGTTAGCAATGAGGTGTTTTACAGTTAGTGTAATGGGAAAAACTCAAGCAAAACGAAGGAATTGGACAAAGATGTCTGGCTTTGCTACGAAAGATTTCTGGATCACCTCTGACCTGCACCTAGGCCACCCGCTGATCTCCGGCAAGCGGGGTTTTAGCACTACGGATGCACACGACTCCACCATTTTGGGGGCCCTTTACGAGCTTCCGCGCGGCGCCACCTTTATCTGCCTGGGTGATATTTCGGTTGGCAAGGACAAGTACGCCCTCGATATGCTGCTCACGCTCAAGTACGCCCTCGATCTCACCATGGTTCTTACCCCGGGTAACCACGATAAATGCCACCCGAAGTTCGGCGTGAAGTCCATGTTTAAATGGACGCCCCGGTACCAGCAGGTATTTGACTTGGTGGTCCCGGAATTTGTATTAGAGCGCCAAGGCCGGTCCTTGCTGTTTACCCATCTGCCGCGTCTGGAGGATGCGCATCGTTCCGAGCGACTTACCCGCTGGATCGCCCGCGATGGTTTCGATTGCATCATTCACGGGCACACGCATTCCGATGTGCCCATCGACGGCAAACACGTAAACCTCTGCCTCGAGGCCACGAACCTGAGGCCGATCCATTCCGAAGAGCTGTGGGATAGGGTCAATCAAGCTCTTCAGGCTGCGGATTCACGGTAAACGCCGCGATCAGCGTGGTAATCGGCACCGCCATGGTCAGCGCTAGCGCACCGATTGCGGAGCGCAGCAATTCGGTGGCCATCACGTCGCTGGCCAATACTTGCATGATGGGCCGGTTTGCCACGCTTAGCAGCAATAACAACGGCAGGGCGGCACCGGTGTAGGAGAGCACCAGCGTGTACATCATGGATGCGATATGGTCCCGGCCCACCTTCATCGCACCGGCGAACAAGCGCCACGGGGAGGCGTCGGGTTCGATCTCCGCGAGCTCGTTGATGGTGGAGGCCTGGGCGATGGTGACATCGTTGAGCACGCCCAGCGCACCGACGATAAAGCCGCAGAGCATCAGGCCCGTGACCGTTACGTCGGGCAGATAAAGCTGGATCAGCAGGTTGTCTTCGTCGCCAAGGCCGCGCAGTTGATTGCTCGCAATGGCAAAATGCGCCAACCCAGCAGCCAACCCCAGCGACAGCAATGTGCCGGCCAGCGCGGACGAGGTTTTCCAGCTGATGCCGTGGACTATATAGAGCACCGGGAAGAGCACGGCCGAACCGCACACCACGGCCAGCAATAATGGCGGACCACCGTGCAACAAGGCGGGCAGCAGGAAAAGGGCCACCGCGGCGAAGGTGAGCCCTAGGCCCAGCAAGGAACGAATCCCCGGACCTAAACCGATCAACACGATGCACAGCGCCGTCAACCCCAGCCAAATCGCCAGGGACCAATTGCGTTGGAAATCCGTAAACGTATAGGCGTGGCTACCATCCGCGGCGGTGGTTTCGCTCATGCGGATCGTTTCGCCCTCGTAAAGATCCGGGTCGCCGGGCTTTTCGCTGACCATCAGCAAGGTGCGTTTGCCCTTGTTATCGCCCTCCAGGATCTCCACGATGGCGTGCTGGCATTCCTCGTCGCGCTGCTCAAGCGAGGTCACCGGCGAGGTATCAAAGACCCGGCCCACCGATGGGGAATTGCAGTCCCCGGTGTCGCGGATAATGATCCGCCCGTCCACCTGGGTCTGCGGCAACGGTGAAGTTTGATTGAATTCGGGGGCGACACGTGGTGGGTCGCTGGAGGGCCACAGCAACACGAGCCCGATGGACGTCGCTAAGAAGCTGCCTACGAGGAGGAACGTGAGCAGCCATTGCCACACGGTAAAACTTCCGCGTTGTGGCGCTGGTGGCTCGTCCTCATACTCGTACTCGTATGAGGGAGGCGGGAACGTTGGTCGTGGTTGCGATGAGTGTCGGCCCATAATTCACTGTTTGTAGCTTGCTAGGAAATTACCTAGACGCTCGATCGCGCGCGCTAGGTCGCGGGTATGTGGCAGCGTGACCACGCGGAAATGATCGGGGGTCGGCCAGTTAAAGCCGGTGCCTTGCACCATCAGGATTTTCTCCTGGCGGAGCAGATCGAGCATCATCTTCGCGTCGTCGTGGATGTCGTGCACATTCGGGTCCATTTTGGGGAATGCATACAACGCGCCCATGGGTTTCGTGCAGCTAATGCCTGGGATCTCGTTGAGCTTCTCCCAAGCGACGTTGCGCTGTTCCAATAGGCGGCCGCCATTCTTGGTTAAGTCGAAAATGGATTGTTTCCCACCTAATGCTACTTGGATTGCGTGCTGCGCAGGCACATTGGGACACAACCGCGTGCCCGCAAGCAATTCCAACCCCTCCAAAAAGCCAAGCGCGTGGTGCTTCGGGCCGGTAATAACCATCCAGCCGGCGCGGTAGCCGGCGACGCGATACGCCTTGGACAGGCCGTTATACGTAATACACAGCAAATCCGGGCAGAGCGTGGCAATGGAAATATGGTGCGCATCGTCGTACAGAATGCGGTCATAGATCTCATCGGCGAGGATCAGCAATTCGTGCTCACGTGCGATATCAACGATGGCCTTCAGGGTTTCCTTAGAGTACACCGCGCCCGTCGGATTGTTCGGGTTGATCACCACGATGGCCTTGGTCTTTTCCGTGACCTTCGACCGGATATCCTCAAGGTCCGGAGCCCAATCGTTTTCCTCATCGCACATGTAATGCACGGGTTTGCCGCCCGCAAGCGACGTCGCGGCGGTCCACAACGGGTAATCCGGGGCGGGGATCAGCACCTCGTCCCCGTCGTTCAATAACGCCTGCGTGGTCATGGAAATAAGTTCGGACACACCGTTGCCCAAAAACACATCGTCCACATCAAAAGGCGGGAACCCGGGGATCACCTCATAGCGCGTCACAATCGCGCGCCGCGCCGGAATAATGCCCTTTGAGCTGGAATAACCCTGGCTGGTCGGCAGGGCGGCGATCATGTCGCGCATGATCACGTCCGGGGCGTCGAAACCAAAAACGGCGGGGTTGCCGGTATTCAGCTTCAGGATCCGATGCCCATCTAGTTCGAGGCGTTCAGCCTCCGCTGCGACCGGCCCTCGGATTTCATAAAGGACATCCTTCATTTTCTCGGACTGGTCGAAGACGCGGGGATTACGGCGAGGCGGCAGATTAGTCATTCCACTATCGTGCCACTTCCACCCCGCAAAGGGCGATTATTCGGCAAGGATTTTTTAAGCGACGCTACTTCCGCTTCAGAAAACCTTGTGCAAGGTCGAGCGCCTGGTTAGCCAATTCGTGCTGCCGAGCTCGGCTTTCCTGCCGCATTTCCAGCTCCCGCATCTTCGCACGCGTTTGCAATTCGCGCAGCCGCTGGCGCTCCAATTGTCGCGGATTGGGCAGGTACCATTCCTTCGGCCCCACCTTCATCACGTACAGCAGCAAATACACCGTGGGAATCAAAAACAGGAGCACGCCCGAAAGCTCCCACATTGGCTGCAGCGCGGCTGCCGCGGCCGCCGACCCAACGGCGGTAAGCCCCAAGATCGCGGCCTTGGGTTTTGCGTTCCGCCGCCGCAGCTCGTCGATCTCCGAGACGGTGTAGGACCCGCTGCGGTCGGGCACGGCAGGCAGGTCCTGAAAAACCACCCGCAATTCCCCGATTGTCAGCGCGTGCACGATCTGGTCGCAGCGCTCCTCGTATTCGGGCAGGGTGATACGCCCGGCTGCGAAATGCGCGCCGAGCTGGGTCATGGCATTATTGCGTTCCGCATCGCTGATTCGGACGTGTTCGTTGGTCATAACCCCAAGAATAGTGAAGCGGCCGGTGAAATGTTAGACCTGTTACTTATGGAGCAAAGGAACCACGATGCATAACGCCACCCCCAGCGACGTGGGCCGCGGCACATTGATCTTCGCGGTGGGCCTCGTCCTGGTGTTGTTGTGCTGGTCCGGGCTGGTATACCGCTATGTGCAGCCGGGATTCGTGCTGGTTGTCCTGCTGGCGGGCCTCGCCTTGGTGACCCTTGGCGGAGCCGTGCTGTGGCGGGCGGTGCAGGATATTGGCATGGGCCACGGTTCGAGGGCCGCCGTGCTGTTATTGGTGCCGGTGGTATTGCTGGCGGTTGCGGCGCCGGGGCCGTTGTTGCCTGCCGCCCGCCGCGTCACGGTCGTGGGTTCCAGCGCCGCTGAGCTGCCGAAACTCCACGATGGCATCAATGATATGACCGTTGTGGATTTCCCCCACTACCAAGACATCGATGGCAAACGTGTTCGTATGATAGGACAGGTGACCGAAGTTGACGGAGGCTGGCTGCTCACTCGCTACCGAGTGTTGTGCTGCGCCGCCGACGCGACTTTGCACGGCGTGCGGATGCGCGGCGCGAAGCCTTCCGCGGATTGGGTGGTGGTCACGGGCGTGGTAAAGCAAGGTGCGGTGAACGTGGAAAACGCCGCACCCATAGCCGCCCCCGAAAGGCCCTACCTATGACCTCGCGTATCGACGTCCCGACTGCCGCATGGGCCCTACCATTGTTCACCGCCGTCGCGCTGACCGGCGCTTTTGTGGTGATCGTGGCCGAAGGCAGGCCGGTGACATTGCCCGGAACCCTGGATACCTGGGCCACCGTATTCCTGGCAATCATGGTGCAGGCCATTCCGTTCCTTGTGCTTGGCACCATGCTCTCGGGGGCGATTTCCGCCTGGGTGCCGGCGTCCGTGTTCCGCAAACTCCCCGCAAACATGCCGGTAGCGGCCCTTTCCGGCATGGTGCTTCCGGCTTGCGAATGCGCCTCCGTGCCCGTCGCCCACTCCCTGATGCGCCGCGGCGTATCCCAAGCGCAGGCGTTGGTGTTCTTGGTGGCCTCGCCCGCCGTAAACCCGGTGGTTATTGTGGCTACGGCGGTTGCGTTTCCGGATAATCCGCGCATGGTGTGGGCCCGCTTTGTGGCGAGCCTGGCTGCCGCGATGTTTATTGGGTGGATCTGGAAACGTATCGGACATGCGATCGAAATGCCGGACACGCATTCGCATCACCACGGGTTTATCGACGTCGCCGCGCGCGACTTCCTGCAAGCCGCAGGCTTTCTGGTTCCCGGCGCAATGGCCGCCGCCGCATTCAAGCTGTGGGTGCCCAATAGCTTCGGTTCGAATGTGGTGGTTGCGGTGCTTTTTCTGGTTGCGGCCGCCATTATTTTGAGCCTGTGCTCGGAGGCGGACGCGTTTGTGGCCGCCAGTTTCACCACCGCCCCTGCCGTGGCCCAATTGGCGTTTATGGTGGTAGGCCCGATGATCGACGTAAAGCTGATCATGCTGCACGCAGGCACCTTCGGACCCCGCTTCGCGCTCCGGTTCCTCCCGCTTGTCCTCGCTTGCGCGGTGATCGCGTCCGTTGCGATAGGCCTGGCGTTCTTCGGCCTGGGTTAGGCCGTTTCCGCTCGCCGAGCTACCACCTTGAACGCGTGCGTTTCGTGGTGGTTCGCCGGTTGCGTTTGGCTTGGCGGGCGCGTTTCTGCAGTTTCGCCAGTTGGCAGGGTGGTTTCGCCCACCGCGGCACAGGCGGCACATAGTCTGTGGGTGGTTCTTGGGGCCATTGATCGTCCGGTGGGGGTTCGGGGTGTGGTGCTTCGGGCAGGGGCGGCAGTTCGGTGGGGATATTGGCAACCAGCCGGTGGCGGGCGAGGTAGCGGGCGCGTTGCCGGTTGCGGTAGTTGATCAAGGTGGTGCCCCACCGGCCGAAATCCTCCCGCATCGGCGGCTGCTGATACTCCTCCTCGGTTTTCGTCGGCTGGCCATGGCGGGTGGTAATCCCTGCGGGGCAGCCCACCACATGCCCGGCAAGCACCCCCTGCGGAATCGTGGTAATCGTCGCACCCGTGGCAAACCGCCACGTGACATTGCCATAAGCATCGGTGGAAGCGGTGGCGTGCCGGTCGGTTTTGAAATTATGGTGATGCCGACACAAACACTGCAGATTCGACGCGGTGGTCCACCCACCGACCTCATGGTTGATCACATGATCAATCTCACAAAAGGTAGCGTCCATGGTGCAGTCCGGGAACCGGCAGGTGCCATCCCGGCCCATGATCAACAAGCGTTGCTCCTCGGTGGGATCATGCGCAGCCCGCAACACCTTAGCCACATCGCCAATATTGGTGTAGGCAAGATCCCGTCCACTAATCCGCTTGCGTTGCTCCCCGGTGAGCAGCCCTACCCCATGCAGCCGCTCTGGGACCACCTTCGTGGCCTCGGTGAGGGTACCAAGGCCAAACAGGTGGACAGTACACCCAGCATCCCGCTGCTCCCCACTACCGCAAATACGATTCGTGATGATTTCATCTTCCCGCAGGTTTAATTTTTTCGCCCCCGCAGCCAGGCGTTGTTTAATCTCATGGGCTTCATCACTAGGTAAGGTCACATTGAGCACACTGACCCCAGCATGCGGGCTTTCCCACAATTCCACCCCACACATCGCCGTCATCCGGGCCGCCATCGCCTCCTCGGTTAACGCCTCCTCCGGCGGGGTTTCCTCCACAATATGTAACCGGATCAGGGTATCGCGCAGCACCTGCCGGATCCGCCGCGTACTCGGCAGCGGTTGATTCGCCCTGGTTGGGGTAAACAACCCCACCAACACGGTATCAAGATCACGCCACACATAGCCCGGGGCATCCAAGGACACCGTCACCAAGGCGAACCAAATCGTCCGCAACCGCTCATAATTCAAATAATTATGCTCCAGCGCGTGCGCCTTCAACCCCGGCAGGCGCTCATGCAGCAGGAAACACCCACCCACAATGTTATACATCCGCGCCTCAGAATACGTGCCACTATGCACCGCGAATTCCTTCACCAACGCGCGGATATTCAACCGGTGCACATCCAACCCAAAGGTCGCCAACAACCAATTATGTAAAAACACCCGATTAGCCTCCAACTCGGCAGCACCAATGAAATTCTGCGGATCATCCACCACAAACCCCACCACCGACTCCACCTGCTGTGCCGACTGTTGCGTCGTCATTGCCGCGTCACCTCCCGAAACCCTTCCCGAACATGTATTACTGTATAGCCCTAATTCTACCCGGCACGCACACCCGCTACCAGGGCCGCAACCAGGCACAACACCTTGAACACAACCGGAACACCACCCCCGCCGAACCCCTTTTGACCAGGCAAAACAACACCCGAACCCGTGGTGGGCAACACAACACTTGCCCACACCCAGACCATGGTGTAACACACCCACCACACCCACCAGCACCCGCCACACGCCCCCACACCCACAAACAGCACACTAGGCACCAAAAACCATCAAACAACACACTCAAGCCCGCAACAGAAAACACTATGAGCTTGCCCACAAACCAGAATACACCAGCAGGGGTAAATGAAACCACCCCCACCAGCAGAAATCGGTGAAGCTACTGCAACGCTGTGATTCAGGTTGACGGCTTTGCGCAACTTATTGGGGCAGGTTAATCCTCCTTTTTACTTTGTGTCGGATCGTAGCTTTCTGGAGAATCCGGTGGCGCGGGAACTTTCGGCGGAGCGCTTGGCGCAGCAGGAACAGTTACTCCCGGCGGGGCCGGGATTGAAGGCGCAGCAGGAACTGAAACCCCAGGTGGGCCTGGAATTTTAGGAGCCGCCGGAACAGCGGACGGAGCCACCGGCACTGTTGCTTTCGGCGGTGCCGGAACTGACGGTGCAGCAGCAACCGAAGCCCCCGGCGGACTAGGAACACTCGGTGGGGCCGGAATCGAAGCACGCGGCGGAACGCTTGGCGCAGCAGGAACACTTACCCCCGGCACAGTCGGGACCGAAGGCGCTGCCGGAACCGAAGGCGGAGTCGGAACAGCCGGTGGTGTGGGAACCGAAGCGCTCGGCGGAGCGCTTGGCGCAGCAGGAACACTCACGCCCGGCGGGGTCGGAACCGATGGCGCTGCCGGAACTGAAACCCCAGGTGGGCCGGGAATTTTAGGAGCCGCCGGAACAGCCGGTGGTGCCGGAACCGAAGCACTTGGCGGAGTACTTGGCGCGGCAGGAACACTCACGCCCGGCGGGGTCGGAACCGATGGCGCTGCCGGAACTGAAACCCCAGGTGGGCCGGGAATTTTAGGAGCCGCCGGAACAGCCGGTGGTGCCGGAACCGAAGCACTTGGCGGAGTACTTGGCGCGGCAGGAACACTCACCCCAGGTGGGGCCGGAACCGAAGGTGCCGCTGGAACTGAAACCCCCGGCGGAGTCGGAACACCCAGCGGTGTGGGAACCGAAGCACTCGGCGGAGCGCTTGGCGCGGCTGGAACCGAAGGCGCAGCGGGGACCGAGGCCCCCGGTGGAGTTGGAACACCCGGTGGGGCCGGAACCGATGGCGCAGCTGGGACTGAAGCCCCTAGCGGAGCGCTCGGTGCAGCAGGAACACTCACGCCCGGCGGGGCCGGGACCGAAGGCGCTGCCGGAACTGAAACCCCAGGTGGCCCGGGAATTTTAGGAGCAGCCGGAACAGCGGACGGAACCCCCGGCGGTGCAGCAGGAACACTCACCCCAGGTGGGGTCGGAACACTCGGAACGTTTGGTGCCGCCATGCCGGGAGCAGCAGGAATCCCAGGCGCGGCAGGAACACCAACCGAAGGAACCCGCGGCGCCTCACCCGCAGTATCGCGACTGCCTGCCCCGGCACCCGCACCAGTGCCGATTCCGGGCATGGGGAGTGGCCGAGGTTTGCGCTTCGGGGTTTCTAGGAATTCGGGGGTGCGGGGCTCGGGCAGTTTGCCGTCGATAAGTATGGAATCCCGCAGGAGCTGGGCAACGTCTTGCACCTTCGCGGCACCGGATTGCGCTTTCACGCCGCCGACCAGCATGGATGTGCAGAAGGGGCAGGCGGTGGCGATGGTTTCGGCACCGGTGTCTAGGGCTTCGGCGGCGCGGGCGTCGGATATGCGGGTGCCTAGGTTTTCTTCCATGAACATGCGGGCGCCACCGGCTCCGCAGCAGAAGCCTTCGTTCTTGGCGCGTTTCATGTCGCGGAGTTCGGCCCCCGTGGCGTCGATAAGCGCGCGGGGTGGGTCGAAGACTTTGTTGTGCCGGCCGAGGAAGCAGGGGTCGTGGAAGGTAATAGGTTTGCGTGCCGACGCCGGGCGGGGCACCGGTGTGAGCCGACCTTCGCGCACCAGGCGGTTGAGCAGCTGCGTTTGGTGGAGGACATCGTAGTGCCCGCCGAAGTCCGGGTATTCGTTGCGCAGGGTGTTAAAGCAGTGGGCGCAGCCGGTGATGATTTTGCGTTGACCTGCGGGTACGCCCTCGAAGACATCATTGAGCGTTTCGACGTTCGCGGTGGCCAAGGTTTGGAACAAAAACTCATTGCCCGCGCGGCGGGCGGGGTCGCCCGTGCAGGTTTCGGCGGTGGACAGGACGGCGTATTTCACGCCTGCGGTCTCCAGCAATTCGACGACGGCGCGGGTGGTCTTCTTGGCGTCGTCGTCAAAGGCACCGGCGCAGCCCACCCAGAAGAGGTATTCGGTGTCTTCAAAGGAGCCATTGAACTCGGGGACATTGAGGCCGTCGCGGCGGGCTTCCTCGATCCAGGTTGCGCGTTCGGAATTGTTGCGGCCCCACGGGTTGCCCTTGGTTTCCAGGTTTTTGAACAGGCCGGTGAGTTCGCTGGGGAACTCGGATTCGGCGAGGACTTGGAAGCGGCGCAGGTTGGCCACGTGGTCGATGTGCTCGATATCCACGGGGCATTGCTCCACGCAGGCACCGCAGTTGGTGCAGCTCCAAAGCTCGTCCTCCAGGATGGTGTTGCCCACCAGCTGGAGGACATCCGTGCCTTCGAGGGCGGAATCGCGGATATCGGTGATGAGCTTCTTGGGGCTTAGGGGCTTATTGGTGTTCCATGCGGGGCAGAGCTCCTGGCAGCGGCCGCATTCGGTGCAGGTCGCGGCGTCGAGAAGCATCTTCCAGGAGGCGTCGGCGATGGTGCCCACGCCCTGCGTCTCCTCGAGGTCAATGGTGGGGATTTTGCCTAGGGCGGGTGCGCCATCGGGGTTGCGTTGGAAGAAAATATTGAAGAACGCCAGGAAGCGGTGCCACGCCACGCCCCAATGCAATTGCTGGCCGACCACAAAGAGCCACACCATGCCCGTGAGCAATTTGATAAGCGCAAACCCGCTGACCAGCTCGGGGCTGGCGGGGAGCAGGCGGGCGAGGTGGATGGTAAGGAAATCGGCGATCAAGCTGCCGTGGCCATAGGTGGCGATCTTGCCGGCTTTGACAAGGACCATGCCGACGCCTTCGAGAAGCACCACGCCTTCCACGAAATGCGCGGCGCGGGCGTTGGAGCCGTAGAAGCGGTCGATACGGTTATTGCTGCCGATGGCGATGCGAATGCCAATCAGCACGAGGATGCCCACCACGGTGGCGAGGCCGAGGACCTCATCAACAAAATGGTAGATGGTGAGTTCGTGGAAAAACGGCCAGCCGCCGGCGGGGTTAAAGGTTTGGATATACGCCTCGAACCACACGAAGGAGCCCAGCAGGAAACCCACCATGACAAACCAGTGCGCGATAGCAACAACGGGTTTTCGGATGAGTTCCGTGTGAAAGATGACTTCTTTGCACAGCGTTCGCAGACGGATTAGCGGATGCGCCACACGGCCGGGGGAGGGCTGTCCCGCGGCAATGAAACGATACAACCGAATCGCGCCTCGCAAGAAAAAGAACCACGCTGGCAGCGATAGTACGATTCCTGCGATCCCGAACACCGTGGTGGTGGTCAGCGGCATGAGGGTCACGGTCCTTAAAAGATGTAGTGAGTCAGTTGCTCTACAGCTTAAAAGGAAAGGCGGACAAACACGATATGAGTTTAGGCAGCTGGGAGGGGGTGATCATGAAGTTGCACGCCTTCGCTGTAATATGCGCGGGCGGCGTGTGACCAAAACACGGGGGAATCGGGGCGTTCCTTTTCCTCAACGTAGATCCAGTCGGTGTGTACGTAGTCGTGCGTTATCTCAACGACGCAATACCCATGGTTATCTAAATTTACCGATTTTATGTGGGGGTTGAGGTCCGTAATGGCTTGCTCAACCCCTGTAGACACGGAGTTTTTCTCCGGCAACCGCAAAATATCGTCTCCATTTTTTGCGGTTACCGAAGGCCCTGCAAACTCCACGCCTACAATTCCGGAACGCGGGTAATCAGCTGGCTCAATTGGCACGTCAGAAGCCCAAGAAGAGTGCAAATCACCTGCCAACCACACCACATTCCGGAAGTCTTTTTCTGCAAGAAGTCTGAATAGTCGCCGACGTTCGGAGGCGTAACCATCCCATTGATCCGGGTTGACCGGGATCCCCGCATCGGGGAGATCCAATAGCTCTGCAAACATGGCACCCGCATCACCTTCCAGGGGCGGGATATGTAGAGGCGTGATCAGGGTGGAGGTACCAACGAGGTTCCACCGGACGTTGGACGAAGTTAATTTGTGGCTGAGCCACTGGAATTGTTCCGAACCGAGAAGGGTGCGCGATTCATCATCGACGTCTTCAAGGTGGTTCCATTCCACCGGTTTGGATCGGTATGTGCGCAGATCCAACATCGAAAGCTCAGCGAGAGGCCCGAAAGAGAGATTTCGGTAAAGCTTTCCGCTTTGGGATTGCTCCGTGGTGCGCACAGGCAACCATTCAAGGTACGCCTGCAGCGCAGCATCCCGCCGCGTATAGAAATCGCCTTCATCGGGATCGTGGTTCACTGCGCCACCATCCCAAGCGTTATCTGCGATTTCATGGTCATCCCAAGTAACAATCCAAGGACACGCCGCATGGGCAGCCTGAAGATCAGGGTCCGTACGTTGAAGCCCGTATCGAGTCCGATAATCCGCAAGGGAAATCAACTCGTGGGGAGGTTGGTGTGGACGAATTACCTGATGTTTCCCAGCGTATTCGCCAGTTGGGTATTCATAAATGTAATCCCCAAGGCAAAGTGCATAGTCGATATCGACCCGCTCGGCCATATCGCGATATGCCGCATAGTATCCGGCTTCCCAATTGGCGCACGAAAAAAATGCAAACCGAAGATGAGAAACAGCCTGGTTGCTACCTGGCGCTGTCCTGGTCTTCCCTACAGGGGAGCGGTGCCCGCTATAGGGCCCGTCTACCACGGAAAAACGGTAGAAATACGAGGTATACGGTAGTAGTCCAGTGGCATCCACCTTTACTGTCATGTCTTGATCAGGAAGAGCAACCCCTTGACCGGTGGCCACAATATGGGAGAATTCTTCACTATCCGAAACCTCCCACTGAACGGTTGTTGGGGTTCCGAGCAGCGAGCCAGGCACATCTTCCGGGTGGGACGACACGCGAGTCCATAGCAGCACGCGGTCAGCCAGCGGGTCACCTGAGGCGACCCCGTGCTGGAAAACCGAATGCTCCTTCGCCGCAGCCGCCGGATGCGCTATTGCACCGGCGGCGGCAGCGAGAGCCGTCGAGGTTAGGAAAAACCTGCGACTAACTAAGCTGCTCATGGGCTTCAATGTAAAAGTGTTTTGTGAAATCAAGATGAACTCAGCATGAGAAAAAGAGGCCACAAGATAAATCTTGCATGGGGCTCTTATTGAACCTTTGTTTTCGTTGTTGACGTTTCTGCATGAAGTGTAACGCATAGAACGCGGTGGCGAGTAGCCGCGGGGGAGGGGCGGCGCGGCATTGGAACCGGTTGCCTAATTTAATGCCGTTATATTGTTTCGTGAGCGAGCTTTGGGTGGCGGAATAAGATATTGGAAAAGATGACCCGCGCGCGAATACAGGTTTACGTAAAGTTGCGGCTTCAGTGATGCGGCAGGCAGTGATTCGGTGTGTGAAATATTCCATCGTCCGCACGGATATATTGCGGGAATTTGGCGGCCTAGCGTCACGTGTTCTACGTCATCTGGCTGTGACGTCTTTAAAAACGGGTTGGGTGATAATTTCCGCCGGGAGCAGCGCCAACCCGAGCGTACGCGCCGCTTATTCTAGGGGTGTAACCGGCGAAAGCGCAGCATCTGAATGTTTTGGAAATGTTTGCGGCGCCGAATGCAAGAGCCGAAATCAGAAACTAGTTTAGACGCTATAGGTATTGAATGGAATGGTAGCGGAAGTGATAGTAGCCGGTGTGATTTTGCGATTTCTGGCGGCCGCTGCTGCGATCTATTGAAAAAGTGGTTGTGTGGCCACTTTTGTGAAACTCCCGCATCGCTGGTGCAATATCGATGCCTAAGTAACCGAGTATCGGTGCTTGCAATACATTCAATGGTGTGCGAAGTGTCTGGATGAATTGACGCCGATGGGTCGCGGGGGTGATTTTACGCGAGCGCGAAGCTAACTATCCCTTGGCTAACTTGGTAGCGCTTGCGCGGGCCGGGTAAAACGATTTTCTGATCTAAAATGATCAATTTGGCGCGCCCGCAGTTTTGCTGCTTTTCTGCCGCTCGATTGAGCGAATCGTTGGATTAACCCACTTTCATATTCCCAAGTCGGTTTTTCCGCAGGTTGACCAAATTTGGGGGTATAACTGGGGCATGGGATCCATAAACAGGGCGGAAAAGTACCCACTTCCGACGGGTTTTGACGTGCAAGCGCACCGCGGTGGGCGCGGCCACTGGACGGAGGAATCGGCGCTAGCCTTTGCAAACGCGCTGGAAATAGGGGTAAGCACCCTTGAGCTTGACGTGGTGTTGACCAAGGATGGCGTGCCCGCGGTGTGGCACGACCCGATCTTGCTGGCCGAAAAGTGTTCCTCCCGCGTCGGTGAAGTGGTGCACGAACTCACCTGGGCGGAGCTGCGCGAGGTGGAATGCGCGAAGCTGCTGCCGGACTTTCCGCACGCCGAGGTCGCCGCGGGCAATCGCATCCTGCACCTGGCGGAGGTCTTTGAGATCGCACAGGGATACGACGTGCATTTCAATATTGAAACCAAGATCGAGGCGGATAAACCGTGGCTCAGCGCCGAGCCGAAGGCATTTGTGGACGCGATACTGCGGGAAGTGTATGCGGCCAATGTGGCGGAGCGGGTGATGGTGCAATCCTTTGACTGGCGCACGTTTGCGCTGGTACGCGGCGTCGATAAGCGAATTCCGCTGGTTGCGCTGTGGGATGAAACCACGTGGTTTGAGGGAACGCCCTGGGGCCCGGGCGGGGATATTGTGCAGGCGGCGCTCGCGCACGACATCAGCGTACTGTCCCCCGACTTCCAGCTTGTCGACGCCGCGCTCATCGAACGTGCGCACGAACACGCGCTGTCCGTAGTGCCGTGGACGGTAAACGCCGAGGCCGATATGCAAGCGCTCATCGACCTCGGCGTGGATGGGTTGATTACCGACTACCCAAAGGTATTGCTAGCCCGGCAACCGTTCACCCGTGGAAGGTGAGAAATTGTGCTGGCCGCCCTCCTTAATGCGGACGTGGATCACGGAACCCGCAGGTGGGGCGGTGTGCGGCGCGGCACGCACGATGATCTGATCGGTGGACTCGCCGTCCGGGTTGGCGTCCGTACCGGAGCCGAGATCGCCGCCACCGACGAGGCGACCGTAAAGGTAGGAGTCTGAACCGAGTTCCTCCACCATGTCGATCTTGATGGGGATGGAATTTTCCTGCTCGGCGACAATCTCGAGTGCTTCGGGCCGGAAGCCGATGGTGATATTGCCTTGATCGGCGTCGACAAGCGCGTTGCGGGTGGCCAGGGAAAGTGGAATGCGGGCGCTGCCTAGGGTGGCAATGCCGTCCGCGCCCACCTTAAAGGTGCCAATGTTCATGGCGGGGGAGCCAATGAAACCGGCGACGAACTCGTTGGCTGGCTGATCGTACATCTCGCGCGGGGTGCCCACTTGCTGCAGCACGCCATCCTTTAATACGGCGATGCGATCGCCCATGGTCAGCGCCTCAGTCTGGTCGTGGGTAACGTACAGCGTGGTCACCCCGAGTGAACGCTGCAGGGCGGCGATTTGGGTGCGGGTTTGCACGCGGAGCTTCGCATCCAAGTTCGAGAGGGGCTCGTCCATCAGGAACACCTGCGGGCGGCGAACAATTGCGCGGCCCATGGCGACGCGCTGCCGCTGGCCGCCGGACAGGGCCTTCGGTTTGCGGTCCAGGTAGGGGGTGAGGTCGAGCGTCTTGGCGATCTTTTCAACGCGCTCGTTGATTTCCTGCTTGCTTACGCCGGCGATTTTTAGGGCGAAGCCCATGTTATCGCGCACCGTCATGTGCGGATACAGGGCGTAATTTTGGAACACCATTGCGATGTCGCGGTTCTTGGGTTCAACGTGAGAAACGTCGCGGTCCCCGATAAGAATACGCCCAGAAGTGACATCCTCTAGGCCTGCGAGCATGCGCAGGGTGGTGGACTTGCCGCAGCCGGAAGGGCCGACGAGCACAAGGAACTCGCCGTCTGCAATGTCCAGGTTGACGCGGTCTACGCTGGGGGTGCTGTTGCCAGGGTAGATGCAAGTGGCGTTTTCAAACGTCACGGTTGCCATGATTTCCTCCATCGGCGGTACGTGCCGAACGATCCGTGGTGAGAGGGCGGGGCGGTTGCCACGCTCAACGCTGGATATTACCACTCGGCCGTGTATCTGCATTATGTAACCGGGAGGGTTGGTTATTTCTTTCAACGAAGGATATATCGTGTGGGTGTGATCTGACACGATAAAGGGGTGATATTTCCTTACTGGTCACAACCTCTTGTAGGCTGAGAGCATACTCACCTCCTGTTCAGGAGGACCCCTTTATTGGAAGGACACTTTCATGGTGTACAAGCGTGTTCTCGCGGCCCTGTTTGCCGGCGCGGTGGCAATCAGCGGGCTTGCAGCGTGTTCAGGATCTGGAGATGACGGAAAGCCCAGCGTATATTTCCTCAACTTCAAGCCTGAACAAGAAAATGCCTACAAGAAGATTGCAGAAGCGTACACCAAGGAAACCGGTGTTCCCGTCAAGGTGGTTACGGCAGCTTCAGGAACCTATGAGCAAACGCTGAAAGCCGAAGTTGGAAAGTCTGATGCCCCGACGCTGTTCCAGCTGAATGGTCCTGTTGGTTTGAACAACTGGGAAAAGTACGTCACCGACTTGTCTGATACCGATACCGCCAAGGCGCTCAAGGAAGACGTACCACCACTCAAGGGCGAAGACGGCAAAATCTACGGCATTCCTTTCGCCGTGGAAGGCTACGGCATTATCTACAACGAAGCGATCTTTGATAAGTACTTCGCGCTGCCCGGTGCCAAGGTTTCCAGCACCGATGACATCAAGGACTTTGCCACGCTAAAGGCCGTGGCCGAGGATATGCAGTCCAAGAAGGAGCAGCTCGGGATTCAAGGCGCATTCGCAGCAACCTCCCTGGCGTCCGGCGAGGATTGGCGTTGGTACACGCACCTGGCCAATATCCCGGTGCACTACGAGCTGAAGGACCTCGGCGTTCAGGACAGCGATGAACTTAAGTTCAAGTACAACAAGGAATACAAGAACATCTTTGACCTGTACCTGAACAACTCCACCGTGGAAAAGACCCTGGCGCCGTCCAAGTCCGTGACCGACTCGATGGCGGAGTTCGCGCAGGGCAAGGCGGCCATGGTGCAGAACGGCAACTGGGCTTGGGGCCAGATCAACGAGGTTTCCGGCAACGTTGTCAAGGAAGAAGACATCAAGTTCATGCCGATCTATACCGGCATGAAGGATGAGGAAAAGCAGGGCATTGTCGTTGGCACGGAAAACTACCTGGCCGTGAACAACAAGGCATCTGAAGAGGACCAGAAGGCGACCATCGACTTTATGAACTGGTTGTTCACCTCCGATGCTGGCAAGACCTATGTGGTTGAAGACCTCGGGTTTATCGCGCCGTTTAATAACTTCGGTGAGGAAGACACCCCGAACGATCCGTTGGCAAAGGAAGTCGCCGAGGCCATCAACGATAAGGAACTGACCACCATTCCGTGGGACTTCCAGTACTTCCCGTCGCAGCAATTCAAGGAAGACTTCGGCCAGGCATTGGGCCAGTATGCTTCCGGCAATGTGAGCTGGGATGAGGTTGTAAAGACGTTCGTCGATAACTGGGCAGCTGAAAAAGCCGCCGCCAAGAAGTAGTTCGATGAGTTTTGATGTGGGGTCCACCGGGCCCCACATCTTGTACAGAATGGCAATCTCATGCAAGCGTCATTAAAAAAGTACTTCCCAATATTTGTGCTTCCGACGCTGATCGCCTTCGCGATCGCGTTCCTTGTGCCGTTCGTTATTGGCTTCCTGCTCTCGTTCACCGAGTTCACTACGATCGCCGACGCCGAATTCAACGGCATTGACAACTATGTAGCGGCCTTTAGCGAGCGCGAGGGCTTTGTGCGTTCCTTCTGGTTCACCGCATTGGTTGTTGTGGTGTCCCTGGTAACGGTGAATATTTTCGCCTTTTCCATCGCTTGGGCGCTCACCCGGAAGCTTGCGGGCACGAACTTCTTCCGCACCGTGTTCTTTATGCCGAACCTGATCGGTGGCATCGTGCTCGGCTATACCTGGCAATCCATGATCAACGCCGTGTTGGCCAACTACAGCACAACGATCATTGCGGACTGGAAGTACGGTTACATCGGCTTGATCATTTTGATCAACTGGCAATTGGTCGGCTACATGATGATCATCTATATCGCCGGCCTGCAAAATGTGCCGCCGGAGCTTATCGAAGCCGCGCAGCTCGACGGGGCTTCCAAATGGGGCGTGCTGCGGCACGTGACCATCCCCATGGTGATGCCCTCGATCACGATCTGCATGTTCCTGACCTTTGCAAACACCTTCAAAATGTTCGACCAGAACCTTGCATTGACCAATGGTGCGCCGCAATCCCAAACCGAAATGGTCGCGCTCAATATCGTGAACACCATGTTTAACCGCATCGGCGTTGAAGGCGTTGGTCAGGCCAAGGCCGTGATCTTCGTTGTGGTGGTTGTTGTGTTCGCCCTATTCCAATTGAAGGTCACTCGGAGCCGAGAGGTGGAAGCATAATGACCAAGCAAAAGCTCGGCCCGGTACAGGTCTTGGTGTATATCATTCTGGCCTTCCTGACCATCGTGTTCGTCGGGCCGATCCTGTTTATCCTGATGAACTCGTTTAAGAGCAAGTTCGCGATCTCGGATCACGCATTCTCCCTCCCCGTGGGCGATATGTGGGTCGGGTTTGAAAACTACGCGGTCGGCCTGCTCCGCGAAGGGTTCTTCTGGGCGATCATCTGGTCCTTTGTTATCACCATTTTGTCGGTGATCACCATCGTGTTCTTCTCCGCAATGACCGCCTACTACATCACCCGTGTGAAAACCTGGTGGACCTCGGCGATCTACTTTATGTTCGTGTTTTCCATGGTCATCCCGTTCCAAATGGTGATGTTCCCGACCGTGAAAATTGCGGACATGCTGCACCTGAACAACCCCATCGGCATCACGGTGCTCTACCTTGGGTTCGGTTCGGCACTCTCGGTGTTTATGTTCTCCGGGTTTGTAAAGTCGATCCCGCTCGAGATCGAAGAAGCCGCGATGATCGATGGTTGCGGCCCCATGCAAACCTATTTCCGCGTGGTGCTGCCCATGTTGAAACCCACCGCGATCACGGTGGCGATCCTGAATGCGATGTGGGTGTGGAACGACTACCTGTTGCCCTACCTGGTGATCGGCCTTTCCACCGAATACAAGACCATCCCCGTGGTGGTGCAATCCTTTGTCGGTTCCAACGGTAACCGCGACCTTGGCGCCATGATGGCAATGCTGGTGCTGGCGATCATCCCGATCGTGGTGTTCTATGTCTCCGCCCAGAAGTACATCATCGAAGGCGTCGCCGCTGGTGCCGTGAAGGGCTGATATGGGTCCGGATTCTGTGCTCCACCGCGTATTGGACAAGTTCTCCGATGTTGTGGTGGTATCCGCAGTAACGGTGGCGTGTTGCGCGCTCATCTTTCCAGGTGGGCGCGCCGTGCGCGCTTCAACCCTGGTGTGGCTCACGGACCCGCCGCACCCAATTCGAACGTTCTTTCGCCACCTGCGTCAACCCGGGGGAGCGGTCACGTGGTGGTGGCTCATTACGGTGACAATCCACATCGTAGCGGTAGTGGAATGGTTATCCATTGATCATTTCGTGGTCCGGGCGGGCCTACTTTCGGGGTTACTCTTGGTCAGTGCATTGTCCGTGTGGCTGGTACCGGTAGCGGCGCTGAATGCGGAGCCAATCGGGGCGTCGTTAAGCGCCGCATTAGTGCTGTTTATATCGTATTTGGGGCGGACCTGCGGTGCGCTTGGCATCGTCGCGGTGACGTGGGGGATTTTGGTGGCGCTGCTGCCGCATTCGCTGTTCTTTGGCTTCCTTGCCGTGGGTGTTGCGCAGTACTGCATTGCGCTGATTACGGCACCCCCATTAGGGTGTAGCGAGGAATTTAAATAACTCGCGCTACGTGCACGATGCTTGTTGTAAAACCGCACGTATATGTGCTGAAGTATCGCCTAAAATACATCTCGGTATATTTTGTATAACCTTTGCTAATGGATGCGAAGGGTTGCACTTATCTTTCTGATGTCTATTATTTCCGGTTAGCGGAAGGACTATCAGATGTTTAGCACTCTATTTAAGGAACACGCCACGGGCGTTAGTTCAAATATGTTTGCGCCGTCCGTATTGCCTGCATACCCGGTTTATGTACAGCGTTCCATAGCGCACGAAAGAAACCGAGAGGGATGCTTCAAAGGCGGACAAAGCGGCGAGCCCGCCCGCGCTACCAGCAAAAACAAGGTCGCGCACCGCTGCTCCAACGGCCGATGCAACGGAATTACACAACGTTCCATTGGCGCACATGTGGTCAGCGCCATTTTATTCGAAAACGACGCATCAAGCCGTCTGCCAAAAGCTTTCTCAAACAAATGCTTAGCTAAATGTACGCCGCAAATTTCCGGGCGAGCAACGAGGCTGCATTGCGCCCAAGTGAAATATTACAAAACGCCACTATTTGCGGATTATTTGCATAGACAGACGCTGTGGAAGGGGACTGCACCATGAGCGTGAGCTTAATCCTGCCCTCGATGAATGAGACCGAAAACCTCGTTCGGCTTCTTCCCAGCATGCCCGCCGAATACGAACTCGTGGTGGTAGAAGGCGGCGATCTAGAACACACAAAACGCACCCTCAAGGATTACCCGGTCACCGTGATCGGCCAGACCCGCCGCGGCAAGGGAAACGCACTGGTGTGCGGTTGCGTGGCGTCGCAAGGCGAGCACCTGGTGATGGTGGACACGGACGGTTCCGCCGAGGTTTCGGAAATCCCACGGTTTATCGCGGCCCTGGAAACCGGCGCGGACTTTGTCAAGGGTTCCCGCTACCTCCTCGGCGGCGGTTCGGACGACCTGACCCGGTTGCGCTCTGCCGGCAATATCGGCTTTACGCGGCTGGCTAATGTGCTGTTCCGCACGCAATTCACCGACCTGTGCTACGGGTTTAACGCGTTCTCCCGAAGTATGTTCGAATCCTGGGGCTTGCCTTCCACCACCAAGCAATTGCCGCAATGGGGCGACGGCTTTGAGATCGAGACGTTATTCGCCTGCCGCGCCGCCAAGCTCGGGGCCCGCATCACCGAGGTGCCCAGCCACGAGTACAACCGCATACACGGGCAAAGCAACCTCGATGCGTGGCAGGACGGCAAGCGGGTATTGCGCACGATTTGGAAGGAATGGCGTGGAGAATATTGATGTTGTCGTGTGCACGGTGACCGGTCGCGAGCATTTCCTTAAGGATTGCGTCGCCGCGATCGAAAAGGAGCTGCTGCCTGCGGATACCCTCACCGTGATCCGCGACCTGCCGTTGGCGAACGCGCGGAATAAGGGCGTGGCCAGCGGCACCAACCCCGTCGTTGTGTTTATCGATGACGACGCCGTGGCACGCCCGGGTTGGCGCGCCGCAATGAGCATTTTCGACGACCCGACCATCACCGGCATCGGCGGCGCCATCCACCCGAACTTCGAAAGCGGCCATGGGGATGAGCGGCACGCTTGGGTGTACGGTTGCGATCACGCTGGGCTGCCCGCCGATGGGGAGGAAATCCGCAATCCCATCGGTGCGGCCATGGCGTTTCGCCGCCCCATCCCGGAATTCTCGCCGGCGTTGGGGCGCGTGGGCGGCAATACCGCCGGCGGTGAGGAAACCGAATTGTGCCAGCGCATCCACGGCCGCATTATCCGGCACACGGCCTTTGCCGTGGACCATTTCGTGCCGAAATCACGTACGAAGCTTAGCTACCATATTCGACGTTCCTTTAACGAGGGGCGCATGAAATCCTGGCTCAGCAACCTAGGCCCCGAGCGCGCTTACGCCAAGCGCCCCAGCGTGCATGTGCTTGCCGCGGCGGTGGGGTTCGCCCTTGGAAAGCGCGGCTTTATCCCGCCGAAGAAGCCGACGTGCGCGGCGTCGATAATCGTATGTACGGACGGAAAGCGGCCGCTGAAGCTCGGGCATATCGAACGCGCCATCGAGGGGCTCGATGCCGAGATCGTGGTGGTGGATAACTCCGCAGACGGCATTGGCATCGGCATTCGCGCCCCCGAACCCGGCCTTGCGCGCGCCCGTAATGTGGGCATTCGTGCAGCTAACGGACGTATTCTGGCCTTTACGGACGACGATGCGGAGCTGGACCCCCGCTGGCTCAAGGAATTGCTCGCCGGCTATGACAACGACGATTCCATTTGGGCGGTCACCGGACGTGTGTGCAGTAGGCCCACCACGCATGCCCAACACTTGTTCGAGGACTATGTGAGCTACGATTTCGGCGAGAAACCGCGGCGCTGGAACCTGGACACGGCGGAACGGCCGCCCCTGTACCCGTATCCCGGCGGGAGCTTTGGCGCGGGTGTGAATATGTCGTTCCGCGCGGACGTGTTCCAGAAAATCGGCGGCTTTTCGGAGGAGCTCGGGGCCGGTAGGTGTACGCGCGGCGGCGAGGATTTGGATATGTTGCGGCGCGTGATCCTGCACGGCGGCACCATTCAATATTGGCCGTACGCCGTGGTGTGGCACGATCACCGCGCCACCAAGCGCCAGCTATTTGAACAGATGTTTGCCTTTGGTGCCGGCTTTAGCGCGTCGTTGTCACGCTGCCTTGCTGATGGTAAGTTCGTGCCCACCTCGCTGCGTGGCACGGTTCCGCGCGGTGCGGTAAAGGGCCCCCAGGAGCCCGGCCCGTGGTGGATGCGGGCCGCCGAAGTAGCCGGACTTGTGTGCGGTCCGCCCCTGTTTGCGGCCGCGCGCCTCAGTGATGCGGTGGGTGTATGGAACAAGACCCAGTAATAGCTTGGACAGTGCGAATCGGGTGGGCATGGTGTTTAATGCTGCCCGCCTTTGTGGTGCACCCGATGTGGCCCGCGGCGCTTGCCCCCTTGGTGATCGGCGCGGGCATCGCGGCCCGCTTGACCCGGGAGCGGGCGTTCTTCCTCGCGCTCACTCCCGCGATTTCCCTGGCCATGTGCATTTTGGTCACGCTCGCGGTGCAACTTACGGTGCGCAGCACGCTGCTTACCGCGATCATCCTCGCGCTGCCCGCCCTGCTGGGCTACCCAAAACTCCCGGCGGTATCAACTTGGCTGCCTAACATCCGCTCGTACCTTCGAAATAATGCCTGGTCCCCGTCCGCGCGCCCCGGCTGGCTGATCCTACCGGCCACCGCGCTGTGGCTATGGTCCATCGCCGTGATAGACCTCGACGCCGCGGGCTCCGCCGGGCTGATCCAAGTCCTGCCGTGGCAATGGTTCGCTGCCTTCCTTATTGCCTTGTGCGTGTGGTGGCACCCGGCGGCATTGGCGCTGCTCTGCGGCATGATCGTGGCCACCGTGAACCTCGCCGATATGGGCGCGGTGATGAATACCGGCTATGTCCACGTCGGCTTCGCGGAAGCCATCGCGGACTGGGGCATCCTCGGCGGCATCGACGCCCGCTTTAGCTGGCCCGGCTTCCTTACCGCCGCGAGTTTTATACAGCAGATCAGCGGTACCACCCGATTGCTGGTGTTTTACCCGGCGGTGATCGCCATGATCTATATCCCGGCGGTATACGCACTGGCCCAGGTGCTGGGCAGCACGCGCCGGCAATCCTTGCTGGCGGGCATCCTGTTCGTTGCCATTAACTGGAGCGCGCAGGATTACTATTCCCCGCAATCGGCTGCACTATTGCTGTATCTGGTGGTGATCACCCTGGTGCTCCGCAACGAGCACGAGTTCGTGGCCCTGCTGCTGGCCACCGCCATGGTGGTGTCCCACCAGCTCACCCCGGTGACGCTGATCGTGCTGTTGGCGCTCTTGTCGCTGCTCAAGGCGACAAAGTTTCGCACGCTGTGGCTGGGGGTTGCGGTGGTGTTTGCCACCTGGTTCGTGTTTGGTGCCACGGACTGGTGGGCGGGCAACCTTCCCGTGTTATTGGACGGCCTCGGGAAAGCCAGCGAGGCGGTGTCCTCCGGGCTCACGGAACGCGTGCGCGGCGAGGCGATCTATACCCTGATGCAGAAGTTCCGCGTGCTGTTTACCCTGGCCCTCGGCCTGGTCGCCGTGCTGGTGTGGTGGCGCACCAAACACAAGGTGGTGGCCGCTGCGGTACTGGCCCCGGCAACGTTGATCTTTGGCCAGAGCTATGGCGGCGAGGTGATCCTGCGGGCGTTTTTGTATTCGGCACCGTTTTTGGCCATTATGATCGCCCGCCTGCGGGTGCGCCCGGTATTTGTGCTCGGCGTGTGCGCGCTGCTCGGGGTGACGGCTCGCGGCGTCAATATTGCATTCGAACGTACGCCTGCCGACGTCGTGCAGGCCGCCCGCTTCGTGCTCGACCGCGCGCCGTACGGCTCCACCGTCGGCCCATTGAGTTATGAGGGCACGCTGCGCATGGATCGGGTTGCGGAAATGATGGCCCCGCCCAGCCCCATCAACGATTTCATCGGCGTGCTCGCGCAACAACCGGACGTGGTCTTTATGACCACCACCCGCGAGCACTACGAACGCATGGTCAACGGCCACGACCAGGATTTCCGCCGCGTGGCCGAGGAATTGGAAACCTACGGAAATTACAAGATCACCTGGGTTTCCGAACATGCCGTGGTGCTGGAACGCACCGATCTCAGCGGCGTCCCGCTTGGGGATTCCCCCGGGGTTTGGGGGTTGGGATGACCGGAACGATCATTGTCGCCGTGGCAGCCGTCGCCGCGTTTTGGGTGTGCCTGTGGTCCGTGCTGGCGCGGGAGCGCGGCTGGTGGTTCAGTTGGTGGCTCGGCGTACCGATCCTCCTGATTGCGCTCGCATGTTCGGCTCTAAGGTTGGGCGGTTACCTATGAGGTACGTAGTCTTCGTTATCGCCATATTGCTGGTGCTTACCGCGCCGACCCCGCCGCTGATTCCGCCGCGTGGGGATTCCGAGCTTGCCGCGCAGGTCACCCCGCATATTCACCAGAACCGCATGATCGCCGTGCTCGCCGTGGACCGCGAGGTTTCCTTTGCCTTGATCGAGTCCACATTGACCACGCCGTACCGTGTGGACACTCTTACCGAAATGTTTACCGTTGAATTGTTCTATAACGCTGTGCGCCGTGGCGAGGTCACCGGCAGCACCAAACTCGGTTCGCTTATCGACGTCGCGGGTTCCCCAGCCGCCGACGTGACCCTGCGGGAACTCGCGGAGCACCGCGGCGGTCTCGCCCCAACCACGGACATTGCGGAACCGAACTATCAGGAACTGCTGCAGCGGGCAAAGGCGGATCCGCTTGCCAGCCGCGGGGAAGTCAACCCTTCCCAGCTGGGTATCGCCTTGCTGGGGCACGCCCTGGCGGTGGCCGCCGAGACCGACTATCCCACCCTGTTGCGCACCCGCCTGCTTGTGCCCATGGAATTGCAAAACACCCGGATTTCCAATGAGTTCGACGCCCTAGCGCCGGCGAATGGCGGGATCTCCACCGTCCAGGACGTGGGCCGCTTCCTGCGGTACGTCCTGCTGGCTCGGGAGTGGGAAGGCACGGAGTGGTCGCTTTCCGGCGGTCAGCCGGATTTCCAGAGCGCGGTGGCGGTGCAACCCAAACAACGAGCCGTGGTGGTGCTTTCCCGCGGCGACATACCAGTAGAGAAAGCAGCATTGGAGGCTTTACACCATGATTAGCGTAGTCGTGCCGTTTTACAACGCGGCCGAACATCTCCCCCGGGCGTTGGAATGCCTGGAAACCCTCGACGATGTGGAAATCCTCCTGATTAACGATGGCTCCACCGACGCCAGCCCCGAAATAGCCGAGAATTGGGGTAACGGGCGCGTGATCCACCAAGAGCATTCCGGCATCGCGGCGGCCCGCGACCGCGGCATCCGGGAAGCCACCGGGGAATGGATCTGGTTCGTGGATTCCGATGACACCTTCGACCCGTGCATCCTGGAGCGCCTCAGCGCCGCCAGCGATGGTGTTGACCTGGTGGTTTGCCGCGCCCACCACTACGATAGCCGGGGCCGCATCCGCGTCATGGAAGGCGTCGCCGATGAGATCGTGGTGGAAGACCTTAAGGAAGCGATCTTTGACGGCACCGTCCGCGGCTATGTGTGGAACAAGCTCTTCCGCGCGGAGGTGCTTAAGCGCGCCATCGACCGCGCTGACCGGCGGCAACGCCTTAGCTCCCTGGAAGACCTTATGCTGCTGCTGGACGCTCTTCCGGAGATCCGCAAGACCCGACTTATCCCCTTTATCGGCTACCACTATCGCGAGCGCTCCGGCAGCGCGATCCACTCGGACCCCCAGCGCCTAGAAAACACGTCGATATGTGCGGAAACCCTGGCCAAGCTCGGTGCCCCCAGCTCGTTCCGCGTGTGGTTCGAGGCTGTGCCGGGCATCGCCACTACCGCCCACGCCCGGGTTCCGGACGCTCGCAAACTCCAATTGCCCTTGCTAAAGTATCTGACACCGCCAGCGTTACTGCAAACCTGGAGCAGCGGGCACCGTCGAGAAGCGGTACATGGAGCGGTGATGGCGGTGACTGTTCCCATAGGCGTGTACTCGCCGCTTTACCGTGCGCGCCACGCCATGGAAAAACTACTCGTGAGGACCAAATGTTGAGCAGACGTGCATTTCTGCTAGCCCCACTAGCGTTAACTGCATGCAGTGCCTCCCTCCAAAACTTCGAACCGTACTCCGGACGACCCAAATCCGACCCGCACGTACGCTGGGACCCCTCCATGGTGCGCGGCAATATCCTCTACGGCGCCCCTGGGTACAACGGTTGGGTCACCGGGGGCGTCTCCTACTCCGGCGACCCCAAACTCTACGGGCGCTTTGACGTGCGGCTGAAGTCCTACCCACACTCCGTGCTTTCCTATCACGTGCTGCTCTGGCCCGCCGCGGACCACTGGCCGCCCGAGATCGATATCGCCGAAAACTTCCGATCGGACCGCCAGCAAACCAAGGCATTTATCCACGGCTCCGGCAAGCAAGAATTCAAGGTGGATTGCGACGCCACGCAACCCACCACGTTCTCCGTGGAATGGCGCAAAGACAGCATCAAGTTTTTCTGCGATGACAAAATGTTTGGCGAGACCACCGAGGACATCCCGCACGAGCCCATGTGCCTAGTGGTGCAGGTGGAATCCCACGCCACGAGCGAAGGCGCGGAGCTGGTGGCAAACAACGGCGTGACCAGGGAAAAAGGCCCGCCGAAAGACGAATACCGCGTGCCCGTGGTGGAAATCCTCGACGTAAAATATCGGAGGCTGTAAACCCGCGGGCGGGGTCGGGGGGCCGTGCGGGCGCCTTGTCAGTGGGAGGGGTCGGGGGTTATTGCCGGATCCGGTTCGGGGGCCGCTGTGGGTTGGGGTTCCCGTAGCGCTCGCTGCAATGCCCGCTTGAGCGGCAATGCGATCGCGAGGAATGCGGTGGAATCCACGATCAGGTAGGCGATGCCAACCGAGGTGATACCCCAAGACGGGAGTAATAGCCAGATCAGCGCAATGACCGCCGCGGAGCTTAGGGCCTGGACCAACATCGGGTAGCCGATGCGTCCGAAGATCCTAGCGAGGGTGGCGTAGAGGTAGAACGGGCCACCAATAAAGTGTGCGATTCCCATCAGGATCAGCAGTAGGTATCCGTGGTAGGCGTAGTCGGTGCCGTAGACGAAGAGCGCGAGCGGGCCGAGGGCGGAGACCCCGATGAGGCGCAGGGCGCTCACACCGGCGATGATTCGAATTAGTGTGCGCGTTGCTTCTGCCATATTGGCGTCGGCGTTTGCCACTTTTGCTACAAATGGGCCGCCAAGCATAGAAATCAACACAAATGAAGTGTTTACGATGACCCAGGCGATATTGAAGTAGGCGGCTTGGTCGAGGCCCGTTTCCTTGATCATCAATGGGGTGACTAGCCCCGGTATCATTTGTGCCAATAACCAGCCGACACTATGCGTAAAATACAATGACACATCAGCTAAATACAGTTTTCGTTTCGGTAACGTACCAAAACAATAAAAAATCAATAACGCCGCTGTGGGAATTCCCCACGCCCAATCAATCGGCAGTATGAAAACCAGGCCAAATTTGCTCAGCGCGTGGATAAGATTCTTCACCGCCACCAGCCGCGGGCGGCCGCAGCCGATCAGGTAAGAATCGCACAGCGCAAAGAGCGCGAGCACCAGGGTGAGCCACGGCAGGCTAAACAACCAGCCTAGGAACAGGGAAAACGCCCCCACGAATGCGATCGCGCCCAGCACTTGGCGGGTGGATGCGCGGGGGAGGAAGCGTTCCATGAGTTGCGCGAAGCCCAACATGCCCAGGGTGGATAAGGTCGTGGCGACCGCAATGGCGGTGCTCGCGGCTCCCACGATTTCCGGGTTATTCAAACGTGTTGCTGAAACCCAAAATGCAAGACCTACGACTGCATTTGTGGCGCTGGAAACCATCAACACTACAGAATCAATTGCCAGGTTTTTCTGCACGGAAACTACGATAGCGGAAGATTGAATTTTCGAGTGTGGGCAACGCGCATGAATGAATCAAACACAGTTTCGTGGCGCATGTAGTTACTTGGCTGTAATTAACGGGCGCCAAGCGAACCATTACCCAATCCGCGCGGGCCCGCAACCGCGAAAAATGAAAAATTACTCATTAAATTGCGCGGGAACTTTATACGTGTAATCCTGACTGTAGTAACTATCCACAACCCCGCAGGTTGCAGCAATCTCAGCGATCGCGGGGCGGATACAGAACAACTGCTGCATGGGTCGTGCGGCGGTGGCCTTAGCGGCTTGATGATCCCGCGCAACACGCCATGATGAAACGAAGGAGCTCGCCAGCAATGTACCGTCCAGAGTTTGCTACGTTCGCGGATGCCTTGGAATATTACGTGCAGCAATCGCCAGCTGAATCGGCGGCGCTCCCCGGGGGCGTGGATACGGATTACGCGACTCTCGACGACGCGTCCTCCCGCGTCGCTGCCGGGCTCGCCGCCATGGGGATCGGGCTGAGCGATCGCGTGGTATTCCTCGGCGGATACAGCGAGGAGTATTGGGAGGTATTTTTCGCCTGCGTCAAACTCGGTGCGGTCATGGTGCCCCTCGGCGAGGACTTCGCCGGCGAGGATATCGACGATATCCTCGAGGATTGCGACGCGCGCGCGGTGTTCCGGCAGCCGCACCACAAGTTTTATAACGTGCTCGGCGTCTCCGAAATTGTGGTGTCACACGCCTGGGACGAATGGAAATCCCAGTGCGCCCCCCTGATGGAATACTGCTTTGTGGCGCCCGATACGCCGATCGTGGAATGGTACGATCCGATCCGCAACGGGCGCCCAAGTAGTACCGTGCTCACGCACCAGGATTGGTACCAAGAGCACATGCAAGGCGCTAGATCCAGGTAGGCACCTCGCGGGCGGCCCGGAACGTGGCGAACCAATCGCGGGGTGAAGATTGGTTCGTCTGTGAGTGCTGCTCCCAAGTGGTGTGGGGGATACCCTTGGTGTGGATCAAATCCAGCACGTCGTAGCTTACGGCGATGGGGGAGTGGGTGGCGGTAATCACGGCGTCGTAAAGCGGGTCTAGCTCCTCCCGCGTAATGTCGCGCCCAATGTCAACGTTGCCGATAAAGCGAATATCGGGGTGGCTAGCGCCGTAGTGCGTAAGCCCAAACGGGGCCGGGCGGGAATCAAAAATATCCACGTGCGTATTGGGCAAGGCGGCGAACTCCTCAGCGGTACGGATGCCGTGAGCGGTAGCGCCAATGATTGCGATCTTCATAGTCAACGTCCTCTGCTGCGATAGTTTCTCCTAACATAGCGCAACCCGGATCGGAAATGCAAGCACTTTCTAGACTGCTTTGTCTGTAGAAGGTGTGGGAGGTGGCGGCGGGTAAATGGTGTACTGCGGGCTCGAATGTGGACCGATAAACATACAGAGCGGTCTAGATGCTGGGAGGGCGCTTACAATGAACAACTATGAAACAAGACGAAATCCTGTTCGTTTCCGCGACCGCCGAAGAAGCGGCGCACGTTACGGGCCAGCCCGTGCTGATCACCGGAATTGGCACCACGCGCTGCGCAGTGACTTTGATGGAATACCTTGCCGAACGGAGGCCGCGGCACATTATCAATATCGGGACCGCGGGGAGCCTCGGCGGGCTCAATGGTATTTTCGAAATCTCCAGCGTGCTGCGGCACGACGTATCGGACGAGCTGATAGCGAAGATAACGGGGAAGCCGTTTCCGAATGAGATTACGCTGCGCCCAACCGGGTTGTTTCCGGTCGCGCGCTTAGCCACCGGCGATAGCTTTATCGCGGACGGCGAGGTGCGAGACAAGATCGCCGCGCGCGCCGACCTAGTGGATATGGAAGGCCACGTGGTGGCTTTTATCGGCCGAAGGTTACGGATCCCCGTCACGCTGCTCAAACAAGTGAGCGATCAGGCCGATGATTCCGCGGCGCGGACATGGGGGGAGGCGGTAGCGCAAGGGGCGCTTGAGCTGGCAAGCGCCGGGGACCGAGTGGTGCGGCATATCCGGGGTTGAGGGTCTCGCGCCTGCCCCGACGCGAGCCATCCTTAATCTGTGGCGCCCTCTGGCTTTGAATCTGGCTTCGATTCAGTGTTCGCATCGGCTTCGGCCACCGTCGCTTGGCGGCGGTTTACCAGGGTGTGGAAGCGTTCGCGGATTTTACCAATGGTTTCGTGGGCGGTCAGCTTCGATGTTGCGCCCCTTGTTTGGATCTCAATCTCATCGACCGTAGTTTCGCCTGTGCGGAGCGACACCATTTCGGCGTGGTAGCGCAGCCAGACCGCGAGCGTGGCCGCCACCGGTACGGAGAGAAAGGCGCCGATAATACCGAACAAACCGCCGCCCACGAGCACCGCGAGGAGGACGATCACGGGGTGCAGATTCATGGCCTTCGACTGCAGGATCGGCGACAGGATATTCCCCTCGACCTGCTGCACTACCAGGATCAATATCAAGACCAAGATGGCCGTGGTTGGGCCATTGGACACCAGCGCAACGAGCACGCTGATGGCACCGGCGGAAACCGCACCTACGATCGGAATGAACCCGGCGAAGAAGGTGAGCGTGGCTAGCACGAGCGCCAGCGGGACGCCGAGCAGCAGCAGGCCGATGCCGATAAACACCGCATCGATCAAAGATACGATGGCCTGGGCGCGGATAAAGCCCGCAAGTGTGTTCCACGTGCGGGATAGCACTTCGGTCAGGTGCCAGCCGGCCGTTTCGCCGGTGTTGCGGCGCAGCCAGGGAATGAATTGATCGCCGTCCTTGAGGAAGAAGAACGTGAGTACTAACACCACGCCGAGGGTGACGGCGATTGACGACGCCGTGGACACGCCCTCAAACACGCCCGTTGCGATATTGCTCGCCTGGGCCTGCACTCGAGACACGATTTCGTTGACCACGTTATTGAGCTGTTCGGCATCCACATTCAGCGGTGGGCCCTTTACCCAGTTTTGGATAAAGCGCACGCCGGACACGGCTTGATCGAAAAGGTCTTTGGATTGCGAGGAAACGCTTGGTGCCATGGCGGCAACCAGCCCGCTCATCACCGCAAAGACGGATACGAGGGTGATTGCGGATGCGGCCCCTGGTTTCATGCCGCGATCGCGCAGCCATTTTGTTGGCGGCCACAATACGGTGCACAACAAAATCGATAGCATGATCGGCAGCAGGCCTTGCCACACCTGGGCAAGGCCTAGCCAGGCGATATAGGCGGCGACGGCAAGGATAATAAAACGGAGCGCCCAAGCGGCAACCCAACGACCGTCTTGGCCAAGGATAATGGCGCGGTCGACTTTCGGTGCCTGGCCGCTCGACGTGGAAGAAGTACCAGCATCAGCTTGCGGAGCTGCTGGAGTGCCTTCGACAACATTGACGAGGGCTTCTGTCGGGTCGGTATTAGTACTCATCGACCATAACTTTGCCATGTAAAAGGGCACGTGCCAACATCAGTTCGCAATATTGTTACCAAGCAATCCACAGTGCAAACTTATAAACATCAGCGCAAACTTATAACGGCGAGCAATAAAGAGCACCAGTGATAAAACTCCCGCCGCCCCGGATAGGAAAACCAGGGCGGCGGGAGGCTTAAGGCGCGAAGTTTACTTGTCTTCGCTCTTGATATAGCCGAAGCGGTGCTTGGTGGTGGACACTGCCTGCTCCTTCAGGAAGTGAAGGAGCTCACGGCGGCCGTCCGCCAGCACGGGGGTATCGATAACAACCGAGCCATTGAGCGCGGCCCACTCGTAGATCGTGGCAGGTACCGGGCCGTCGCCGATGGCGCGGATGCGGGAATGCGGCGGGAACCACTCGTGGGTTTCCAGGCGACGCAATTCCGTGCCGGTGCGCAAGGCGGCCAGCTGCAGGCGCGCGAATTGCTCCTCATCGTCGCCGACCACGTACAGGGTTTCCAGCGGGCGGTAGCGGAACACATTGGATTCGCAACGCAGGCCGGTGAAGTCCTGCTCCACGCCGAACTCGGTGCGCCAAGCCAACTCGTCCAAAGCGGCGGCGCGGCGCAGGAAATCGGTATTGGCCAGCTCACGGTACGCGGGGGTCAGGCTCACCGAGGGGATATCGGAATCGACATCGGCCCACGTGCCCAATTGCGCCACGTAGTTCGGGCCGCCGGCCTTGGCGCCAACACCCACCGAGGAGTTCTTCCAACCGCCGAAGGGCTGGCGCTGCACGATCGCACCGGTGATGCCGCGGTTGATATAGGCATTGCCCACCTCAACCTTTTCGCGCCACAAAGCGACCTCATCCTCGTCCAGCGAGTGAATGCCGCCGGTCAGGCCGAAGCCGGTGCTGTTCTGCCATTCGATAGCCTCTTCCAAGGTGGAAGCGTGCATAATGCCGAGCACCGGGCCGAAGCATTCGTGCGTGTGGAACCAGCTGCCCGGGCGCACATTATCGCGGATACCGGGGGACCACAGGGTGCCCTCCTCGTTCAGCTTCTCCGGCTTGACCAGCCAAGTTTCGCCGGATTCCAGCTTGGTCAAGCCGCGCAGCAACTTGTCGCCGGGGGGAGAAATTAGACCGTTCATTGTGGTGGACAGCTCGTAGCCGTGGCCGACACGTAGGGTACGAGTGGCGTCGATAAGCTGGTCGGTGAAACGACCCACGTCGCCGACGAGGATGACCAGGGAAGCGGCGGAGCACTTCTGGCCGGCGTGCCCAAAGGCGGACTTGTACACGTCCGCAACCGCCAAATCCGGGTCCGCGGAAGGCGTGACAATGATTGCGTTCTTGCCGGAGGTTTCCGCATGGATATTCATCTCCGGCTTCCACCCGCGGAACAGCGAAGCGGTCTCGGAAGCGCCGGTGAGAATGATGGCGTCCACATCCGGGTGAGACATCAGGCGGCGGCCCGCATCCGCCTCATCCGTGTGCATCAGCTCCGCCAAATCCTCGCCGATACCCGCCTTACGCAGGGCCTTCATGGCCACCTCGGCGCAGCGGCGCACCTCCGGGGCGGGCTTGAGCACAACCTTCGCACCCGCGGCGATGGAGGCGAACACACCGCCGAGCGGGATGGCCACCGGGAAGTTCCACGGGGAAGCCACAACCACCAGGTTATGCGGGGTAAAGGTGGAATAACCAGGGGTGTTAAGGGCCTGGGCGCACTTGGCGTAGTAGCGGGCAAAGTCGATCGCCTCGGAAACCTCGGGATCGGCCTCGGCCACGGTCTTGCCCGCCTCGTGGGTCATCACACCGAGGAGCTCCTGACGCATGTTCTCCAGCTCGTCGGCGGCGCGTTCGAGGAGGGCGGTGCGTTCCGCGACGTCGAGACGCGGGGAGGCGAGCAGCTTCTCAACGGCGGCGTCAACCACGTCCACGTCGGTGACCAGCTTCCACTCCGGCTGCGGATCGCTCAACTCGCGCGCCCACTCCAGCGTGGACAGTAACGCCGGGTCAGAATCGGAAGCGTTAAAGGTAGACGGCGTGGTCAGGCGGCGGGAATCCTCCGAAACCTCCCAGCGGCGGGCCACCGACTCGCGGAACCGCTGCTCCTGCTCGGAAAGGTCGCCTCCGAACAGGGCGTACAGGAAGTTCTCCGGGGCGCCGTTTTCCTCCAGGCGGCGGACAAGGTAGCTCACGGCCACGTCGAAGTCCTCCGCGTGGACCACCGGGGTGTACAGAATCACCGTGCCCACGGCCTGGCGCACAGCCTCCGCCTGCGCGGGGGCCATACCCTGCAGCATTTCGACGTCCAGTTGCGCCTCGACGCCACGCTCAACGCTCAGCTCGTAGGCAGACGCCACCGAAAATAGGTTGTGGGATGCGATACCCACGCGCACGTTTTCATGCTCGGGGCGCAGGATATAGTCCATCATGCGCAGGTAGTTCGCGTCCACGTCCTCCTTGGTGGCGTACGGCGCGGGGTACCAGCCGTGCAGCTCCGCATCCACCTTTTCCATGGACAGGTTCGCTCCCTTGACCAGGCGGATCTTGATCTTCGCGCCACCGGCCTCGGCGCGGCGCTTGGCAAACTCAGCCAGGCGCTGCAACGCGGGGAACGAGTCAGGCAGGTACGCCTGCAGCACGATGCCGGCCTCGAGGCCGAGGAATTCCTCTTCCATGAGGAGCTCTTCGAACAGGCGGATGGTTACATGGAGGTCCTTGTATTCCTCCATGTCCAGGTTGATAAACGGGTGCGGGTCGCGCTGCATGGCCAGGCGGTACAGCGGGCGCAGGCGATCCTTGAGCAGCTCCGTATTGCCGTCAATATCCCACGGGTTCAGCTGGGCCACAACGGAGGTGGCCTTGATGGATACGTAATCCACGCGGGGGTTCTTTAACAGCTCCATGGTGCGGCGGAGGCGGTTATTTGCCTCGCCATCGCCGAGGACGGCCTCGCCGAGGAGGTTCACGTTCAGGCGGTAGCCCTTCGCGCGGGATTCATCAAGGAGCTTGTTCAGCGCCTTGCCCTCCGCGTCAAGCACCAGGTGGCTCACCATCTGCCGCAGGCGGGTGCGGGCGGCAGGCATGATCACATTGGGAAGGAACTTAGCCATCTTGGCGCCGGTGGAGACCAAGGTGCGGTCGATCGGGCCGATGAAATCCGGCAACTTATCATCGGTGAGCTTGGCCAGCTCGCGGGCGGCCACATCGTTGCACTGCGGGCGGGCGACCCGGTCCACGAAGCGCATGGTGAATTCCACACCACTCGGGTCATGCACCATGGCGGCGAGCTGTTCGGTGCTCTTGTTCCGCGCGGCGTTTTTCTCCGCCGCGAGCCACTCATTGGCCCGGGTAACAATCTTTTCTTGAAGCTTTTCAAGATCGCGGTTGACGTACGTCATGGTGAGACGGACTCCTTCTTCCTTTGTATGCAAATGCGTGTATTACAAGTGTTTGCGGTATGACACGGATCGGTCACAACGGAAGGTAGGTGGCCGGTCCCCAGCAGGACGTGTCCGCCCGCCAACAGCTTGGGGAGCGAACATGGCGAAAAAAGCCCAAGGCGGCGAGGGTGACCGCGGGGGTAGCAAAACCATAAAAGGTTGAGGCAAAGGGGGCTCTCTTTTCATCCAATGGTGGTGTTGCCGTAGCCGATCGCCGTTCGGGTCACACACAGGTATGGAGACCTAGCGGCAGTCGATGCGTGACGTATGGGGAATATAAGGGATCTTATGGCCCATATCACCTGAAGGCTAGTGGGGGTAAAGGTGGGGTTGAGGCGGGTCCGGCAACTAGGCGGCAGAGCTGTGCTGCGGGCGGGTGGATGCGGAGGTTTTGCGGGTGTTTGGTCGGTGTGTAGATGGTGTGTGGTGGGTGCTGAGTTGGTGCGTACGGGTGTGCGATCCGGCTGGAAGTCGCCTGTTTTTTCAACTATTTTTGGGGTGCTGGCCTGCGGTTATGTAAAAAGTTGAGTCGCGCGGGAACAACTTTATTAGTTGGCCTGTTATACAATGTGAAAAGCTTGAGTGGTGGCCACTCAAGGTGGCTGCTAATGTGGTCATCGAAGGTTGAGTGCTGCGATGTCAATCTCAGGCTTTGAGAATGTTGCACTACGAACCCTAAACATCAGGAGGAACACACTATGGGACGCGCAGTAGGCATTGACCTCGGCACCACGAACTCGGTTGTCGCCGTTTTGGAAGGCGGAGACCCGGTAGTTATCGCGAACGCTGAGGGCTCCCGCACCACCCCGTCGGTGGTTGCATTCGCCAAGAATGGCGAGGTTTTGGTCGGTCAGTCGGCGAAGAACCAGGCCGTGACCAACGTCGACCGTACGATCCGTTCCGTCAAGCGCCACATGGGCGAAGACTGGAACGTCGGCATCGATGAAAAGAAGTACACGCCGCAGGAAATTTCCGCGCGTACCCTGATGAAGCTGAAGCGCGACGCTGAGGCGTACCTGGGCGAAGAAGTTACCGACGCCGTGATTACCGTCCCCGCCTACTTCGAAGACGCGCAGCGCCAGGCAACGAAGGAAGCCGGCCAGATCGCGGGCCTGAACGTGCTCCGCATTATCAACGAGCCGACGGCTGCCGCACTGGCCTACGGCTTGGAAAAGGGCGACAAGGAGCAGACCATCCTGGTGTTCGACCTCGGTGGCGGCACCTTCGACGTGTCCCTGCTGGAGATCGGCGACGGTGTGGTGGAAGTCCGCGCCACCGCCGGCGATAACTCGCTGGGTGGCGATGACTGGGATCAGCGCATTGTGGATTGGCTGGTGGAGAAGTTCAAGGCCAGCACCGGCATCGACCTGACCAAGGACAAGATGGCCATGCAGCGCCTGCGCGAAGCCGCGGAAAAGGCAAAGATTGAGCTGTCCGCCGCGCAGACCGCAAGTATCAACCTGCCGTACATCACGGTGGATGCGGACAAGAACCCGCTGTTCTTGGACGAGACCCTGTCGCGCACCGAATTCCAGCGCATCACCCAGGACCTGCTGGACCGGACGAAGGCGCCGTTCCACCAGGTGATCAAGGATGCCGGTGTATCCATCAAGGACGTTGACCACGTGGTTCTCGTCGGTGGTTCCACCCGTATGCCTGCCGTGACCGATCTGGTGAAGGAACTCACCGGCGGCCGTGAGCCCAACAAGGGTGTGAACCCGGACGAGGTTGTCGCCGTTGGTGCGGCGCTGCAGGCCGGTGTGATTCGCGGCGAGGTCAAGGACGTGCTGTTGCTGGACGTCACCCCGCTGTCCCTGGGCATTGAGACCAAGGGCGGCGTGATGACCAAGCTTATTGAGCGCAATACCGCCATCCCGACCACCCGCTCGGAAACCTTCACCACGGCGGAAGACAACCAGCCTTCCGTGCAGATTCAGGTCTTCCAGGGCGAGCGCGAGATCGCTGCGCACAACAAGCTGCTCGGCTCCTTCGAGCTTGGTGGCATCGCACCCGCGCCGCGTGGGTTGCCGCAGATCGAAGTCACCTTTGACATCGACGTCAACGGCATCGTGCACGTGACCGCCAAGGACAAGGGCACCGGCAAGGAAAACACCATCAAGATCCAGGACGGCTCCGGCCTGTCTCAGGAAGAGATTGATCGCATGATCAAGGACGCCGAGACGCACGCCGAAGAGGACAAGCGCCGCCGCGAAGAGCAGGAAGTGCGTAACTCCGCCGAGTCCATGGTGTACCAGACCCGGAAGTTCGTCACCGAGAACGAGGACAAGATCTCCACCGAGATCAAGGACAAGGTTGAAACCGCAGCTAAGGAAGTTGAAGAGGCACTCAAGGGTGAGGATATCAACGCCATCAAGACTGCTGTAGATAATCTATCTACCGTGTCCCAAGAATTGGGCAAGGCGATCTACGAAGCCGAAGCCGCTGGCGCCTCCACCACCGATGGAGCCTCAGCTGATAGCGACGTCGTCGATGCCGAAGTAGTTGACGAGGAAGAAGACAAGAAGTGAGCGACACCCCGCGTGACCCGAAACTCGACGCCGCGATCGACGAGGCGTTAGCCGAAGCCGAGGAAGCAGCAGCCGCCCCCGAACAGGTGGAGGAAGCTGAAGTGGAACAGCCAGTTGAGGGCACCGAGGTCGAGCCGGATCAGGACGGAGACGGCGAGGTTTCCGAGGTGGAATCGGAACTCGCCGAGCGTACCGAAGACCTGCTTCGGATCACTGCCGAGTACACCAACTATCGTCGCCGCACGGAACGCGAACGCACCGTTGCGATCGAGATGGCCAAGGCGCAGGTAGTGACCTCGCTTCTCCCGCTCATTGACGACCTCGACCTTGCCGGGCAACACGGCGCGCTCGAAGAGGCAGGGCCGTTGAAGTCCTTGAACGATAAGTTCCGCGCCACGCTCGCCGGCATGAATGTCGCCGAGTTCGGTGCGGAAGGGGACGACTTCGACCCGGAACGCCACGAAGCCGTCCAAGATTTTTCCGAAGGGGACGACAAGGTCATCGGAACCGTGCTCCGGCGCGGGTACCTTATGGGTGACCGTCTGCTTCGAACCGCCATGGTGATCATCGCCGATCGCAAAAACTAAGTCACCGCGGGTCCGCGTTCTCGTGGGCCCGCGTGTGCATGTCACCCGTACCAGGTTGCACACAATAAAATTCATTGATTTAAGCCTCAGGAAGGAGGAGCCCAGTAATGCGAAGTGAATGGGCGGAAAAAGACTACTATGCGGACCTGGGTGTTTCCTCGTCCGCGAGCGCTGAAGAAATCAAGCGCGCTTACCGCACACTCGCCCGCGCAAACCACCCCGACAAAAATCCAGGAGACAAACGCGCCGAAGAACGCTTCAAAAAAGCCGCCGAGGCCTACGACGTTCTCGGAGACGAATCCAAGCGTGCCGAATACGATGAGTTCAAACGAACCCTAGCCACTGGCGGGTTCGGCGGACTCGGAGGCTATGGTGCCGGGTTTCGCGGACAGGACTTCTCGGATATTTTCGGCGGGGGAGGATATAGCCAGGAAGGTGGTCTTGGTGACATCTTCAGTGGCCTTTTCAACCGCGGTGGTGCTACTCGCAACACGGCTCGGGCTACGCGAGGGGCCGACGTCGAAACGGAAATTACACTAGATTTCCGCGAGGCGGCCAAAGGAACGGTCATCCCGATCCAACTCACCGGCCAAGCCCCCTGTAGCGCCTGCCACGGTTCGGGCTCCCGAACCGGCAGCACCACCACTTGTACCACTTGCCACGGTTCCGGCTACCGCAGCGAAAGCCGCGGCGCCTTCGGACTCTCCGCCCCCTGCGAAGATTGCGATGGCACCGGCCAGCGAGTCACGGATCCCTGCCACGAATGCTCCGGCTTAGGCACCGTGCATCGCACCCGGTCCATTACCGTACGCATCCCCGCCGGAGTCATCGACGGGCAGAAAGTACGCCTCGCAGGCAAAGGCGAAGCCGGCCCCAAAGGCAAACCCGCCGGTGACCTCTTTGTCACCGTTCGTGTCCGACCTGACGCCGTCTTTACAAGGACTGGCGACGACCTGGAGGTCACCGTCCCCGTAAGCTTCGCCGAACTAGCACTCGGCGACACAGTGAGTGTGCCCACGCTGGATGCTCCCGTTCGGGTCAAGATCCCGGCTGGGACGCCGAACGGGCGCACCCTGCGGGTGAGGGGACGCGGCGTCCCAAAGCGGGACGGTAAAGCCGGGGACTTGCTGGTCACGGTCAATGTCACCGTGCCCAAAAACCTCGACGCCGTCTCCGCCACTGCACTACGAACCTATGCAGAAGCGGAAAAAGCCTCCGGGTTTGACCCGCGTAGCGGATGGGCTGGGACGAAATGAACAGGGAACAGACCGAAACGGAGTTCTTCGTCATCTCCGTCGCGGCCGAACTAGCGGGCATGCACGCCCAAACGCTCCGAGCGTACGACCGTTTGGGCCTAGTCACGCCCATGCGATCCCGCGGGGGCGGCCGCCGATACTCGCGACACGACGTGGATTTGCTCCGCGAAATCCACCGGCTGAGCCAAGAAGAAGGCGTGAACCTGGCGGGCATTAAAACCATTATTGCCTTGGACCGGGAAAACGACCGGCTGCGCCGCGAAAACGACCGGTTGCGAGCCCAAAACGAAGCACTGCAAACGGAAAACGAACGGCTACAAACCCAACAGCCTAGGCCCCGAGGCGAAATCGTCCACGTACCGAGGTCTACCGCCGTGGTGATGTGGGAACCACGTCAACGCAAACGGTAAAACACGTACACGATCCGCGACCCATCCCTGATGGTGCCGCGGATTTCGTGTTTCTGGGGGCGGTGAGGTTGGAGCGCGCGTAGCATGTGCGGGTTGGGTAACGCGCGGGTTGGGTAACGCGCGGATGGATGTCCCCGCCAAAACGGCCACTTCCCGATGGGGCGGTTACCGAAAAGGAAGCTTTAGAACTGGGAACCTTCCGTGTGGAGCAATTCCCGGACAATTAGGTTACGGTCAATCAAATTGGACAAGATCGATAGATCCTGTTTTGCGGGATCGAAATTGGCGTTCCTATTAAAGTATCCCGGAATTCTCATAAAAGGCCTCATATGAGCCCTTCAGTTGCTTGCAACCTATCCCCAAGCGCTGAGATGAACGGTGTCTACTGATATTTTTTACATCAAAATCTCGAAATCTGTGTAAAAAATATCGCGTCGGAGGCCTGTGGCGGCTCTCGATGATGAAAATTACACAGAATCCGGGATTCGTGTGTAAAAAAACTTCATGTGGAGTGCGCGACCTATCCCAAATGGGGGAGTTGGAGCTCTCGCTGCACCGTTAGGCTCCGGAGCTTATGGCTAGGACCGCAATTGATGGCGAAGCTGGCTTGCTCGGCGACTGTCTCGCCGCCTCCAACGATTGGTTTTCCGCAACACTTTAAACCTCGGAAGGTCCGGTCAAGCCCAATATGTTTCCGATGTAATACTTTATTGACGCAGTGCCATAGGAGCCCTTCTCAGCGCTTGAAGTTGGTTGCCCATGGTTGACTATGGCCGAATTGCGCTAATCGCGTCATTTTAATGTATCCGGTTGTGGTCGACCTATCCTCAGGTCCGGAGTTGAACGGTGTCTACTGATATTTTTTACATCAAAATTCCGAAATCTGTGTAAAAAATATCGCAACGGAGGCCTGCGGCGGCCCCCGGCGATGAAAATTACACAGAAACCGGGATTCGTGTGTAAAAAACGTCATATGAAGTGCGCGACCTAATGTTGATGCTGCCATTCAGCCGGGTTTGCCAATGGTGTAGCTCGAAGTGCGATGGGTTGAGGCAAGATTGCCGCCAGCTAGTCGGCGTTGGGTGTCCAGGTCCGGTGGCGGGCACCCAGTTCCGACGACATGACTCCAAGTTTGGGCTTGAAGCGTGGGCAACTGAAGTCTAAGCCCCGCAGTTTCCGGGACAACAGCTGCGGACGCGTGCCGGCGTGCTGTGCGCCACTTTAGTGTTTGGCAGACTGGTGATAGGTTGTGCAAACTCGTTTCAGTGTTGTCTACTTGGGCGCTTGGGTGTGCTTCAGGGCTTTAAGGTCCAACGTCTCGATTGCTACTTAAACCTGCAGTTAGACCGCCGTTGTGAACATGTAAACTATTGAGCTTGTCCGAGGAGCCTGAAGTCATGGCAGCATGGTTTATCTTGTTACCCCCGCGCGGGGGCCGATGTTTATGTGACTCAAGCCACCAACTTGAGATAAGCAAAATTTCCTATATATAGTTCAAAGCACTGCAGATAACTCATTCATACTGCTTCGATAGATATATACTGCTTTATGCTAACTCGAGGGTGACAATATGATGAAAGCGAAGTGCAAAAGCTGGCTAATTTGAGATAGGTGTACCAATTCTGAATCGAGTCGACGATAGAGGGGTGTTTGCTGCGCGAGTGCGATAGCAAAACTGAGCATGGTCTATTAAATTTGATATCAAATTAAACGAGGGAATGCCGTTATTGTGTTAGTGGATAAAGATAGCGTTATTGAGCTAAGGGATGTTAACGTTATTCGTGGCAAAAGGAGGATCTTTAGCGATGCCACGCTAGAGCTTGAAGCAGGAAGTATTTATGCGATAGCTGGTCCAAATGGTGCTGGTAAGACGACGTTGCTGGATACAATCACCGGCTTAATTCGCCCGACGCAAGGCACTGTGTCTTTGTTGGGGCAGACCCCTCCTTTGGCTGCTGACCTCGCGAAGAGCTACTTAAAGGTATTAAGGCAGGACGGTCGACCTTTTGATGATTTGACTGTGCGGGAATTTATCACATTCGTGGAACAGGTTGACTCGGCTGAGGTAGAAAACTGCCGTTCAAGGTTTGGTCTATCGGATGAGTTGCTTGATCAGAAAATATCGAGTTTATCCGGTGGTGAGGCAAAGCGGCTGCAACTCCTAACTACTGTTGCTACATCTCCGCCCGTTGTAATACTTGATGAGCCTACGACGGGCCTGGATCCAGCATCTCGAGATATTCTCTGGAAAGAGATCAGGAGGCTGCGCGATAACGGATCAACCGTGCTGTTGGTGACCCACTACTTAGAGGAAATGGATTCGCTCGCAGACCAGCTCATTTACATTCGCAACCAAGAAGGTTATTCAGGGGTTTCTGTAGAAGAATAGCTTGGTAAGGGTTTGTATTGTGCGCTTCGTGGTGGCTATGGGTAATCGGCAGTCGGTGTGAAGTATTCGCCAGTTTTTGATGTGGGCGATTGCTTGTTCGACGACCCAGCGGATGGATGCAAGAGCGTTGTTGAAGCGCTGCTGCCAGGGTTCGAGAACCTTTTGCCCGTTGTTGCGTTTCTGGGGGATGTCAAAACCAGTACCTACGTACCCAAGGTCGGCGGTGACATAGTCGCCTGGCAACACGGTGGTGATGCCCAGCTTATCTGCGATGCGCTTATCGTGAGATCTCCCAGGCATTGGCGGGCTGATGTACTCGATATTGCCGTTCTGGTCGGTCAAGACTGCGAGGTTGTGGCCGGTGGCTTTGCGTTTGCCGCTGATCAACTGTTGTTGCCCTTTCCATGACCAGCATGGGACCAATGTCCCATCGAGGACGCGATGGCGCGTTGGTACGAGGTCTTCCACGGTTGGTGCGGTTGGGAGAAAGCGTTCCAGAAGGTCAAGGACTGCGTTGATGGCGCGGGAAATCGTGGGTTGGGACACCCCATAGATCGTGGCGATCACACGTTGCGGGAGATTTTCGCTCCAGTAGTAGACCAAAGCGCATTCCAGGCTACTGACTAACCCCAAACTAAGGGGGCAATGATGTGTATAACCTGCGGTTTCGATGTCGTTGGCTAGCGCGATAATCTCATCAGTCGAACATTTGCTAGTATTGGCCCAGCGGTACAAGGCATTTGTGTTTTGTTTTGTCATAGATTCATTATGCGGAACCTTGTATCGCCTTTGCTATGTTCGGGGGTATTGAGGTCGGAAAGTCCACCCGGCAAAACCCCAGCGGTTGAATAACCCTCCAACATGTTCATGGTCCATTTCAGTTGGCTGAACTCAAGGCAGAGCTTGGGTATGTGATTTCAGTTTCGTGTGCCGATGGACAGGCTGCGGAGCAGATTTTTAGCGAGTTTGACCCATTTGCAAGGCGGGAAGGGCAGAATCCAAACAGAGTATTGATATGTGTCGATGACGTCGACGATGTAATGAGTACTTTAGCGAAGCTGACTACTGATTCGCGCGTGCGCGCCGAAATTCGAGATTTGAATGTGGCAGCGACTACGCTGCGCACTATTTTGGAATCATTTGAAGAAAGCGAATTAAAGTGAAGCCGATTCTGAGTTATATCATGAAATACATAGTGCGCGGAAGAATTAATCAGATTATGACTTTAGGGGCGCCTGTCCTGGCGTTCGCGATGGCACTGTGGATGGGGAACGGTGCAAATGTTTCGGGACGCGTCCAAACTTCTTTATCAATGAGTTTTATTGTTCAGTTGTTTGGTATTTATATGGCGTTAGCCGGTGTGATTGTTGGTATGCGTGGAAATTGCTCGTTACTTTGGCTTTTTGATCGGGGATACCGAAAGAGTGCGATTATCGGAATGTTGCTAACAGCCGGATTTCCAGTGGCTTTCTTACAGTCCTTCGCGGTTATAAGTGGGCTATTTTTAACAGGATATCTGCCTGGGAATATCGTTCCGTTTGCTGTGTTAGGTGCATTTGTTCAGTCGATCAGTGTCAGTGCGGCAGGCATATTCGTCGGAACAATCAGCCGTGATGTTGCAGTGTTGCAGTGGGTGAGTTTGCCCCTATTGTTGCTTGGCGCTGTGGCAATCAACCTTGCTGGAGTCCTTGATCTCTCGATCATCGCAGCTCTGCCGTTTGGTGTCGGAATGGTGGTTGCATTAGGTGGGCTCGATAACTCGATGGTTCCCGTGTTCGGTGCCATCACTGCATCTGTTCTTTGGACCTCGGCCTTCATTTGGTTGAGTGTGGTGGGCTGGAAGTGGAGCTCCCGCGCTGCTTGACGGCAAATCTGGTGCCTCATAAGTTGCGGCAGCTGATCGCTTCCTGGCACGGGCTTCGTGTTGGCTCTAGGCAAAAGTGACTCGACCGACGGTCCAGAACTGCAGCGACAAGGGGTTACCTGACTAAATTGACCTAAGTCACGTCCAAGTGTGGGGCAACTGAAGTCTGAGCCCAGCGGTTCCGGGATAAGTAGGCGGCACCCGCCCAGGAATCCCGCTTAGATTCCACGTGAACCCGGGGCTCACAATGGTGTGATTTGTTCAAGGTCAAAAATTCGTCAGCGCTGCGCTATGGGGTAATATTTGCTACCTAATTCCAAATGCTGGTTCAAGGACTCAACAGTAGTGCAGGTTGCGTTTCGGCTGAATTTTTGCTGTTAGACAGCTATGGGGGTGATTAACCCCCCAACGGTTCCCAATTTTGGTACAATTTGTCGGAATTGGGGGTGCTGCAATGGGGTGCTCTGGCATTCGGGTTTCCGGCCGCGGACGCGCGCGTAAAAGGCCTGTAAAAGGCGAGGAAATGAGGGGTACCAAAAGGTCAGATGCCAAAAACTTTAAAAATATGATTTACAACACTTGTGCGCGTGGTTAGGCTCTGTGGTATCGGCGTTCGCGAGGTCGGGCGCTTGTTGTAAAGAAGGGAAACCCAGCAGATGACTGTTTACGCAAACCCGGGCACACCCGGTTCGTTGATCACCTTTAAGGATCAGTATGAAAATTTCATTGGTGGGCAGTGGGTACCGCCGGTAAGCGGCGAGTATATGGATAATGTCACCCCGGTCACCGGTGAAGTGTTCTGTCGTGTGCCTTTGTCCCAGGCTGCGGACGTAGAGCTTGCGCTGGATGCGGCGCATGCGGCCAAAGACGCTTGGGGCAAGACTTCGCCCTCGGAACGCGCCTTGATCCTGCATCGCATCGCCGACCGCATGGAAGAAAACCTTGAGATGCTGGCGGTGGCGGAAACGTGGGAGAACGGCAAGGCCGTCCGCGAAACGTTGATCGCTGATATTCCGCTGGCCATCGACCATTTCCGGTATTTTGCCGGGGTGGCGCGCACGCAAGAGGGGCGCATTTCGCAGATCGATAATGATACGGTCGCGTACCACTTCAAGGAGCCAATTGGCGTGGTCGGGCAGATCATCCCGTGGAACTTCCCCATCCTTATGGCAACGTGGAAGCTCGCCCCGGCGCTCGCGGCGGGCAACTGTGTGGTGCTTAAGCCGTCCACGCAGACGCCGGTTTCCATCCTGGTGGTCCTCGAGCTGATCCAAGATCTGCTCCCGCCGGGCGTACTGAATGTGGTAAACGGCCGCGGTGGCGCGGTGGGCGACGCCCTGACCAGCACCGATCGTGTGTCCAAGATTGCATTTACCGGCTCCACCTCGGTGGGCCAGCAGATTCAGCGCGCGGTGGCGGAAAAGGTTATCCCGGTTACCCTCGAGCTCGGCGGCAAGTCGCCGTCGGTATTCTTCCCGGACGTTATGGACGCGGATGATGATTTCCGCGCCAAGTGCATCGAGGGTCTCGCCATGTTTGCCCTCAACCAGGGTGAGATTTGCACGTGCCCCTCGCGGGCGCTGGTGCACGAGTCCATCGCCGATGAGTTCCTCAAGCTTGCCGTGCAAAAGGTGAAGGAGATCCGCACCGGAAACCCGCTGGACACGGACGTCATGATGGGCGCCCAAGCCTCTGCCGATCAAATGGAAAAGATCGTTGGTTACCTAGAGTCCGGGCCTGCGGAAGGCGCGGAGGTGCTTACCGGCGGCGGCGTCGCAACGTTCGAAGGCTTGGAGGGCGGCTTCTATATTGAGCCCACGATCCTTAAGGGCGATAACTCCATGCGCTGCTTCCAGGAGGAAATCTTCGGCCCGGTGCTCGCCGTCACCACGTTTAAGGATTACGACGAGGCAATCGCGATCGCCAATGACACCATTTACGGTCTCGGCGCTGGCGTTTGGACCCGCAGCCAAAACCTCGCCTACCGCGCGGGCCGCGATATTCAGGCTGGTCGCGTCTGGGTGAACAATTACCACTCGTACCCGGCGCACGCTGCGTTCGGCGGCTACAAGATGTCGGGCATTGGCCGTGAGAACCACATGATGATGATGGACCACTACCAGGAAACGAAGTGTCTGCTTGTTTCCTATAACGATAAGCCAACGGGCCTGTTCTAGGACGAGCCTCGCGGAGAGACCGGTGAATCACCGGTCTTTCGTCATTTCTACACCATATTGAAAAAAGTTCCCCTTAAGGAGGGCGCTATGACTGAGAAGTTTACAGCCGCGATCGTCGAAAAATTCGGCCCCGAGCTCGTGATCGGCGAACTGGAACTCCCCAAGCCTGGCCCACACCAAGCCCTAGTGAAGCTGCTTGCTTCGGGAATCTGCCATACAGATCTCCACGCTGCGGAAGGCGATTGGCCGGTCAAACCCGAACCGCCGTTCGTCCCCGGGCACGAAGGCGTGGGCGAGGTGGTCGCCCTCGGCGAGGGGGAGCATGATGTCAAGGTCGGCGATATCGTAGGCAATGTGTGGCTGTGGTCCGCGTGCGGCCGTTGCGAGCATTGCCGCACCGGGTGGGAAACGCTGTGCAACCAAGCGGAGTACGGCGGCTACACCGTGGACGGTTCATTCGGGCAATACATGCTGGTAGACACCAGATATTGCGCCCGAATACCGGAGGGCGCGAACCCGGTTGAGGTGGCCCCGATCCTGTGCGCGGGCGTCACCGTGTACAAGGGGTTGAAGATGACGGATACCCGCCCCGGCCAGTTCGTGGTCGTCTCCGGCGTCGGCGGCCTTGGCCATATCGCGGTGCAATACGCGGTGGCCATGGGCATGCGCGTCATCGCGGTGGATATTTCGGAGGATAAGCTGGAGCTTGCCCGCAAGCACGGCGCGGAGTACGTGATTAATGGTCGCGAGACGGATCCCGGCCCCGCCGTGGAGGCCTACACGAAGGGCGGCTCGCACGGGGTGTTGGTTACGGCCGTGCACCCGAACGCGTTCCGCCAGGCCATCGATATGGCGCGCAAGGGCGGCACGATTGTGTTTAATGGGCTCCCGCCGGGCGATTTCCCCGCGCCGATCTTCGATATTGTGTTCAAAGCGCTGACCATTCGCGGTTCCTTGGTGGGCACCCGCCAGGATCTCGAGGAGGCGTTGGACTTCTACGCGCGCGGCATGATTAAGCCCACCGTCACCGAGTGCAAGCTCGACGACGTCAACTCTGTGTTCGAGGATATGCGGCACGGGCGTATCGACGGCCGCATGTCCATCCGTTTCTAGCCACCCAACGCGCCCACCTTCCGCAGGAATTCCTGGTTTCCCCAGTATCCGCTGTGGTCGGTGGGTGTGTCCCAAACCTCCGCCCCGAAGCGCGGATGCGTGGGGTCCGGCCCGTGTACCCCGCCTGCTGCGGCGGCGGCGAAGCTGATGGGATCGCGGTCGCCGGTCACGGCGATCACCCGCGGATGCTCCGAATGCAGCTTGAGTTCGCTTGCGTGTTCGGCTACGACTCCGGGGCTACCGAGGAGTACGAGGGCGTCCGCATCCAGCCCCGCGCGCGCCGCGTTCCCGGCCACCACCGTGCCGTAGCTGTGCGCCACGATCGTGCGGTATTGCTCAGAGTTTCGATTGGCGAGCGCGGCCTGGAATTCGCGCAATGCGGCGCCGCCGTCGATGGCGGGTTCGGCGACCAATGCGGCCGGAATGCTGTCCGGCGCGCGGTAGCCCAACCACACCACGGAAGCCCCGGTTTCCTGCGCTAATCGACGCCCGCGCCCCGCATACCCCACCCAAGTTTCCGGCTGCGAGGAGCCGACGCCGGCCACGATGGTGGCTACCTTTCGGGAGTGTTCCAGGTCGCCATAGGCGATCACGAGGTGGCCATCGCCGGATTCGAGTATGCGTCCGTCCGGGCCCGCGATCGCCTCCAGCTCGGGCGTGGCGTTGAGCTCGTGGATCGCGTCGATGGAAAGCCGATCAAGGTCCGCGAATCTGTGCCGTGGCGGCACCGCATCGGGTGTGCAAATCAGTTCGATCTGGCTGGCGCAGGCGGCATCGAGGGCAGCGCCCATGGCGCACAGGGTGTTTAGGAACGAGGTGGTGGTTTCGGATTCATCGCCAAATTTCCGCGCCCACTGCCAGGCGTGGTCCAGATCGAGCTGGGCGGAGGCCACATCCGAAAGCACATCGGCCACCAGTTCCTGGGTGCGGCGGAGGGCCTCCCAGCGCTGGTGGATGCGGGTGGCCTCGGCGTCCGCGGCGTCGAAAATAGTGCCTAATCCGGCGAAGGTGGGTGGGGTAAACCAGCCGCTGCGCAGCTGACGGGCGCAGGCGGCGGCGAGTGCGGCATCTATTGGCATAGCAACCGCCGAGCAGTCGCGGCATCCACATCGCTTCCGCGCTCCAGGAACGTACGTACGACGTGTTCCCAATGGATTGTGGAAGCCTCGAGCTCGGCGCTGCCACGTTGCCAAAGCGCGGCGGCGTGGGCGAGCGCGGCGTCGGTAAGCGGGCCGCCGATGGGGAAACCGGTGCCTAAAATCGGTGCGGGAAAACGAACGGTCTGGGTGGGATCGAATTGCAGGGTCATGCTTCAACCTTGCTCGGCGCGCGTGGCGGAGGGAAGGGAAACCGGCAAGGGGCGCGCGGAAACTGTGGATAACTACACAAAATCCACATACAGTGTGAGGTATGCGAATCGCAGCAGTGCAAATCCGAAGCAGTTCAGATACAGTGGATAACTTGGCCAAGGTGGAGCACTGGGCGCGCAAAGCCGTGGAAACAGGTGCTGACCTGTTGGTATTCCCAGAAGCGACCATGAAGGCGTTTGGCACCGGGCGGCTGGACACGTGCGCCGAGTCTATCGACGGCCCCTTTGCCACCCGCGTGCGCGAACTTGCGGAATCCTTGGGAGTGATCATCGTGCTGGGGATGTTTAGCCCCGCCGATGAATGGAAGGGCAAGCGGCGGATCTATAACACGGCGCTGATTACTGGGCCGGGGATCCACCGCGGGTACCGCAAAATACACACCTACGATGCGTTCGGATTTATGGAATCGGACACCGTGAAACCTGGTGAGGAGACCGTTACCTTCGAATGCGGGGACGTTACGGTGGGGGTGGCGGTGTGCTTTGACGTGCGCTTTCCGGAGCAATTCAAGGTGCTCGCCATGGATGGGGCGCAGGTGATCGTGCTACCCGCCTCGTGGTCCGGAGGGCCGGGGAAAACCGAGCAATGGCAATTGCTTACCGCCGCGCGGGCATTGGATTCCACCTCGTATGTGGTCGCCTGCGACCAGGCCGCGCCGGACGGGGAAGACCCAGGCGGGGCGCCGGTCGGGGTGGGGCACTCCGCGATCATCGGGCCGACCGGGGTGCCGATAGTCACCGCTGGGACGGCGGAGGAAATAATCTACGCGGACGTGGACGTGGCGCACGTTGCGGAAGTCAGGGACTCGATACCTGTGCTGTGAGCGTGGGTTGGTTCGAGAAAGTTCGAACGCGACTGCACGAAAAAGCCTTGTGAGATGAAGCCGCGGGTGATCCGCCAATGGGTCGTATGCGGTTCCGGATAGGTTGTGTGCAGCCGTTGACCTGCGATCGTCCGGAATTTCTTCATTGGGGTGTCCAACGAAGAATGGAAGGACGAGCTGCGGTGTTTTCGGCCGAGATTCGTCCGGAATTTCTTCGTGAGACCCCCGAATGAAGAATAGAAAGACCAGCCCCAGGTCGGCGGTTGCACACAACCCATCGGCGGCGTGATGTGGCGGGGGTGAAGTGGCTGCCGAGCTTCGCGCTCAGGCAGATTCGACACGCCGGCCGCCGCGCGGTGGTGTTTCCGCAGGACGCCGAGTTCGAGCTGTTAGATCTGCCTGCGGCAGATCCGGCGAAGGGGGTTGGTTCGAGAAAGTCCGACCATTATCGCCTGGGAATGCTCTCCCAGCTGCTCCCGCCAATGGGTCGTATGCGGTTCCGGATAGGTTGTGTGCAGCCGTTGACCTGCGATCGTCCGGAATTTCTTCATTGGGGTGTCCAACGAAGAATGGAAGGACGAGCTGCGGTGTTTTCGGGCGAGATTCGTCCGGAATTTCTTCGTGAGACCCCCGAATGAAGAATAGAAAGACCAGCCCCAGGTCGGCGGTTGCACACAACCCATCGGCCGCTGAGGCCTCACCCCAACCACCCGTCGCCCCCACGATCCAAGCCCGATAGCTATAGCGGGTCGTGTTGAATGATTGATTCGGGTGTGCCTGCTTGAATCATGGTGTCTTTAATAGATTGCACTTCCTTGGGTGGGCCGGCGATCAGGATATCGCGGTCGTCCCACGTGCCATAGGAGGTGACCACCTCGCCGAGCTTGCCCGTTTGGCGCAGGTGCAGGCCGCGGGGCGGTTGGGAAAACTTCGTGGCGCCAACAAACCAACTATCGGTGGGGTGCGTGGACACCGGAATCACCGATAACCACGGCGCTGTGCCTGCGATATTCCATAGATCGAGCAGATCGTAAAGCTCCCCTGGGTATTCGGCGCCGAAAAACAGGTGCACGCGCGGCTGGCCTTGGCGGGCGGCGAGTTCCAGCAGTATGGCGCGCATGGGGGCGAGGCCTGTGGTGTGGGCGATCATAAGGATGTCGCGCTGGTAATCCACGTGCATTTTGCCTAGTGGGGTGCCAAACATCCATTCGTCGCCAATACGTGCTTTCGCAAGTGTGCGCGAACACTCGTCGGTTGCACGCACGTGAAATTCCATGTGACCATACCTATTCGGGGGTAAAGCGGGAGAAAGGAACCGCCAATGCCCTTGGAGTAACGGCATGGTGACAGGTAAATATTGCCCCGCTGTAAATGGAATAGGCTCCGCCTCTAAGCGCACGACATAAATATCCCTACTGCGTTGCTGGGTGGCCACAACGCGCCCCTCATAAGTAATTCGCTCACCACCGGCTTCGGCCTCGCGGGCGGCGGTTGCCATTATTTCGGCGGCCTCGGTAAAGATGGCCTCCGTTTCAATGATTTCCTCAGGGGGCACAGTATCGCGCGCTATGGATTGCAAAGCGCGGCACATGGCCTGCGCAAAGATTTCGTAATGTTCTGGGCGGGCGCCAAAGCGAAGATGTTCGGCCGCGAGTTGACGGAGAACCGCCACCGTTTTCTCGTCAAAGGGGGCCCGTTTAATCAGGTAACAAACGGCGTCAACGAGTGAACTATGCGCAGGTGTAGGGAACAGTAGCAACGTTTCTGGGCGTGCTCTTGTAAAGAGTTCTTGAGTACGTTTCCGGAACTCTTCTGCATTGGCGCGAAGGCAGTCGATGATCACGCCTATATTTTGCCTCATATTTGCAGGTTGAGTGTGAACGACTCAACTGGAATAAAAATTTTTCTGATAGGTTGAGTGGAGTAGGCGCAACTACGACTAGGAGAACAAACAGATGAGTAATTACACGACTAAAACCCAAGAGGCCCTGCAGGCCGCTGTACAACGCGCATCCGCGTTGGGTAACCCGGACATTCGCCCAGCCCATGTGCTGGCTGCGATCTTGGAGCAGCCGGACAGCATCGCTATACCCGTGCTGCAATCCGCGGGCGGGGACGTGGACGCGATTCGAGCGGGCGCTCGAGCCCAGATTGATTCTTTTCCGCGTGCCGCTGGCGCCAATATGGCGAACCCGAATTTCAGCCGCGACATGGTGGCCGCGTTTGGGATTGCGCGCGACCTAGCTACGGAGCTCGGCGATACGTTCTTGTCCACCGAGGTTTTGGTCGCCGGTATCGCACACGGTAGCGATGAGACCGCCAAGCTGTTGCCTTCCTATGAGGACATCCGCGCGGCGTTCCCCAGCGTGCGCGGAAATAAGAAGGTCACCACGGAGGACCCGGAGGGGCAGTTCCAGGCTTTGGAAAAGTACTCCACCGACCTGACCAAGCGCGCCCGGGAAGGCAAGATCGACCCCGTGATTGGGCGCGATTCGGAGATTCGCCGCGTGGTGCAGGTGCTTTCGCGCCGGACCAAGAACAACCCGGTGCTTATCGGCGAACCCGGCGTGGGTAAAACCGCCATCGTGGAGGGCCTGGCCCGCCGCATTGTCGCCGGTGACGTGCCGGAATCGCTGAAGGGAAAGACGCTGATCGCCCTGGATCTTGGTTCCATGGTCGCCGGCGCGAAGTATCGCGGCGAGTTCGAAGAGCGGCTCAAGGCTGTGTTGGATGAGATTAAGGATTCCAACGGCGAGATCATTACGTTTATTGATGAGCTCCACACGATCGTTGGCGCCGGCGCCACCGGCGAGTCCGCGATGGATGCCGGCAATATGATCAAGCCGATGCTGGCCCGCGGTGAGCTGCGCCTGGTCGGTGCAACCACCTTGGAGGAGTACCGGAAGTACATTGAAAAGGACGCCGCCCTCGAGCGCCGCTTCCAGCAGGTATACGTTGGTGAACCTTCTGTGGAGGACGCCATCGGTATCCTTCGCGGGCTTAAGGAACGCTACGAGGTGCACCATGGTGTGCGGATTCAGGATTCCGCTTTGGTCGCCGCCGCCACGCTTTCGGACCGTTACATTACCTCCCGGTTCCTGCCGGATAAGGCCATTGACTTGGTCGATGAGGCCGCGTCTCGGCTACGCATGGAAATCGACTCTTCGCCGCAGGAAATTGACGAGCTTGAGCGCTCGGTGCGTCGATTAGAAATTGAGGAGATGGCGCTGGCGAAGGAGACGGACGCCGCGTCCAAGGACCGCTTAGAGGCATTGCGGCGTGAGCTTGCCGACGACCGCGAAAAGCTCGGGTCGCTCACCGCAACGTGGACGAACGAAAAGCGTGCTTTGGATAGGACCCGCCAGGTAAAGGAGGAATTGGAAAACCTCCGTCAGGAGTCCGAGATCGCCGAACGTGACGGTGATTATGGTCGCGTCGCAGAGCTCCGCTATGGCCGCATCCCCGAGTTGGAGAAGCAGCTCGCGGAGACCGCCGTGGACACCACCTTGCTGGATGAGGAGGTCACACCCGACACCATCGCGGAGGTGGTTTCGGCCTGGACCGGCATCCCGGCGGGCAAGATGATGCAGGGCGAGACGGAGAAACTGCTGGCCATGGAGAAGGAGCTGGGGCATCGCGTGGTCGGCCAGCTCGAGGCTGTGCAGGCGGTGTCCGACGCTGTTCGTCGTTCCCGCGCCGGTGTGGCGGACCCGAACCGTCCGATGGGTTCCTTCCTGTTCCTGGGCCCCACGGGTGTGGGTAAGACGGAGCTGGCCAAGGCGCTCGCCGGGTTCCTTTTCGACGATGACCGTGCGATCGTGCGCATCGATATGTCCGAGTACGGTGAGAAGCACTCCGTCGCACGTTTGGTCGGTGCGCCTCCCGGATATGTGGGTTATGACGCCGGCGGCCAGCTCACCGAGGCCGTGCGTCGCCGCCCGTACTCCGTGGTTTTGTTCGATGAGGTGGAAAAGGCTCACCCGGATGTGTTCGACGTGTTGCTGCAGGTCCTCGACGAGGGTCGCCTGACCGATGGCCAGGGCCGCACGGTGGATTTCCGGAACACTATCCTGATCCTCACGTCGAACTTGGGCGCGGGCGGCACGCCGGAGCAGATGATGGAGGCCGTGAAGCATGCCTTCAAGCCGGAGTTTATTAATCGCCTCGATGACGTGGTGGTTTTCGAATCGCTCACCCAGGAGCAGCTCGCCAATATCGTGGACATTCAGGTTGCGCAGCTTGCGGAACGGCTCGCGGCGCGGCGCCTCGTCCTCGACCTTGACGAGGGTTCCCGCAAGTGGCTGGCCGAACGTGGGTACGATCCCGCATATGGTGCCCGTCCGTTGCGCCGGCTGATTCAGCAGGCGATCGGCGACGCGCTGGCCAAGAAGCTTTTGGCTGGTGAGATCCGTGACGGCGATACCGTGCACGTGCGCGCCTCCGCCGGGGGCGACGGGCTCGACATTACCGGTAGCTAAGCGAACCGCTTTTCGACGCCCCGCCTGACCTGGCGATTGTGCCCACCCCCAGCGTGTCCACACACGTATGGGGGTGGGTAATTTTTATCGCACTATAGGCGCTATGAGTGCTGCTAACATCGTTTGATGCAAGTTTGCTAACACAATCTTGTGCTCAACGAAATTGTTGGACCTGATTGGAGCCTTGAGATGCGACCCAGGCCTTTATCCATCAAGGGGGCGGCCGCCGCGATCGCTGCTTGTCTGTTCCTCACCGGCTGTGAGGACCCTAATGCGCAGCAGCAGACAGCGCCGCAGGCGCGGGGGAATCAGGAGGAGGCCGCAACCTCCACGCCAACATCGCAGCAAGAGCCGGAGCCCCGTGCGTACGCAGTGCAGCAACCAGCCCAGGCCGTACCGGATAGCCCAGGGCTGCATCGGCGCATGGAGCCGCATTTCGAGGAAAGCGAACTGCCGCAAACGCCGCGCATCTCGGGTAAGGAAGTGCCCATGCCCCAAAACTTCCCGGTCCCAGTTGCGGCGGTGGAACAACCCCAAGACACTGCCCCGGAACCAGCTACGCAGCAAGAGCCAGCCTCACCCCAGCAGCCCGAACAGCCGGTTGCGCCCGCCGCCCCGGAAAATCCGGTGCAACAGGGCCCAGCGGTGGAACAACCCAGCGCCGTGGAGCCGAATGTGGTGGAGTCGCAACAGCAGCCCCCCAACCAGCCCAGCGTGCCGGAACCAAACCAGCCGCAGCAACCGCAGCAATCCCAGCAGCCACAGCAACCCCAACCTCAGCAGCCGCAGCAGCAGCAACCGGCCCCGGGGCCAGCGCAACCCAACCAGCCGCAACAATCCCAGCCACAGCAATCCGATTCGGATTTGGATGGCCTCGATGAGCCGCTGCCAGATGTGGATCTCGAAGAGCCGGAAGGCACGGTAGGGGAGGACGGCGAGGAGAGCGGGACGTCGAAAAGCAATACCTCGGAAAGCTCAACGACGGCGAAGTCGAAGACCAGCGAATCCAAGACCTCCGCAACAAAATCGACGGAATCAAAAAAGCCTGACGAGGGCCCGCGGAAATTCGCCACCATCGCGGAGGCGCGCAAAGCGAACGTCGCGGACCGTGAATTTTTGGTGACCGACGGCGCGGCCACGGTACGCTTTGTGCGCGATTTGACCAAGGACAAAGGCGCGGACCTGGAAATTCAAATTGGGAATTCGATTTACGGCACGAAATTCGAAGAAGAGGTCAGCCTACTCGCCTATGAATTCGCGGATGATGCCACCGATGTAATTCAGCACGCATTGGGTTTGGCGGGCGAGCGGAACCTTGGGGTGAGCCTGAGCCCGAACCAGCGATACGTGATTACAAAGCGCGTTTCCATTCCCAAGAATGTGAAGTATTTCGATGGGCATGGTGTGAGCATCGATGTGAATACCGAGGCCAGCCAGGACAGCCCTACCAGCACCTTTGAATTCGTGCGCGGTGCGAGCGGGACAACGATACGGAATTTCACCATCGATTTGAGTGACGCAAAATTCACTCGCGGTATCGCCGCCGTGGCTGTTACGGACATCACCATTACCGGTGTGACCATGACGGGCCTGAGCTACCGCGGCATCGAACTCGCCGCGGACGGCGGGGATCTGAAGAACATCCGGGTGGAAAACAACCGGATAGAGAATATTGTTGGTGAGAAGGAAACCAAGGGCCAGGTCATTTCCATTTCGGTGAATTCTGAGCGCAACGATCCCGACGATCGCTTTAAAAACAGCGCCAGCCCAATCTGGGACAGGTACGTGACCGACGGTACCGTGAGCCCGAACCGTTACGAGAATAGCAATATTTCGATCGTCGGGAATTATATCCACGGCGGGTATTACGGGATTAGCTTCTCTGGGGTTTCCGATAGCGTCATTCGGGATAATGAGGTCACCGCGAACACCCGCAATATTTCCATGCAGAACAATTGCAATAACAATGTGGTGGAGCACAATAGCCTGAGCAATAGCTATTCCTCCAGCGTGCATATCGCCTACAACTCAAACGGGAACGAAGTGCTGAACAACACAGTGCGCACGGAGGTTTCCCACGGTCAGGCGCTATTGCAGGCGTACCAAGATAGTGACCGCAATACGTTCCGCGGCAATTCGGTGACGGTGGTGGGCGAACAACAACCCAGTTGGCTGCTGTATGTGGGCACCGATTCGGACGATAATGTCTTTGTAAACAACACCATCGATGGCGCGGCGCGCAGGGCCGTGGTGGGCATCGAATCCATTTGGGACGGCCGCTCCGCGGAATCGAACTTGAACGGTGCGCCGACCAATCTGCATTCGTATATGTCCAATGGGACGATTGAAAGCCCAGTGGATAAGTCCAAGGTCACCTATGGTGGCGGCCGCGGGCCGCTGCGCAATGTGACGGTGGAGGATAACGTGTTTACGCCCAGGAACGCGAACACGCCGCTGGTGTATGTCGGCGCCGAGGTGACCGGCGGGCAGGTGGGCAACGAGCGCATTGTGGGCGATATTCATGGGGTGTCGCTTGCCAATAACACGATCGTTGGCAACGGCTGCTCCGAGCTGTTAAAGACGCACACGGGCGGGCTGCCGGAGATTGGCGAGGCGAAGATCATTTTCCAGAACGATAGCGTGGGCGAGCATAAAACGAACTAGTGCCCGAACCGTGGCCACACATGTGCTGTAAATCAGGCTAGGCTACAGCGGTATGAGCCTGTCTGATTTTCGCACCCCATTACGATTCGTTTCGGCGGCCGCCACGGCGACAACAACGGTGGCAAAACTGACCAAGCGGCGGAAATTGCAGCGGGTGGCCAAGATGTTGATCGTGCCGCCGTTGATCGATTATCGCGACCCGCTCATGGTGCTCGGCGGGCTCGGGCACGCCGCCGGGGATTTGGTGTTGCTGCGGAAGAATCGCAAATTGGAGCAAGGTGCCGCCTGTTTCGCGGCGGGGCACGCGGCCATGATCCTGTGCCAGGTGCGTCGCGGGGTGCGGCCGCAGTACCCGTGGGTGCATGCGGGGTTGTGGCTGGCTGCGGTGCCATTGATCCGCGATCCGAAGCTGCTGGCCTATGGCGCGCTGTTGGCGGCGTATAGCAGTTATTCGCGTTCGCTCGGCGGCCCGCTGTTCGTATTGAGCGACGCGCTGATCATTGCGAACAAGCGTTTTCCTCACCCGCTGCTTGATGCGGCGGTGACGGTTACCTATGGAAGTGCGCAGTTAATGCTTTTCGCTCCCGATGAAAGTTCTTATCGGCAGGTAAACTAACACGGGTGATATATGGTGTTTTGGTCATTTGCGCAGGCGTCGCCCTCGGCGCGTGCGGTGGCGCGCTTTGGTTTTGGGACGCTCGGCAGTCCGTAGGTTCGAATAGCGATCGGAAGCATTGGGCGAAATCCCAAGGTTATTCCTACTCCCGCAAGAACCAGCATTTGCCGCAGCACTGGGATTTCACGCACAACGAGCGCCACGGCGCCGCCCGCGATGTTGTTTCCGGAACGGTGCGCGGCGTTGATTTTTCCATCGCCGATATCGGGGAGGAAACCTTTGTGGGCATTCGCCGCGGGGCGACCTCGAACGTGATTGTGCAAGCGATCCGGGCGAACGCGTTTGATGCGATTGAAAGCGATCTGCAGCGGGTTCTTTACACCTCCGGGTTCGCCGTGGTTTCCAACGATAGCGGCGCGGCCGAGCGTTTCGTGGACGAACGGGTGGATGCCGCCCTCGAGGCGCTGGAGGAGGCCGACCATATTTGGCTGGAGGGGGAGTGGGTGGTTGCCCGCGTCACCGATGAAATGGCGTCCCTGGAACCCCTGACCTTGCTTGCCGACGCCGCGCGTGCCCTCCCGCCTGCGGAAACCTTACCGCTCGAACTTGCCGGTGGGGATGCCACCCGCCCGCTTCCGCAGCCGCTCGAACAGCTGGATGATCCGGAACCCGAGCCGGAAGCCGCCCCCGAATCCCAGCCCGACCCGGAACCAGACCCCGATCCAGAACCAGAACCCGAACCGGAGCCGCGCTTCGAGCCGAAACCCATGCGCCCGCCCGTGGATCTGCCTTCGCGCACCGTGGCGGAATCCCGCGGCGAGCTTCCCGCACATATGGTCGGCGGCGACGCCGTCGATAGTATTGGCGATCGCGGCTATCGGCCCGCCGACGATGAACTCATCTCGCCAAAGGTAGCCCGGGACCTTTCCCGCGGCTCCAGCATTTTCGACGATTTATCCGATGAATTGGGCATTACAGTGGACGGGAAGCACAAAGGAGAAAAGAATGGCTAACAAGCAAGAGCTCGCCGATTTGGTCAAGGAGCTCGCCGTGGTGCACGGGAAGGTCACCCTCTCGTCGGGGGCGGAGGCGGACTACTACGTGGATTTGCGGCGTGCGACGCTGCACAACCGGGCGTCGAAAATCATTGGGGAGCTGTTGCGGGAACTCACCGCTGATTGGGATTACGCCGCGGTAGGCGGGCTCACGCTGGGGGCGGACCCGGTGGCGACGGCCGTGATGCACGCGCCTGGGCGGCCCATCGACGCGTTCGTGGTGCGCAAGGAAGCGAAAAAGCACGGCATGCAGCGGCGCATCGAAGGCCCCGATATCGTGGGCAAGAAGGTGCTGGTAGTGGAGGATACGACCACCACAGGAAACTCTCCACTCACGGCCGTGGCGGCATTGCGCGACGCCGGTGCGGAAGTGGTCGGCGTGGCAACCGTGGTGGACCGTGCCACCGGCGCAGGGGAGGTCATCGCAGCGCAAGGCCTGGAATACCGGTACCTGCTGGGGTTGGAGGATTTGGGCCTTGGATAAGCCTGGCCCTACCGAATGGGGCACCAGCGTGGGCGTGGGGCCCTGGGCCGAAGAACACCCGGGGGAACCGCTGCCCACCTCCCCGCGTTTCGACGCCGCGCTGCTGGCGGAAGGCGACCGACGCAACGTTGTGGACGCGTACCGCTACTGGACCCGAGAAGCGATCGTCGCGGATATTGATGCGCGCCGGCACAGCCTGCATATCGCAATAGAAAACTTCGAGCACGACGCGAATATCGGCACGGTGGTGCGCACCGCAAACGCCTTCGCCGTAGACACCGTGCACATCGTGGGGCGGCGGCGGTGGAATCGGCGGGGCGCGATGGTGACCGATAGGTATCAGCACTTATTGCATCATCCGGACGTGAATTCCCTGCTAGCATGGGCTCAGGCGCATGGGCTGACGGTGGTGAGCATTGATAACACCCCGGGGTCCGTGCCGTTGGAAACTGCGGAGCTGCCCGAGCATTGCATGTTGCTGTTTGGGCAGGAAGGCCCGGGAGTGACCGCGGCTGCGCGGGAGGGCTCGTTGATGACGTGTTCGATTGCCCAGTTCGGTTCCACTCGGTCAATCAATGCTGGCGTGGCGGCAGGGATTGCAATGCACGCATGGATCCGGCAACATGCAGACTTATCACTCGCCTGGTAGCACAATTTCTGTTTAAGAAAGGCTGACGACGTGGAAGAAAAATGGGCTCATCGCGCGGACCTCGCCGAAGCGGCGATCAACGATAGGCACGCACGCCGCCTCTGGGGCATACCCAAAACAAACCTCTGCGTTGTTTGCTGGCCGCCGACGACGCGCGATAACTTGTTCCAACACTGGCATTATTGGTGGCAGGCGCACTATCTGGATTGCTTGGTTGATGCCGCGCAACGCCGCAATACCCGGCTGCGGCAACAGCGGATCAAGGATACCCAGCGGGGGATCCGCGTGCGTAACCTGCGGAGCTGGAAACACAACCGATACTACGACGATAAGGCGTGGTTGGCGCTTGCCGCTCATCGCGCAGGTTTGCTGCGGCGGCAGCGCTTTGCCAAGGGGTTGCGGGCGCTGGAGAGCGATATTTTCGCAGGTATTGATTCTTTGACGGGGGTGCTGCCGTGGCGCACTCGGGAAACCTTTTACAACGTGCCTACGAATGGGCCGGCCGCCATCATGATGGCGCGGCTTGGCGATGTGGAGCAGGCCCGCGCGCTGACCGATTGGGTGTTCGACAACCTTATCGACGATCGCGGGTTGGTCATGGACGGCATCCGCTTGCGCATGCACGGCCCGGAGGTGGTCAAGGACATTCATCCGTATTGCCAGGGCGTGATGATCGGCGCCTGTCTGGAGATCGCGGATCGGCTGCGGGAGGAATCCGGGGTGGAGAATCAGGCGGATTTCGCCTCGGTGGAGGGGGTGGAGCAGGTTTCACCTTCCATGCCGTACGTGATCCGGATCCGCGAGCTGGTGCAGGCGGTGGCCAGCGAAATGGCCACCCCCGCCGGGGTGATCGACTGGCAGACAGGCGGCGGCGACGGCGGCCTGTTTAAGGGAATCCTTGTTCGATACCTGGCGGAGGTGGCGGTGCGGTTGTCCGGGGATACCAAGCTGAATCGCGCGACAAAGAAGCTGGCCTCGCGGCTTGTGATCGCTTCCGCTCACAGCGTGTGGAATCACCGTTTGGAGGTGGATGGGCTGCCGGTATTTGCCGCCGATTGGACCGCCGACGCGAAACTTCCACGCAATACCGGGCCCGTCGGATCTTCTATCGCGGGTGCTGTGACCAGCTCGCAAGTGCCGGAGCGGGACCTGTCCGTGCAACTGTCCGGATGGATGTTAATGGAAGCGGCTGCCAAAGTGTCCAACGTCACTTTTGGTGGCGATTCGGAAGTATCCCCACGTTAACCAGACAAATTCGGTAGTGGAAACCAATAAAGTATAAGAAGAGCCTGACCCGAGGCCCTGCATCGGGGCATAATCGAAAACAGAAGAAACCATCTACTTGGAGGAACTTATATGCCTATTGCAACCCCCGAGGTTTACAACGAGATGCTGGACCGCGCCAAGAAGGGCGGCTTTGCGTTCCCAGCCATCAACTGCACCTCCTCTGAAACCATTAACGCTGCGCTTCGCGGCTTCGCGGAGGCGGAATCGGACGGCATCATTCAGTTCTCCACCGGCGGCGCAGAGTTCGGCTCTGGCCTCTCCGTGAAGAACAAGGTGAAGGGCGCCTTGGCGCTGGCGGCTTTCGCGCACGAGGCGGCAAAGAGCTACAACATTAACGTTGCGCTGCACACCGACCACTGCCAGAAGGAAGTGCTCGATGAGTACGTCCGCCCGCTGATCGCCGTTTCGCAAGAGCGTGTGGATCGCGGCGAGCTTCCCCTGTTCCAGTCCCATATGTGGGACGGCTCCGCAATTCCGATCGATGAAAACCTGGAAATCGCTCAGGAGCTGCTTGCCAAGGCACGCGCAGCCCACATTATTCTCGAGGTAGAAATCGGCGTTGTCGGCGGCGAGGAAGACGGCGTTGAGGCTAAGGCCGGCGCGAACCTCTACACGTCCGAGGAAGACTTCGGCAAGACTATCGACGCCCTAGGCACCGGCGAAAACGGCCGCTACCTGCTGGCAGCAACCTTCGGCAATGTGCACGGTGTGTACAAGCCGGGCAATGTCAAGCTGCGCCCAGAGGTGCTGGACATGGGCCAGAAGGTTGCCATCAAGAAGCTCGGCCTTGCCGACGGTTCCCTTCCGTTCGACTTTGTGTTCCATGGCGGTTCCGGCTCCGAGAAGGAGAAGATCGAAGAGGCGCTGACCTACGGTGTGATCAAGATGAACGTTGACACCGACACCCAGTACGCCTTTACTCGCCCCATCGTTGGCCACATGTTCACCAACTACGACGGTGTGCTGAAGGTCGACGGCGAGGTTGGCAACAAGAAGGTTTACGACCCCCGCTCCTACATGAAGAAGGCCGAACAAGGCATGGCCGATCGTGTGGTCGAAGCCTGCCGCGACCTGCATTCGGTTGGCACCACCCTGAGCAAGTAACCACTCGGCTCGGTGCAGCATCGCCTAGGTGTGCTGCTATTCAGCTTGGTGCGTCGCTAGCCTGACTGATCCCGCTTGGGTCCGAACACTCCGTTCGATCGCCCCGGCGGGATTCTTTACGCCCATAAGTGCATAAAGTCATAATCATCCCGCGCGCGCCCGCCCCTTTGCGCCCCTCCGCAACGGCGATTTCCCTGTTCGCCGAGGGTGGCTTCCTGGGGAAACGCCATAGCAGCCCCGCTAAGGCCTCGAAATTCGCTACCCTTGGTCAACTATGGACGAATTGCGTTAATTGGCCCCATTTGACACAGTGGGTCGCTCGCAACCTATTCGCCTTTGCGGAGTTGAACGGTGTCTACCGATATTTTTTACACCAAAATCCAGAAATCGCCGCGTGCCATTGAGTTGTGAACTTCTTTGATTGTTCTTGGTTTTATTGTACTTGGTTTTGTGGGGTTGGTGGTGGTGTTCCGATTTTGATGCCGACGGTGGCTGGTGGTGGTTGGAACATGGATCGTGGTGGGCGTCGTTGGGGGTAGGTGTTGTAGTAGATTTCTTCCTTTGCTTTGCGGTGTTTGAGTAGTGGTTTCCATTCGCCGGTGTAGACCTGTTGTGGGGTGAATCCGGCGAGGCCGCTGTGTGGGTCGTGGTTGTTGTAGGCGTCGATGATGGAGGCCATGGTGTTGGCGGCGGCCTTGATATTGGGGTAGCTGGTTAAGGCGTAGCGGTGGTGTTTGAGTGTGCGGTGGGAGGATTCTTCGAAAGGGTTGTCGTTGGATACTCCGGGGCGGATGAGTGAGAGTTCTACGCCGTTGGCGTCGAGCATTTGGCGCATTTGGGTGGAGGTCATGACAGCACCGTTGTCGGTGTGCAGGACTCGGACCTTGGCGTGGTTGAGCTGCTCGGCGGCGATGACTTGGGCGATGAGGTCGGTGGCGATGTGTTTGTCTTGGCGCAGTTGTACGGTGTGGCCGACGATTTTACGGGAGTGCAAGTCCAGCACGGTGTAGAGGTGAAATCCCTTGGTCATAAAGGATCCGGGGAGCCAGGTGATATCCCAGCACAGGACTTCGCCGGGCCGTGTCGCGGTCACTATTCGTGGTGGTTGCGGCGCCCGTGGCGCGCCGTGGCGCAGCGGTGCTGGCACCGTTTTGATTTCATTGTTCACGCGGTAAAACGTCCGCAATGAGCCGAGCAAGGGCTCCTCGGAATCGACATGGCTGAAAAAGATTTTATAGACCGATAATCCCTGCTCACGACCGTCGCGAAGCAATGCGGCGATACGTTGACGCTCCGGGGCGCTAATCGTTTTCGGCGGCGCGGCCTTTGGGTGTTGTGGTGGTTTCTTCGGCCGCGGATGCCGCCGGTAATACAGGGTTGTTTTCGCAAGCCCAAGCAGCTTCAATGCCGCGTTTTGGGTATAGCCAGCCGCCGCAAGCAACTCTAAAATATGGTCTTCAAGCTTAACGAACTCATCGAAATCGGCTTGCTGCTCTGGGGAAAGTTTCCGGCCACCACGCATCAACGATCGGTATATTTTTGCATGGCGGCGATAGCTTTTCCCATCGCCTCCACCGCCTTGGCATGCGCAGTGGTGGCAGCATCCTTATCCGCAACCACCTTTTCCAATTCAGCGATCCGCGCCTCCAATTTGGCGTGACGTGTTTCCCACTTCGCGCGCGCAGTCTCCCACTTCGCGCGCTCGGTCTCCAGCTTCGCACGCTCCGCCCCCAGCTCGGCGTTAAGCGCCTCCAACTCCTGATTGCGCTGTGTCAGCCGAGAAAACTCCACGATATTTTCATCACTCATAGGAATATTTTCTCGCGGTGTTAACCCGATGTCGAGCGTGCCCGCCGCAAGCTGCCGCCGCCACAAATACAACTGCCGCGGCGTCACCCCGGCCGCCCGGAGGAACTCTCCCTTCAGACCATGCTTGGTCTCCGCATGGGCCAACACGATCTCCCGGCGCTGCTCCGCAGTAAACGTCCGGTCCGGATCTACCGGAGGGATCTGTACAGACATCTTGAACCTTCCTTCCTCATCCCCATGACCATCACGGGGAAGCTTCCGAAAGTTCACATCTTCAATGGCAAGGTACGAATCTGTGTAAAACATATCGCGCCGGCGGCCCCAGGCGGCCCAGGATGATGAAAATTACACAAAATCCGGGTTTCGTGTGTAAAAAACTTCATGTGCTGCACACAACCCATCCCCACCGCGGCTACCAGGTCGACTACGTGCTGTTTGGTGTCGCGTTGGCGGGCGGTCTACTGCGGTGTGCCCCAAGTTGATTTGATGTGTCTGAAGTGTGCCCGCTGTAGATGTTTGGCACATGCCCGGAAAGTAGCTACAAAATGATATATGGTTGGACCCTATCGAATTTTCGCCGTAGCAGCCCCGCTAAGGCCTCGAAATTCGCTACCCTTGGTCGACCATGGACGAATTGCGTTAACTGACCCCATTTGACATGGTGGGTCGCTCGCAACCTATTCACCTTTGCGGAGTTGAACGGTGTCTACCGATATTTTTTACATCAAAATCCCGAAATCTGTGTAAAAACTATCGCGGCGGTGGCCCTGGGTGGCCCTGAGCGATGAAAATTACACAAAATCCGGGTTTCGTGTGTAAAAAACTTCATGTGCCGCACACAACCCATCCCCACAGCCAGCCAACAGGCCGACGACGCGCTATTTAGTGGCATGCCGAACCGAGTGGGATGCCGAACCGAATGGCATGCCGGACCGAGTGGCGCAACGCAGGGTGGCCCGCAGAGATTCGGCACCGCCGAGTGCGCCCTTCGTCTCGGCGGGACCTATCCAATCGGGGCGCTACCATGGGGGTGACGCACGTTTAGCCATCTAGGTCGGAGGGATCGCGGGTTCGAAATGTCAGCCGCAACTTCACGCATCAAGCAGCTTGCCGCAGTTCGCATTGGGGCTGGATTTCGGCGGCTTAATGCCTCCCGGCTGTACATTATTCAGGTGGGCTTGGCCGCTGGGCTTTCGTATTGGGTCGCGTTGAACCTAGTGGGCCATGCGCAGCCGTTTTTTGCGCCGATGTCCACGGTGATTGTGCTGTCTACGACGGGTGGCGAGCGGTTCCGGAGGTCGTTAGAACTGGTGGCCGGTGTGAGTCTCGGGGTGGGGCTTGGCGACCTGATGATTGCGGGCGTCGGCACCGGCGTGTGGCAGATCGCGGTGGCGGTGACGCTGGCGATCGCGATGGGCACGTTCATAGATAAGGGCGTGCTCGTGGCCAATCAGGCGGCGTTCGCTTCGATCCTGATTGCGACGATCCTGCCGCCGGGTTCTTCGGGTGGAACCGATCGTATGATCGACGCGTTTATCGGCGGCATGGTGGGCTTGGTGGTGATGGGCGTGTTTCCGGAGTCGCCGCTGCGCAGTGGCCGCAAGGAGATCGCCAAGATCCTCGGCATTACCGCAAGTGTGCTCGATCGCGTGGCCGCCGCTTTGCGCACCAATGATACGGAGGAGATTGCGGCCGCGCTCGCCAGTGCGCGGGGTACGCAGGGTGGCATTAACGCGATGATTGCTGCTGCGAAGGCTGGCAAGGAGAGTCTCGACGTCTCGCCCTTGCTGTGGCACCAACGCCGCCGCGTTCGCTCACTCATTCGCATACTTAATCCGGTGGATAACGCCATTCGGAATACCCGCGTATTGGCCCGCCGGGCACTCATACTCGCGGAGGATGGGGATACCGTTTCGGAGGAGCAGATCGAGATCATCGCCGAACTCGGTGCCATCACCCGTCGCCTTTATGAGCTTTTTGATGGCAAGGGTCAGGTCATGGAGAATACCGAATTGCCTGTATTGGTGCGGCGGCTGCGGGTGCTGGGCGGCAAGGTTGGGGTGGACGTCGCAAAGGGAAGGGTGCTATCGGCGCACGTGATTTTGGCGCAGTCGAGGTCGTTGATCGTGGACCTTTTGCAGATCTGTGGGTTATCGCGTCGGAGCGCCGCGGCGGTGCTAAAGCCCACGTCAGAGACGCCTGCGCAGCCGCCCGAGGTGTGGGATGGTTAGGGGCGGACGGCTTGGAGGTCGCGAAGGTGGCGATAGAATGTGACGCGCTCGACGGGGCGAGGACGGGGGATATCGTCGACGGTGACCTTGAGGTTTGAGCCCCCGGCCTGGAGCGCGCGGCCGGTGGCGAGATGCTTGGGATCCACGGCGCCGCGGGGGCTGCGATCGCGCAAACCCAGCAGGCCGGTGCGGGGCTCGAGGCTGGTGGTATAAGGCACGGCGGCGATGCCGGGGGCGGTGAGCATGGGGACAAGGCGCGCACCATATACGCCGTGTTTGCGTCGATTGCCGGCCTCGAGACCGGTGCAAAGTGTGTTCGAATCGACGATGATTTCGCCGTAGAGTTCCGCGCCGTCCCAGGAGGTGATGGAGGCGGATCCGGCGACGGCGATGCCGGCATCGTCGCGGATTAATGGCAGGGGGCGTACTTGGCCGGAAAGGGCGATCTCCCAAGGGTCCGAACTAATGCTCCAATTGGTGGCGGTGGGGGAGTCTTGCCGGGGGATAAAGGCGAGCTCGGCCCAGAGGGCGTCGATACGCATGAGGCGGGTGAGGATCGCGGATAGGGCGGCGTCGGAACCGGCGACCACGATGCGCAGAGGCTCGGATAAGTGTTCGAACTGGGGCGCGGGCTGCGGTTCGCTCAAGTGTGCGACGTCGGGCTGGCGGGCGATATCGGCGAGGGAGGGCGTGGGATCGTGCGGCAGATGCTCGGCGGCCAAGGCGGGCAACAAGGCGAGATCGCGGCGGCCCGGAAGCTCCGGCAGATAATCAACACTCAGGCCACCGGGGACAGTGCCCTCGTGGCGGCCACAAACGAGGACGTGCACGCGCATGGAATGAGAGTTTACCGCGTAGTAGAATCTTAAGCCGTCTTCTTTACATTCCTACAGGAAGTGACTTTTCAATGGCCGCAATCGTAATCGTCGGCGCCCAATGGGGCGATGAAGGCAAAGGCAAGGCCACGGATATTCTCGGCGGGCAGGTCGACTACGTGGTCAAACCCAACGGCGGCAACAACGCTGGGCACACGGTTGTGGTGGGCGGTGAAAAGTACGAGTTGAAGCTACTTCCTGCGGGCGTACTCTCAGAAAACGCTGTGCCAATGCTTGGCAACGGCGTGGTGATCAACCTCGAGGCATTGTTCGATGAGATCGATGGCCTGGAAGCCCGGGGGTGCAACGCCTCCCGCCTGCGGATTTCCGCCAATGCGCATGTTGTGGCGCCGTACCATCAGGTGCTCGATCGGGTGCAGGAGCGCTTTTTGGGCAAGCGGGCAATCGGAACCACCGGCCGCGGCATTGGGCCGACGTATGCGGACAAAGTTTCGCGCGTAGGCATCCGCGTGCAGGACATTTTCGACGAATCCATCTTGCGGCAAAAAGTAGGATCCGCATTGGATGTAAAGAACCAGATCCTGGTGAAAATGTATAACCGCAAAGCCATCGTTGCGGAGGAAATCGTGCAGTACTTCTTGGGGTACGCCGAGCGGCTGCGCCCGATGGTGGTGGAATCTGAGCTGGAGCTGAACCGGGCGCTGGATAACGGCAAGCATGTGCTTATGGAGGGGGGCCAGGCCACCATGCTGGATGTAGATCACGGCACCTATCCCTTTGTCACCTCCTCGAACCCGACGGCCGGTGGCGCGTGCGTGGGGTCCGGGGTCGGGCCGACGCGCATCACCTCCTCGTTGGGGATTGTGAAGGCGTACACCACCCGCGTGGGTGCGGGGCCGTTCCCCACGGAGCTTTTTGATAAATGGGGCGAATACCTGCAGGTCACCGGCGGTGAGGTCGGGGTGAACACGGGCCGCAAGCGGCGCTGTGGGTGGTATGACTCGGTGATCGCAAGGTACGCCTCGCGCGTGAATGGGTTTACGGATTTATTCCTGACCAAGCTGGATGTGCTGACGGGGATCGGCGAGATTCCGATTTGCGTGGCGTATGACGTGGACGGCAAGCGGTACGACGAGATGCCCATCACGCAGTCCGAGTTCCACCATGCCGTTCCGATCTACGAGACCATGCCGGCGTGGGAGGAAGACATCAGCGGGTGCAAGACCTTTGCGGAGCTGCCGCAGCGGGCGCAAGATTATGTGCGCAGGCTGGAGGAATTGTCTGGGTGTCGGATTTCCTATATCGGCGTGGGGCCGGGCCGGGACCAGACGATTGTGATCCATGACGTGATGGAGTCCTAGCGTGCGGGTCTGGTAGCGCAAAAGTTCGATTACTAAACTCTGAATGCAAACTGATGGCTAGTTATACTTTGGGTAGTCCTCAATCGCCTTTGAACTGATAAAAGGAGCATCTTCGACGTGCTTACGCCGGAAAAGATTGGCACCCCACTTTCGCAGACTGCGACTCGCGTGTTGCTGCTTGGTTCGGGTGAATTAGGCAAAGAAGTAGCCATCGCGTTCCAGCGGCTGGGCGTGGAAGTCCACGCCGCGGATCGCTACCAGTACGCCCCAGCGCAGCAGGTAGCCCACTACTACTACACGCTGGATATGACCGATCCCGTGGCCATCCACGAGCTGGTGGCGCGGGTGAAACCCGACTTTATTGTGCCGGAGATTGAGGCCTTGGCCACCGGCGCGCTGGTGGAGGTGGAGGCCGCGGGTACCACCGTGATCCCCACCGCGCGGGCGACCCAACTGACCATGAATAGGGAAGGCATTCGACGCCTAGCCGCCGAACGCTTGGGGCTTCCCACCTCCGCATATGCATTCGCGGGGACATATGAGGAGTACCAGCAGGGAGTGGCGCACATGGGATTCCCGTGCGTGGTTAAGCCCGTGATGAGTTCCTCCGGCAAGGGCCAATCCGTGGTGCGCTCCGAAGGTGAAATGTACGCGGCGTGGGAATACGCTCGCAGCGGTGGGCGCGTGACCGGCGGCCGGGTGATTATCGAACGCTTTGTTAATTTCGATTACGAGATCACGCTGCTGACCGTGCGTTCCATCGATCCCGCCACCGGCGATGATGCCACGTGGTTCTGCGAACCAATCGGGCACGTGCAGAAGGACGGCGACTATGTGGAATCGTGGCAGCCGGTGCAGATGAGCCCCATCGCAATGGCGAATGCGCGTTCCGTTGCGGCGCGGATCACCGGGGCCCTCGGGGGCCGAGGGGTGTTCGGTGTGGAGCTATTCGTCGCTGGTGACGACGTGTATTTCTCCGAGGTATCGCCGCGACCGCACGATACCGGCATGGTCACGATGGTGAGCCAGCGCCTATCCGAGTTCGAATTGCATGCGCGGGCGGTGTTGGGATTGCCTATCGACGTGACCTGCGTGTCGCCGGGTGCTTCGGCGGTGATCTACGGCGGCGTCGATAAGCAATCCGTTGAGTACTCTGGGTTGGCGGCCGCGCTGGCGATCGAGGAAACGGACGTTCGACTCTTTGGTAAGCCCGAGGCGCATGTGCGGCGGCGCATGGGAGTGGCGCTAGCGACGGCGGAAAACACCACCGTCGCTAGGGGCAGGGCCCGTAAAGCGGCGGGCGAGGTGTCCGTGCACTAACCGGTCACTGGGGGTTTCTCCGACCACGGGAAGACGATCCATTCGTCCGTACGTTTCCACACGTAGTCCGGGGAAATCTCGGCGCGGCTCTTGGCAAACAAACATGCGGTTCGCACCTCGGCGCCTTGGTTGGCGAGCAGCTTCAATACAAGCGCGAGGGTGCGGCCGGAATCGGCGACGTCATCGACCACGAGCAGGCGGTGGCCGGCGATGGAGGTTTCATCGAGCAAGGGTTCGAGGAGTACGGGGTCGGGGAGGGTCTCGTTGACGTCGGTATAGAACTCAACGTTCATCGTGTCATTGAGCTTGACGCCGAGCGCATACGACAAAGCGCCCGCAGGGACGAGTCCGCCGCGGGCGATAGCGATAATGATCTCCGGTTGGAATCCGCTGGCTGCGATCTGTGCAGCGAGTTCACGGGAAGCGGTGCCAAACCCCTCCCAGGTGAGCACTTCCTTCTTGGTGAGTTCGGTGGAATCTGCATGGTATGCCATGCACTCACTGTAGCCGCGCAGGTCGTGCCCAATTTAGTGAGGGTTTAGTTAGCGAACACCTTCGCTAGCGCGTCCTTCTCCAACACCATGGGGATGTGGGGAACGCCGTCCCAATCGAACGCATCGCCGATGGGCCGGAAGCCTAGTTTTTGGTAGAACTCGGCGTGCTGCTCCTGGGCCTCGAGGTAGACATCGCGGGCCGGATCCTGCTCGAACGCAAGGCGCAGGGTTTGGTGCATAGTCTCCTCGCCCAAACCCGTGCCACGGTATTGCTTGGCCACGCACACGCGGCCCAGGTGCCAGCGATCCTGCTCCGGGTACAGGCGCGCGGTGGCCAGCAAGTGTTTCTCGGAATCCCAGGCGAGGACGTGGAAGGTGGTGGGTGCGGCGTCGGCATCGTCGATCTCCGCGTACGGCGTGCGCTGTTCGTGCACGAAAATATCCACGCGGAGCTTGTACAGCTTATGTACTTCTAGGGCGCTGAGCTGGGAGAGATGAGAAACAGCAAAGTAATGGTTCATGGCGATCCAACATACACTGGACGGACAGATATTTGGTTGTGCACCGCCTAATTTACCGGAAAATGTGACGTGAGAAAACCCCCAACAGGCCGCGTACGCAGCGTCGATGGGGTTTTGCGGGCTATTCGGCGTCGTGGCGGGCGTGGCTGACCATATCGTCCCATTCGACAATCTTTTTGCGTTCGCGGCCTTCCGCCTCGCCCAAGCCGCGCTCGGCGGCATCCAACTTATGCCAACCCTGCCACGTGGTGTAGGCAATGTTCTTCGACTTCAGGAATTCGATCACCGCGTCCTCGTCCGGCTGCGGCGCGGGCTCCAGCACGCCGGCGGCCCAGTCGCCCAGCAGGATATCGGTGGTTTCCTTCGCATCGGACTTGGTGTTGCCGATCAAGCCCACAGGCCCGCGCTTAATCCAGCCGGTGGTGTACAAGCCCGGAATAGCGGTGCCGGTTTCGGGGTCGATGACGTGCCCGCCGTCGTTAGGGATTACGGCGCGCTCGCTATCGAACGGCACGTCAGTCACGGCGTCGGAACGATAACCCACGGCGCGGTACACGGCCTCCACGGGCCACACGGTGAACTTGCCCGTGCCGCGAACATTACCGGTGCCGTCGAGCTCCGTGCGCTCCGTCTTCAGGCCCACCACCTTGCCGTCCTCGCCGAGGATCTCCACGGGGGTTTCAAAGAAGTGGATAAACAGCTTGTGCGGCGCGCCCTTGGGATCGCGCATGGCGTATTGCTCGAGGATATTGCACACCAAATCCTGGGTCTTCGAGGAGCGGCGGGCGGCCTCGGAAGCTTCGTCGTAATCGATGTCCTCCGGGTTCACCACCACCTCGATGGTCGGCGAATGGTCCAGCTCCTTCAACTCCAACGGGGTGAATTTCGCCTGCGCCGGGCCGCGGCGTCCAAACACATGGATCTCCTCGGCGCGGTTCTTTTTCAGCGTGTCATACACATTGTCCGGGATCTCGGTGACGTGCAGCTCATCGCCGGTCTTAGCCAGGATGCGGGCGACGTCCAAGGCCACGTTGCCCACGCCCACAACCGCAACCTTGTTTGCGTCCAGATTCCAGGAACGCTCGAACTCCGGGTTGCCGTCGTAGAAGCCTACGAATTCGCCGGCGCCGTAGGAACCCTCAAGGTCCGCGCCGGGGATATCCAGGTCGCGGTCCCCGGTGGCACCTGTGGAGAAAATGATGGCGTCGTAGAATTCGCGCAGCTCATCGACGGTAACCTCGGAGCCAACATCGACGTTTCCCAAGAGCCGCAGATCCGGCTTATCCAAAACCTTGTGCAGCGAATTGACAATGCCTTTGATGCGCGGATGGTCGGGAGCCACGCCGTAGCGGATCAATCCGAAGGGGGCTGGCATCCGCTCATAAAGGTCGATGGTGCAGGGGGTTTCGGACTTCATGAGCAGGTCAGAGGCGTAAATTCCAGCGGGGCCGGCCCCAACAATGGCTACGCGCAGCGGTCGAGACATAAGATAGGCATCCTTGAAGTTGTTCGAGGTTTTGTTCTTCCTCCTTACCATACGCTGTCGCGCGTCCTCACTTTTGCTCGAGGTTAGGTCAAGATCACTATGGGGAAACCCTGCGTAACGGGGGTATCTAGCACTCATTTTTTACTGAGCAAAGTAGCGTAGGTGGTACCCTACAGATAGTAGTGAGCTTGGGCTCTAGGCGCTGTTCAGTGGGAATTCTTGCAAGAAACACAGTTACGTCCACTGCCAGCGCTTTTGATGGTTATGTTGAGGAGGTACAAAGGGTGACGCGTTCGGTGTTGAAACCCGTAATGGATTTCTTGCGGCAGCACGGTTCGACGTTCGGCTTTCTTGTGAGCTTGTTGGTCACCTTGATCACGGGTGCGCCCGACGGGCAGGCGGTAGGCGAGCAAGCCGCAACTTCGCAGAATACCCAAAACATTAATTTGACCTTGTCGGAGGCCAACACCATGGCCACCGCTATTAGAAACCAAATGCCAGCTAATTTTGGCACCCTTATGGTCGACGATGAGTACGAGCACGTCGCGGCGGCAAATGCCCGTGCGTCCGAGATCCTGCAAGGGGCCCCCACCGCACCGGCGGAGGGGCAAAAGGAAGTCGCATATGTGTATGACTTGGGCGCGCAGCTCAACGCCCAGGCCGTGGCCTCAAAGTTCCTCAACGACGAGGCCTTCCACGCGTTTTCTGAAACCAGCACGCGCTACTGCATGGGGTATGCGTATAGCCCACAGCAGCTTGTGGTGGTGGTACGTTTCACGGAGTGATAGCGCTGCGTGGTCGCGGCGTCGATAATCTCAAAATGCCTGTCTTACGTTGAGCGGTAAGGCAGGCATTTTCTTTGAGTGTGTGCGAACCGCAACTTTACCACGTGTGCTCCGCTACACTTATGGGGCGAATCACACGTAACCCGCTGTGACAGCGAATTCACACTGCGAAGGAAAGGACCTTTGGTGACACATTCCGCACCCTCCATCCTGTTAACGGCGCTTGGTCGTGGCTTAGATACAGCAGCCGCCCAAGCTTTCGGTTTGCCGGTCCGACCCCTCGTCCGCGGTAATGCCGACATCGCCGACGTGGTTGCCGACGCCGCGCCGGAACCCGTCGTATATATAGGCACAGGTAACCTCAACTTCGACGCCCAATGTGGTGCCGCACTCGGGGTACCCTTAGCAATCTTGAGCGAACCGGGGGTCGCGGCTGACCTTACTCTCCGCGAGGCCGAATCTTTGGGTGCAGTGGTGGCGGGGATCGCCGCGGATCCGGAAGAATTAGCACGTGTGAGCGCCGGCGTCACCGCGACCCAGGTCATGAGCGCCGTTGTGTTCGAACATTGGTTGCTGGAGCGGGCGCGGCAGACGCGGGCGCATATCGTGCTGCCGGAGGGCGATGACGATCGTATCCTGCAGGCCGCGGACCAGCTGTTGGCCAAGAACGTGTGTGAGCTCACCATTTTGGGCGAGCCGGAGCGGGTGCTGGCGCGCGCCGAGGAGCTTGGCTTGGACCTTTCCGCCGCGCACCTTTCGAACCCACTTACGGATCCGCGCGCGGAGGAGTTCGCACAAGATTTTGCGGAGCTGCGGAAGTCCAAGGGGGTGACGTTGGAGGAGGCGCGGGAGACCATGAAGGATATTTCCTATTACGCCACCATGATGATTCATAAGGGGCTTGCAGACGGCATGGTTTCCGGTGCCGCCCACACCACGGCGCACACGATTAAGCCGAGCTTCCAGATTATTAAGACGCAGCCGGGGACCTCCGTGGTTTCTTCCATCTTCCTTATGGTGATGCGGGGCCGCCTGTGGGCCTTCGGCGACTGCGCCGTAAACCCCAATCCGACCGCCGAACAGCTTGGCGAAATCGCCGTGGTCTCTGCATGCACAGCTGCGCAATTTGGCATCGACCCGCGGGTGGCCATCCTCAGCTATTCCACCGGCACATCCGGAACCGGGCCCGACGTTGATCGCGCCGCCGCCGCCGTTGCAGCCGCACGCAAGCTCGACCCCGAGGTGCTTGTCGACGGCCCCTTGCAGTTCGACGCTGCGTGCGACCCAGGCGTGGCCGCCAAGAAGCTGCCGGAATCTGAAGTGGCCGGGCGTGCGAACGTGTTTATCTTCCCGGATTTGGAGGCCGGCAATATCGGCTATAAGACCGCGCAGCGTACCGGCCATGCGTTGGCCGTTGGCCCGATCCTGCAGGGTTTGAACAAGCCTGTGAATGACCTGTCCCGCGGCGCCACCGTGCCGGACATTGTGAACACCGTTGCGATTACGGCGATCCAGGCTGGGGGTAAGTAAATGTCTGCACTCGTGTTGGTGCTGAACTCCGGCTCCTCCTCTATTAAGTTCCAGCTGGTAGACCCGAAGAAGCACGCCAAGGACGAGCCCTTCGCCTCCGGCCTTGTGGAACAGATCGGCGAACCGAACGGCCGCGTTACCCTGAAGTACGAGGGCGAAAAATACTTTACGGAGGCGCCGATCCTGGATCACTCCGTGGGCCTCGCAATGGCGTTCGATCTGATGACGGCGCACGGGTGCGGCCCCTCCGATGTGGAGATCGTGGCCGTCGGCCACCGCGTGGTGCACGGCGGCATCCTGTTTTCCCAGCCGGAGCTGATCACGGACGAGATCATGAATATGGTCCGCGACCTGATCCCGCTCGCCCCGCTGCACAATCCCGCCAATATCGATGGCATCGAGGTGGCGCGCGCGATCCTGCCGGACGTCCCGCACGTAGCTGTGTTCGATACCGGTTTCTTCCATTCCATGCCGCCGGCAGCCGCGCTCTACGCCATTAACGCCGAGGTGGCCGTGAACCACGGCGTGCGCCGCTACGGTTTCCACGGCACCAGCCACGAGTATGTGTCCCAGCATGTTCCCGCGATGTTGGATATGCCCGCCGAGGCGGTGAACCAGATCACCCTGCACCTGGGCAATGGCGCTTCCGCCGCCGCGATTCGGGGCGGCAAGGCCGTGGATACCTCGATGGGCATGACCCCGCTCGCGGGCCTAGTCATGGGCACCCGTTCCGGCGATATCGACCCCGGCATCGTGTTTCACCTGCACCGTAGCGCCGGGATGAGCATCGATGAAATCGACGAATTGCTGAACCGCAAGTCCGGCGTCAAGGGCATTTCCGGCGTCAACGATTTCCGCGAGCTCGCACGCCTGATCGAAGAGGAGAATCAGGACGCGTGGCTGGCGTACAACGTGTACATTCACCAATTGCGCCGCTATATTGGCTCCTACATGATTGCTTTGGGGCGCGTCAACGCCATTACCTTCACCGCCGGCGTGGGCGAGAACGCGGCGAACGTGCGTGCCGACGCCCTGGCTGGCCTCGAGGGCTTCGGCATCAAGATCGACCCACAACGCAACGCCCTTCCTAATGATGGCGCGCGCGAAATCTCCACCGATGATTCCCAGGTGAAGGTATTTGTGATTCCCACCAACGAGGAATTGGCCATCGCCCGCAAGGCGATGAAGATCGCCACCCAATAAGGGGAGTGATCGAACGCTCTAGAACCAGGTGGTGGGGCGCACGGTGTTGGCCATGTCAACCAGGGCGTACCGGTGCCGGGGGAAGGGCGAGGATCGGGCCTGCAGCCGGAGGCTTTCCGAGATCCCCGTGCGCAATCCGCGCTGGGTAAAGGGCACATCGAAGAGATCGCCGGTCGCCGCGGCGCAATCGAGGTCTGCGGCCCGCAACCAGTTCAGCGCGGCGTTCATGACCGCGATCTTGATCTGCAGGAATCGCGGCTCGTTGGTGGGGATTTCCTCCAACCGGCGCGCCGCGCGGCGGATCCGGGATTCGGTGAGTTTTTCCGGGGGCCCAGAAACCAGGTGCAAGATGGTGGTCAATTTGGCCATGCGCTGGTGGCGCGACGGCTGCGGCACGCTATCCAATGCGGCCACCGCCTGCTCTACCTGCCCTTCCGCCATCAGCATGCGGGTAAGCCCGAAGGCGGAGGAAATGGTCGTGGGATTCGTCGCCCACACGAGGTTATACAGCCGCATGGCGTGAAAGCGCAGGGCGGCGGGTTCCCGGGTGAGGTGCGACCAGGTGGAATCCACGCAATTCAAGTGCGGCGTGTCATCGGAGGTGTCGGAGAGGAGCTGCGCGGCCTTGATGGTCGCGGCGTCGAGAAGCGGCGTTTGGTCCAGCCCAGCCTGTTGCAGCAGCAATTCATCGACCACGGCGAGCGCAAGCTTAGGGGCGGGCTCACCGGGAAGGATATTGAGCACATTATTAAAATGCTCCTGGGCGGCCTCGTAATCGTCCAAAAGCAGGTCGGTGATGCCCGAGTACCACTGGTGCCGCCAATCGCTGCTCAGCCGATCGAGCGTGCTCAACATCGCGCGCGCCTCAGAAGTCAACCCCAGGTCCAACAGCGCGCGCACCATGCCCAGGGGGATTTCCGTGCTGGTCGGGTATTCCTCCATGGCCTGGCGGATGGTTTCCAACGCTTCGTGCGGCTCCGCATAGGAATAGCCGCTGAGCATATGCGCGCCCGGGTCGGTGGTATCCAGCAGCGGCACTGGGAGCGCGGCAACGATTTCGGGCGGGGTGATGCGGACGGTGCGGGCGATGCCGTCGATAAGCTGGTCCGTGCGGAACACCGTGTGCTTGGTGCCAAAGGTGGTACGTTGTGGGGAAAACAGCGAGTATTGCGCCGGGAATTGCCGGCCATCGCGCACGGCCAGGATTTCCCGCAGCACCCCGTATAGCTGGGTTTTGAGCTCCCGCACGTTGCGGAATCGCTTCGCCGGATCCGGGTCCGTCGCCCGCACCAGCAGCCGGTACAAGCTCAGGTAGCGGCGGAATAACGGTTCGTCGCTGGGCGAGGGGATCCCCGGGGCAAACGCGCCGTCTTCCAGCGGCAGATCGCAGATCAGCGAGGCCAAGGTCCGCCCCACCGTGTAAATGTCCGAAGCCACCGACGGCCCCACCTGCGCCACCTCCGGCGCTTGGAAGCCCTTGGTGCCGTAAATATATCCGAAGGAAGCGATGCCCGATACCGCGCCGAGGTCGATGAGCTTCACCTGGTCTTCGGTGATAATAATGTTGTCCGGCTTTAGGTCGTTGTACACCACCCCGCGGGAGTGGAGGTATTCCAGCGCCGGCAGAATCTCCAGCACATAGCCGATGGCGATGTCCGGGCTGATCACCCCGTCGCGGCGGCGGTTGCGCAGGGACGGCCCTGGGGCGTATTCCATAACGATGAGGTCGCCCCTGGGATCATCGATAAAGTTAAAGATTTTAATAATCCCGGGGTGCGTAATATCCGCCAAGAATTCCCGCTCGGCGTCGGCCACGGCGCGGTCGTGCGCGGCCAAGGATTGGGCGAGCCCTTTCAATACGACGACGCGCCCGGACACGTTGCGGTCGTTCGCCAGGTAGATCCAGCCTAGGCCCCCGTGCGCCAGCACGCCGAGGACTTCGTATTGCCCGGCCACGACGTCGCCGCGCTGCAATAACGGCGGATCGAATTCGTCACCAGGTTCGATCAAGGCGCTCGCCGGATTGGTGGGTTCCACGAACGGCAGGTGCACCATGCCATCCGCCACCGCTCGCTGCGTGCGGTTTTTGCCGCGCCGCTCGCGGAAGGTGGTGAGGGCTTCCTTGCGGGCGCGGGTGGAGGAGTCTACAGGGATGCCTACTGTGACCTCATGGTCATCGTCTTCATCGTCGGCGAATGGGTCGAACGGGACCGCTTCGGTGCACGCCGCGCTGGTCGGCTCGGTGCGCGCTTCGCTGGTGAGTTCGGTGCGGGGTTCAGCCATCATTCCTCCCGGTAATTCGTGGGCGGCGGCCCTGGCGTGGTTTGATACGGCTCCAACCACTGGCGGTACATTTTCCACCACGTGTTATCGCGTTGTATACGTTCAATCGTGAAATTGACTTGCCGTATTAGCCCCAACGTGTCGTGCCTGGTCCCAGGCTTGGCCACGGCCACGCCGTAGGTTTCCTCCCGGAGTACTTCATCGAGGATGCGCGTGTAGGGGTCTTGGGCGGCGATGCCGGAGAGGATGGCATCGTCGGAGATTACCGCCACCGCCTGGTTTTGTTGGAGGGCAACGAGGCAGTCCGACCAGTTCCGCACCTTGAGGATGCGGCTTTCAGGTGCTTCTCGACGCGCCGTGTCTAATCCCGTGGACTGATCCGTTACGCACACCGTTTTCCCGGCCAAGTCCTTGGAGGAGTGCACTTCCGCATGGACAAGCGTCAGGATGCGTGTTTGGGCCGTGAAGTACGGGGTGGAAAACGCCACCTGGTCCTGCCGCGTCCGGGTAATGGTCATGGATTGCACCACGATATCCACCTGCCCGGATTCCAGCGCGCGGATTCGGTCGGTGGAATCCACGAACCGAAACTCCACGCGATTCGGATCGCCGAAGATATCTTGCGCTATTTCTTTTGCGAGTTCCACCTCGAAACCGCGCAGCTCGCCGGTGCTGGGGTCGCGGAAACTCAGCAGGTATTGGGATTGATCCACGCCGACGATAATGCGGCCGCGCGCGAGGATCTGCGGGACGCGTTCCTCGGGGGTGCGGTGATCCGGGCGGAAGGATCCCAGGAATTCCCGCGACATCGGCCGGTATGCCTGCCCGGGCTCCTCGATGACCGCCCCCGGCGGTAGCGGCAGCGGTGCCAGGGCCACCCAGGTTCGCTCCACTTGTGGGGGATCGTTGGCGGTGCACGCGGCAAGGAGTGCGACGCACCATAACACGCTGAACAAACGTTTCACAGGTACTCCTGGAAGCGAGGCCGGATTCCGATCCAGACTGCGAAGACGGAAAACAGTGAAAGTAACAATACCGGGGTGGCCACCAAGCGGGTAGCGGAAAGGCCCTCATTGATATAAGACCGCAACGAGGTGCGGGCCTTGCCCATGAGCGCGGCGAGGTCCTGGTCGAGGGCGTCGAAAGACGAGGTATTGCCCGAGATGTGTGCGACGGCGGCGGAATAATCGCCGGTATCCTGCGCCTGCAGCAGGGACCGGTGGTGCGTGGTCCAGGATTCCACATTGCTGCGCGCCGTCAACAGGGTTTGCTTATCCGCGGTGGTCTCGTTGAGAGAACTATGTTCGAAAAGATCGAGGGCCTCATTGATGCGCTTGGTGGCTTGCGCAAAGGTGGTGTCCGAGGTGTTTACGTTCTGGCGGCGGATCAGGGAAAGGGTTTCCTCCGTGCGGGCCTTCTGCGCCTGGATGCGCGCATTGGTCAGCGAAAACAGCGGGGCGGAGGCCTCCTGGTAGGCGGCCGAGCCCGCGCTCCAGTTCATGAAATTGGCCGCCCCCACCCAGCCGGTGGCGATCACCATGAGAACCGTGGCCACCACGAAGCCGGCGTTGAGGCGGCGGCGGGTCACCCGGAATAGCCACCATTGCGCCACCACGAGCAGGATCACGGCCGCGACAAGCCCCGAAATGGGGATCCACTGTATCTTGGTCAGGTGCGCCTGTTGCGTGGTCATCTCGTCGGAGGTGATGGCGTAAAGGTTGGCGGCGGTGGGCAGGATCTGTTCCCGCATCAGCGCCGAGGCCTCGGCCATATAGGCCGCGCCCACCGGATTACCCACGCGGTTATTAGCCCGCGCGGTTTCCACCAAACCGGTGTACACAGGAAGCTGTTGCTGCACTTCCAAAATCAGGGGTGAGGTTTCCTCGTTTTGCTGGGCGGCTGCCTCCGCAAGGGAGATACTGGCCAACCGGATCGCTTCCGAATATCGGTCGCGGGTGGAGGGGTCTTCTACACCCGCTTGGACGAAGCCGGTGGTGGCGGTGGTATCCGCAATTGAGAGCGAAGAGTAAATATTATGCGAAGCGTAGGACATAGGTTCGGTAGTGGTGATGAGTGTGTCCAACGCTTGCTGCCGGTCGTCCGAGGACAAAGACATGGAATAACCTGCGGCGAAGATAGCTATACTCACTAGGGTTGTTACCGCCGCAAGCTTGCCGGGTGAGGTGGAGAGGAAGTCGAGACTATCCAGCCAGCCGCGCACGATTGCGAAAGCGCGCTGACGTTTGGAGGGCTCTTGTGAACCCACCGCATCCAGCCAATGATCCTGAGTGACGGGGGTGCTCATTGCTTCAGAATACCCGCCACGGGCACTAGGCTGGTTTCTCATGGACTCCGCAACGCTGTATCTGGTAACTGATGCTCGGCGCCATGTGCATGGAAACAACCCTCGCGGACTCGTAGAACTCGCTGAGAGTGTGTGCGCCGCCGGCGTAGACATTATTCAGCTGCGCGATAAAAACTCCCCCGGGGTGGCGGAATTCGGGGCCATGGAGGCCGCGCAGGAACTGGAATTTCTTGCAGCATTGCGGGAAGTATGCGGCCGCTACGGGGTCCGCATGGCCGTGAACGATCGCGCCGATATCGCCTACGCGGCCAAGGCGGATGTGTTTCACGTGGGGCAACAAGACCTCCCCCCGGATATCGCACGGGAAATCCTCGGGCCGGACGTGCGCATCGGCAGATCGTGCCACAGCGCCGCCGATGTGGATGCCGCCCTGGCGGACCCGAACGTGGACTATTTTTGCACCGGCCCCGTGTGGGCCACCCCCACCAAGCCGGGGCGCGCCGCGGTAGGGCTGGAGCTGGTGCGGTACGCGGCGCAGCGGACGGGTGGGCGTCGAGAAGCGGAAGGGGAGTCCGGCAAGCCGTGGTTTGCTATCGGCGGCATCGACTTAGGGAGTGTCGGTACCACCATCGCCGCAGGTGCCCGGCGTATTGTTGTTGTTCGGGCAATTACTGAAGCTTCTAATCCAGCCGCTGCGGCCCAGGAACTTCAAACTGCAATCAATCAATGTACTAAGGAGGGGCAGTGAACGTAAGTGTCATCGGCGGTTCCATCGTCGGCTTGGCTTGTGCATACCGTCTAGCGAGCGCTGGATGTGACGTAACTATGTACGCTCCCGAGATGCCAGGTACCGACGGCGCAGGTTGGGTCGCTGGTGGCATGCTCGGCGCGTATACCGAGGCGTGGCCGGGGGAGCAGGACATGCTCTTCCTGGGCGTCGCTGCCCTGGATAGTTGGCTGCACATGGGGGCCGAACTGGGTGGCGATATGTTTACCGGTGAAGGCACGCTGATCACCGCCGTAGATGAAGCGGACGCGGCGGAGATTGCCACCATTAGGGAATTCGTTGCCGGCTACTACCCGGATGCGCTGCGCACGGTCACCCGCCGCGAGCTGCGCGTGATTGAGCCGAGCCTGCGCCGGGGTTTGCGCGGCGGCATTGTGTGCGACGATGAATGCGCCGTGGATAATCGAATCGCCATGACGTCGCTGGCGCGTGGCTGCCATGAGCTCGGCGTGAAATGGGTTCGCACCGTTGTCGAAGACGTGAACGAAGTGCCCGGCGAGCGCGTGGTCGTGGCCGCCGGCGCGGGCTCCGAAAAGTTGATCGGATTGCCCATCCGCGAGGTGAAGGGTGAGGTATTGCGCCTGCGCCGGCGTTCGTCCTCCCAGGAGCCGCCCCGCCGCACTATTCGCGCACGTGTGCACGGCCGTCCCGTGTATCTGGTGCCGCGCGATTGGGGGCTTGCCGTGGGCGCCACCGAATACGAACAGGGGCACGATTTAGAGCCCACCGCTGGGGGTGTTCGACAATTGCTTGACGACGCCGCGCTGATCTTCCCCGGCATCGACGATTACGCGTTCGACGAGGTAATTGCTGGTTTGCGTCCCTATTCTCCCGACAATAAGCCGTATATCGGTGCCGTGGATGACCGCATTATTGCCGCCTGCGGCCATGGCCGAAACGGTATTCTATTGTCGGCGCTTACGGCGGATGCGGTGCTCGCTGAAATCGCTGGAGACCCCCTCCCGATCATGCGCCTGACGGACCCGCACCGCTTTGAGAAAGTGGAACAATGATGGATGTTGAACTCAACGGTGAGCGGCGAGCGGTGGGAGAGGCCACCAGCGTTCGCGAACTGGTGGTTGAACTAGTGGGCCAGGAGCGAGGTGTAGCTGTAGCCCTCGATGGAACCGTCTTCCCCCGCGACCGGTGGGACGAATCTCTCGGCGAATTGACCCCGCGCGCGATCGACGTATTGACGGCGGTGCAAGGTGGATAACCTGGTTATCGCTGGCGAGGAGTTTTCCTCCCGCCTTATTATGGGCACCGGCGGTGCGGCCAACCAGCACATTTTGCGTGAGGCCTTGGTGGCTTCCGGCACCGAAATGACCACCGTGGCCATGCGTCGCGTGGATGCGAAAACGGGCACGGGGATGGTTCGGCTGCTGGAGGAGCTGGGTATCCGCGCCCTTCCGAATACCGCAGGTTGCCACACCGCCGCCGAGGCCGTGCTCACCGCACAGTTGGCGCGCGAGGCATTGCACACCAATTGGATCAAATTGGAGGTGATCGCCGACGACCGCACGCTGCTGCCGGATGGCATTGAGCTTCTCGACGCCGCGGAACAGCTCGTGGACGACGGCTTTGTGGTGCTGCCCTACACCACCGACGACCCGATTCTGGCCCGCCAATTGGAGGAGGCCGGGTGTGCCGCGGTGATGCCCCTGGCGGCGCCGATCGGGACCGGGCTGGGGATCCAGAATCCGCATAACCTTTCGATGATTACGGCGGCCGCAAAGGTTCCCGTGATCTGCGATGCCGGCATTGGCACGGCTTCCGACGCCGCCCTGGCAATGGAACTCGGCTGCTCCGGCGTATTGCTGGCCACGGCCGTGACCCGCGCCGATAATCCGGTGCAAATGGCCACCGCTATGAAGCATGGGGTGATCGCCGGGCGGGAAGCATATTTGGCGGGTCGGATTCCGAAACGTTTTTGGGGTCGTGCTAGTTCCCCCAAACGCGACCAATGATGGATGATGTGCCACACTAGTGTGCATGATCGAAGTCAAAGGGCTGACTAAGCGGTACGGCCGAGTGACAGCCGTTGACAACCTGAGTTTTGCGGTAAAGCCAGGGATTGTCACCGGTTTTCTCGGGCCGAACGGCGCAGGTAAGTCCACTACAATGCGCATGATTCTCGGGCTGGATCGTCCCACCGCAGGGATGGCTCTGGTCAACGGGAAACGGTATCGCAGTTTGCGCAACCCATTGCGTGAGGTTGGGTCGCTACTAGATGCGAAAGCGGTGCACCCCAACCGCACCGCAGTCAACCACCTGCGCTGGGTCGCGGCGTCGAACGGAATACCGAAGCGCAGGGCGGATGAGGTGCTCGGCATCGTGGGCCTAAGCGACGTGGCCAATAAAAAAGCCGGTAAGTTTTCGCTGGGCATGGGGCAACGCCTCGGGTTGGCCACCGCGCTGCTCGGGGACCCCGGCGTATTGCTTCTCGACGAACCGGTCAACGGCCTCGACCCCGAAGGCATACGGTGGGTGCGTAATTTCCTGAAAGGGCTCGCGGCGGAGGGGCGAACCGTGATGGTGAGTTCCCACATGCTTTCAGAAATGGCGCTGACCGCGGATCACCTGATCGTGATCGGACGCGGGCAACTCGTGGCGGATTCTTCGACTTACGAATTTATCAAGCATTCCTCCCAACGATCCGTGGTGGTGCGCACCCCGCACGTGCTGGAATTCGCGGGGGTATTGGAAGAGGAAGGCGTGGAATTCACGCAGGAAGAAGACGAGGAAGGCCGGTTGGTATATGTGATTCAAGATCAAACCACCGATTTCGTGGGAAACCTTGCGTATTCTACGCAAATCAATGTGCTTGAGCTGACCGAGCGTAAAGCATCCCTCGAAGACGCCTTTATGGCAATGACGGGGCATGCCGTGGAATATCAGGCAAAGGAGCAGCTGCGGTGAATCCGTTCTACACAATACGATCTGAATGGATCAAACTCAGCACCACGAAAGCGCTGCTTTGGACCACCCTGTTCTTTGTGGTTGTGGGTGCCGGGATTCCGCTGCTTTTGGGGTGGAATGCCGGAATGCCCGATGTCGGATACATTGACATCAATATGCTGCCGCAGGGCATTTACTACTTTGGCTTTTTGTCCGTGATCGTGCAGGCGATCATGGTGGTGACCACCGAATACCGCCACAATTGCGTCGGGGTCACATTTACCGCCACGCCGCAGCGGATCTTGGTGTTGGTGTGCAAATGGTTCCTGTACACGGTGATAGCCACCGCAATGACCTTTGTAACGCTGATCGGCGGCATCTACGGCGCGAAGATCTTGGCGGGCAGCGAGGTAAGCAAGCAGGTAGACGTGTGGAACAACGAATACCTGCTCCGCATGCTCTGGGCGTATCCGCTGGTGGCGTTGCTGATGGTCACCTTCTCCATGGGCATAGCCATGCTGGTGCGCCAAACCGCCGGCGCGGTGGCGATCATGCTTTCGTGGTTCCTCGGCCTGGAAACCTTTGTGTACTTCCTGCCTAAATACGGGCCGCAGATCTCCAATCACGGGCCGTTTAGCAACCTGCAGGCCTTTCTTACCCAGGGCAACCTTACCCACACCAAGTGGGAATACACCGGATCCTTGTATTACTTCATTGCGTGGTGTGTCGGGTTGTTTATCCTTGGCATGCTTTCCATCAGATTCCGCGATGTTTAGCTTTCCATCGTGATGCAGGTGACTGAACCCGTCGCATCGAAACTCACCTTAAGCACGCAATCCGTGTATTGCTTGCCCACCGTGAAATCGATGATGGCGGGTTCTTCCGCAGCCGCGGACAGCCACACGCAATCGGGGAACAAGTGGCGCGCAAGTTGTTCGGGCGTGGCGGTGGCGGGGGCGTCGATAAGCGTCGTTGCGAGGTGATGGTGGATATAGACGCCCGCCCAGTCCTCGTCCTCCGCAAAGCCCGCCGTGATCGCCTGCCGGGCCGCCCGCACGCGCTCCTCCAAGGCCGATAGGAAGGCCGTCAGCGCCGCAATCACGGCATGGTCGAGCTCGCCTGTTTCTTCGAAATCGGCGCGGACCGTGAGGGGGCGACCCGCAATGATTGTGGTGGCTTCATAAAACCCGCCTGGTGCGATTGAGCCAAAGAGCGGCAGGTGAAAAGAGGACATCGAGTGCCTTTCCGAAAACGCATGACGTACTTACCGTGTATGGATGAGTGTACTGCGTCGGTGGGCAACTCGAGCATAGATGCGAGGCCGTTAGGCGGCGTGCGCGAGCTCGTAGAACGCGTCCTTGAGCTGTGCCCAGCTTCCGCGCAGGCTGAACAGATCGGCTGGCAACATTTCAATTTCGGCGCGGGCAAGGGTGAGGCGTTCCGCTTCGGTGAGGGAAGAGATATTCATGACGGAGAAGTCACCACCTTCGGATTGTTGGGTAGATACCCATTATTGGTCAATTCGGCCCACTATACAAGAGCTGCCAGCCTTATGAAAAGCGAACGCGCCGTCAATCACTGACGGCGCGAAAGGTACGGCGGGGTACTAACCCTCGTTCATAATGCGACGGATCACACTAAAAACATTCCGCCAACCACCCTCAAGCTTGGACAAATCGTCCGGCAACGCTTGCATTTGCTGGTGGCGCTGCTCGCGGCGTCGTAACGCAATCTCTGCGCGGATCGCCTTGAGCTCCTCCTCCGCCTCGGCGAGCATGCGTTCTAACTCGTCGAGTCCGGCGGCGTGGATACGTTCTTGCTCTTCGTCTTTCATCGGGGGCCCGTCTACGTCAGCTGAGTATGGATCAAAATGGCCAACGCAGGGATAGCGAGGAACACGGTGACGATCCATGCGAGGGCGAGAGGTTTATGTTCAGTAGCCACTTTAGCCAAGAATTCCGCGCACACCAGCGGAACCGGGCGCAGGAACGGCAGCACGTAAATAATGAACACGCCGTACACGTTAAACAGGAAGTGCACCAGGGCGATCTGCAATGCCAGCTCCGCGCCCTGGCCCGTCACGGCCATCGCGGCGATCAAGGCGGTAATCGTGGTACCAATATTCGCGCCCAAGGTCAGCGGGTAAATCTGCTTGGTGGTCAGCGCGCCCGAACCGGCGAACGGAACCATCACCGAAGTGGTTACGGAGGAAGACTGCACTACGGCCGTCACGCCCGCGCCGGCAGCCAGCGCAGTAACGGGGTGTCCGCCCACGGACTTTTCCAGGATCTCCTTGGCGCGGCCGACCATAAGGATCTGCAGGATCTTGCCCAGCCAGTGGACGGTAAGGAAGATCGCGGCGATGCCCAGGGTAATGGTGAGCGCGGCGGAAATAACGCCGCCATCGATGGCGCCGAGCAGGCCATTCATGCCGATCAGATCGACCACAGGTTTGGTGAGCATGCCGATTACGTCCGCGTCGCCAGGCTCCGGCAGGACGGTGCCGTACATCTGGTGCGCGAGCCAGCCGGCGGAACGCTGGATCGGCTGGAAAAGAAGTTCGAGAGGCATGAGGATGGCCACGGCGGTGAGGTTGAAGAAATCGTGCACCGTGGAGGCCGCGAAGGCGCGGCGGAACTCGGCCTTATTGCCGATGTGACCGAGCGACGCCAGCGTGTTGGTCACGGAGGTGCCGATATTCGCGCCCATGATCATTGGGACGGCGACCTCCACCGGCAGCGCGCCCGCGCCGACGGCGGTGACCACCAGCGTGGTGGTGGTGGAAGAGGACTGGATGATTGCCGTGGCCAGGATGCCGACGAACAGGCCGATAAACGGGTTCGTAGCAAAATCGAACAGGCTCTGGGCAGTGTCTTTGCCCAGGCCTTTGAAGCCATCGCCGATCACGCCGATGGCGACGATCAGCAGGTACAGGGTGGCGAGGGTACCAAGCCACAAGAGCCAATGGGGAAGCGCGGCGCGTTGGGGGGCCTTTTTGGCCACCCCAGCGGTGGTCTTCTTGTCGGCGGTGGTGGTGTTCTGCGTCACGATGGACAGCCTCCGAGAGTAGGTAGAACGAGCAAGCGTACGTTTCCTACTCAACACACCGTGAGCTACGAACAGGCCTACGGGAGGTAAACACTAGGTGAACATTCCCGTAAGCCTTGGTGATCTATAGGTTGGATCCGGCTATTTCGTGGTGAGCGGAAGGTATACCCGATCGCCCCCGGCCTGGAATTCCGCGGATTTCTCCCGCATGCCGGCCTCGATCGCGGCGACCGTATCCAAACCATTGGCCGCCGCGTAATCCCGCACGTCCTGCGAAATGCGCATCGAACAGAACTTCGGACCGCACATAGAGCAGAAGTGCGCGGTTTTCGCCGGCTCGGCGGGCAGGGTTTCGTCGTGGAACTCCAACGCCGTGTCCGGATCCAACGCCAGTGCGAATTGGTCGTGCCACCGGAACTCGAAGCGGGCCTTGGACAGCTCATCGTCGCGTTCCTGCGCCCGCGGGTGCCCCTTGCCCAAATCGGCGGCGTGGGCGGCGATCTTATAGGTGATCACGCCGGTTTTCACATCGTCGCGATTCGGCAGGCCAAGGTGCTCCTTCGGCGTGACGTAGCACAGCATGGCCGTGCCCGCCTGGCCGATAATTGCGGCACCGATGGCGGAAGTGATGTGGTCATAGCCCGGAGCGATATCCGTGGCCAGCGGGCCCAGGGTGTAAAAGGGCGCGTCGTGGCACCACTTTTCCTCCCACTCCACATTCACCGCAATCTTGTGCATGGGAACGTGGCCGGGCCCTTCGATCATGACTTGACAGCCCCGGGAGCGGGCAATGAGCGTGAGTTCGCCAAGGGTTTCGAGCTCGGCGAGTTGCGCGGCGTCGTTGGCGTCCGCGATCGAGCCGGGGCGCAGGCCGTCGCCAAGCGAAAACGTCACGTCGTACTTCGCCAGGATGTCGCACAGCTCCACGAAATTGGTGTACAGGAACGACTCCTGATGGCGGTGCAAGCACCACGCCGCCATAATCGAACCGCCGCGGGACACAATGCCCGTCACGCGGTTCGCGGCGAGCGGCACATAACGCAGCAGCACGCCCGCGTGCACGGTCATGTAATCGACACCTTGTTCGCACTGCTCGATAATGGTGTCGCGGTAAATTTCCCAGGTCAGCTTGGTGGGATCACCGTTGACCTTTTCCAGCGCTTGGTAGATCGGCACGGTGCCCACCGGCACCGGCGAGTTGCGCAAAATCCACTCGCGGGTTTCGTGGATATCGTTGCCGGTGGAAAGGTCCATGATGGTATCCGCGCCCCAGCGGGTCGCCCACACCATCTTTTCCACCTCCTCGGCGATGGAGGAAGTCACGGCCGAATTACCCATGTTCGCATTGATCTTTACGGCGAATTTCCGCCCGATGATCATAGGTTCGATCTCCGGGTGATTGTGGTTCGCGCAGATCACGGCGCGGCCGGCGGCAACCTCAGCGCGCACCTCCTCCGGGGTGAACCCCTCGCGCTCCGCACAAAACACCATTTCCGGGGTGATTACGCCCGCGCGCGCCCACGCCAGCTGCGTTTGCACGCGCAACTCCGGGTGCTCTTCCGAGGCCGGAACCGGGGCGTGGCGCGGCCAGGTATCGCGAACCTTTTCGAGGCCCGCCGCTAGGTCCAGCTCCGGATTCTCGTGGGTGTAAATCCCAGACGTGTCGTACACATCAAACGTTGTGTCGTTTGTGAGTTCGATGCGGCGGGCGGGGATTTGCAGGGTGACGCCCTGGAATTCCACGGGCCTGTACACCTTGTGGCTGCGGTAGATCGGCCCCGTGGTTACCTCCCCCGCTGCTGGTGGCGCGCTCTTGCGTTTCTTGGCTTGGACACGTTGATTCATCAAAACTCCTCCCTACGTCGGCATGACCCGGACAGGTTCGAAAACGGTCGGCGCTCCTGATTAGCGCCCTCTCAGCGTGGTTGGATCGGCCACGCTCCCGCGGACACAGTGCATCCTACTGTAGTGAAAATTGCACCCGTTCATGTCACTTTCCGGCACGAGTTTCCACACTTTAGGGTGTAATGCGCCATGATCGAACACGTGAGGACTGATGTGAAACAACGTTTGAACCCGACGCTGCTATCCGCGTTGGCGCTGCTCGCGGCGGGCGGTCCGTTTGCCATTGATATGTACCTGCCGACCCTGCCGAACATCGCCGCCGACCTGCACACCTCGCCCGCAGCCGTGCAGCTTACCCTGAGCGGATTTATGTTCGGTATGGCATTGGGGCAGGTGGGCAGCGGGCCGATATCGGACGCGTGGGGGCGCCGCGGCCTTTTGATCGGAGGGGCGGTGCTCGCGGCCATCGCCTCATTGGCCTGCGCTTTTGCGCCCAATATCGGGGTGCTGATCGCCGCGCGCGTGATCCTGGGCCTGGGCTCGGGGGCCTGCGTGGTGCTTGCGCGTACCACGATCGCGGACCTTGCCACCGGTGCCGCAGCGGCGAAAGCGTTTTCGGTCATGATGACCATTCAGGGCCTCGCGCCGGTGGTTGCCCCGGTTGTCGGCGGTTTGCTCGCCCAACCCCTCGGGTGGCGAGGACTCTTCGTGGTGCTCGCCGTGATCGCGCTATTGCAGCTGGTAGTGGCCGTAACCATCGTGCGCGAAAGCCATCCACCGGAGCGTCGCACCGCCGCCAGCGTGGGTGCGTTTTTCGGTGGCATTGGCTACGTCCTGCGCAATCGACGCTTCCGCGGCTACACCGTCGCCTACGCCCTTGGATTCGGCGGTTTGTTCTCCTATATTTCGGCTTCGCCCTTCGTATTTCAGCAGCAATTGGGGGTAACCGAAGTGGGGTTCTCCGTGCTGTTTGCGCTCAATTCGCTCGGCATCATGCTCGGCAGCGCGATTAACGCACGTTTGGTCGATCGCTGCGATCCCCATGTGCTTGTGCGCAACGCAATGTGGGTGATGTTCGCGTGCGGCATCGGCGTGCTTATCGACGCCCTGTTCGGCCCGCACCTCTACGTCACCGCACCGTTGCTGTTTATTGCGCTCGCCAATCTTGGACCGGTTTTGGGCAATGCGACGGCCTTGGGCACGGGCGTAGTGCGGGAACGCGCAGGCGCGGGCTCTGCCATGATGGGTTTTGCACAGTTCATCATGGCAGGCTGCGTGAGCGCCCTGATGGGCGCAGGGGACAACCCGGCGCTGGCCATGGGGATTGGGTTATCCGCATGCCTAGCGGGCGGGCTGATCGGGCTGGGGAGCGCTCGAAAGGGTTAACTATTGATCTCGGAGGCGAGGTCGTGCGCGGCGGTTTGCAGATACTCAAAGGTTTCCGCGTAGCCGCGCAAGGCCTGCACGTCCTCCGGTCTCATACGTTCGACGATGGCACCGACAATCTCGGCCCATTGATCGAAGATGCGGGAGATGCACTCTAGGCCCTCATCGGTGAGGAATAGCTGCTGGCAGCGGCGATCTGTGGTGCTGTCGGCTCTCCGGATAAAGCCTTGCTTGGTGAGCAATCGTACTGTCGAGCTTACGTTCGGCGTGCGGAGCTGCCGCACGCGCGCGATTTCGCTGATGCTACAGCCGGGGAATCGTTTGACGTAGTACAGGATCTCAACCTCGGATTGGGTGAGGTCCATGTCACTGTTTGGCCTTTCGGCCAATCTACGTAACGATGCGACCGTGCCATAGAGTGACCGTGCCAAATCTTGCAAGTGGGCTTCATTGAGTGGTGGTCGCTCGACCATAAGTGGGCTCCTACGGGACGCAATATAACGATATTATTAACTTTATTGCTCAGGTTTTTGCTGGCCTAATCAATGGTTGTCGTGTATCCCCCCAAAATGGGGGCATGCTACTGTAATGCCGAGGTCAGACGCATTGCGTTATCAATGTAGCGCCTCCAGAACCCTCGTTCGGACCACTCCGAAAGGGGGAGTGGACGGGAGTTGTTGATGTACACCTCAGCCAAATCTGTAAGCTGATCGATCAGCACGCCGCGCGCCGCCATCACAGAAACTTCATAGTTTAATCCGAAGCTTCTCATATCCATGTTGGACGATCCCATGATCGCCACGGCATCGGCGTGCGGGTCCGCAACCATAAACTTGGAATGCAGCACCGCAGGGGCGCGATACAGGTGGATATTCACCCCCGCCTCCAGCAGACCCTGATAATAGCTGGATTGCGCGTGGCCGACCATAAACTGGTCGGACTCCTCGTTGACCAGCAAGTCAACCTGCACCCCACGATAGCAGGCGGTGGTAATGGCCTCCAGCAAGGATTCATCCGGGATGAAATACGGGGAGCACAAAATGATCCGCTCCTTGGCGTGATGCACCACCGTATTGAAGATCCGAAGGTTTGGCTCCGTGGTGTATCCCGGCCCCGAAGGCACCATCTGCAGGATATTCTCCGCGGAGGATTTCACCGTGGGGTTCGGGGCCACGATCGCCACGTTTTCACCCGACTCCTGGTACCAATCCACCGCAAACACCATTTCCATCGAGGCGACGATCGGGCCGGTGAGTTCAACCATAATGTCGATCCAGCGGCGATCGTGCTTGACGTTCTTTTGCAGTAAGTACGTGTCATCGATGAGGTTTTGGGAGCCCATGAAGCCGACGCGGCCGTCGATAATCACGAGCTTGCGGTGATTGCGCAGGTCAGGCCGCCGGAAACGCCAACGCCAGGGTTGCAGTGGCAACATCAAATGCCAATCCACGCCAATCTCCGTGAGGCGCCGGCCCAACGATAGATAGCCCCGGTATTTCCACGAACCCACCTGGTCAAACAGCAGGCGGACCTTGACGCCGCGGGCGGTGGCGCGCTGCAATGCCTGGAAAAACACGTCGGTGCTGGAGTCCCAGGCCACGATATAGACCTCGACGTGGACGTACTCCTTCGCCTCGTCGATAACTTCGGCCATACGGTCGAATGTGGCCTGGTAATCCGTGTGCAGGCCGACGACCGTGCCGGGCAGCGCGGGCATGCCGGTAAGGCGGCGATTCAGCTTGACCATCGAACAGAGTTCCGAGCCGACGTCTTCGCCGTCCGGGAGGTCCGGCAAGTCCGCATGGATATCACCGGTCATCGCCGTGGCTTCCTGCTGCACGCGGTGCCGGCGGCGGTTAATGTACGGGCTGCCCATGAGCAGGAACAGGGGCAAGCCCACGATAGGCAACACCAAAATGGCGAGCAGCCACGCGTTGGAAGAGCCTGGCTTGCGGCCTTCCGGCACGGTACCGATGGCCATGATCTTGATCGTGTAATCGAAAATCAGACCGACGGTCTGCCACCATTCCAGGTTGATATCTAGCATTAGACCTCGTAATCCACGATCACAGGGGCATGGTCGGAAGCGCCCTTGCCGGAGCGCTCATCGCGATCGATAAAACCGCCGGTGGCGCGTGCCGCAAGGGCAGGCGTGGCCAGCTGAAAATCGATCTTCATGCCCTCGCCCCGCTGGAACCGCGCGCCTTTGTAGTCCCAGTAGGAGTAGCCGGCGTCGAAACGCCGGGAGGTCTCCACCAGGCCAGCCTCCTCAAGCTGGGCGAAGGCGATGCGCTCCGGCTCCGTCACGTGCGTGGCGCCCGCAAAGGCCTGAATGTCCCACACGTCGGTGTCAAAGGGGGCTATGTTCATATCGCCCAAATAGACAGCCAGTTCGGGAGCCTGGAGGGCGTGGCGGCGCAGCGCATCCAGCCAGCGAAGCTTGTAATCGTAGTGGCGGTCCGCGATCTCCCGGCCATTTGGCACATACAAGCTCCACACGCGAACGCCGCCGCAGGTAGCGCCCAGCGCGCGGGCCTCGAGCTGTTGCGGCTTTTCGGGATCCTTATGAAAGCCGGGTTGGCCCGCGAAATGGTCCTCGACGTCGGTCAATCCAACGCGCGACGCGATGGCTACGCCGTTCCACTGGTCATAGCCCACGTGTGCGACTTCATAGCCGACGCCCTGGAACATGAGGTATGGGAATTGCTCGTCTTTACACTTGGTTTCCTGCATGGCGAGGACGTCCACGTCCTGCCTGCTCAAGAACTCAAGGACTCGATCCGCGCGGGTGCGAATCGAGTTCACATTCCAATTGACAATTCGCATGCGTTCAAGATTATCCTTCCTCCGCATAGCGGTGTCGGTGGTGCTCAATGAAACCGAGTGTTTTATACAATTCAATGCCCGGGGTATTCGATGAAATCACTTGCAAATAGGCCGCCGAAGCGCCCAATGATCGCCCCCAATGCAACATCGAATGCCCGAGGGCGGTGCCGAGGCCGCGGCGTCGATAAGCGGGGGCAACCTCAACCGCCGAATAGCCCAGCCATGCGCGCCCGTCTTCGGAATAGGTCACCGTGCCGCGGGTGATAGCCACGGTGCTATCGCCGCAGGTCAGCCGCCCGAAGCCCATGTGGCCTTCGATGCTAGTGCGCAGCAAATTCAGCGCATGGACGGGCAGCGGTTTGCCGCGGAAATGGTACATATTCAGCCAGGCCTCGTCGGGTTGGTCATCCACGCGGAATTCGTAGCCTTCCGGCAGCTCGCGGACATCGATGGTGTCCAATGGACGCGTCATTACCAGGATATCCGGACCGCGCTTCCACTTCGCGCACACTACCTCCGCCGAGCGCGCGATTCGATCCGGAAGTAGGATACGCGTAGGCATATTTTGGCGTCGATAGAATTCTCGAATTGCCTCGAGAGGCACCTGGGAAAGGCCGGCGGAACTCCCCAGCGGAGCCGCGGAATTCGAGCGTTCCGTAATGCCATCGCCCGCCCGCAACAGCCACCCGTTGTGCCAAATGTGTTCGGTGCCGGGAAACGCCGCAGCCGTCGCTTGCTCCACCGCACGTATGTCCGAATTGCGCACGCGGCGCGGGGGTAGCACCTTGCAAACCTGCACCTGCTCGGCGGGGATAACCACGGCGTCCTTGTCGGAAGGCAGGCCGCCCACCGCCTGCGGGCGCACGGTGAGCGGGTCCAAGTCCAGCACGTGCCCGATGATGTCCGAAAGGTGCCCCGCCGAGCCCGGCACGTGACGTCGAACAATTACTCGATCGCCGAGTTGGGGCGCCCTATTCATCTACGTCCTCATCGTCGTGGCCGAAGGGGTCCGGGTCCACGCCCGGCAGCCAGCTCAGCCCGGCCTCCGTCCAACCGTTGCGCTTGACCATTTTTTTGGCTTGGCGCCGCCATCGGCCGATCAGCGTGTCCGTGTACACCAGGCCATCGAGGTGACCCACCTCGTGTTGGAAACAACGTGCGAGGAAACCGGTGCCTTCGATGGTGACAGGGTCCCCGTGTTCGTCGATACCCGTGACGCGCGCCCACTCCGCGCGGCCGGTGGGGAAGGACTCGCCGGGGACGGAAAGGCAGCCCTCATCGTCCTCGCCATCGGTGCGCGGCATGGTTTTCGGGATTTCCGAGGTTTCGAGCACAGGATTGATTACGCAACCGCGATGATAAGTGCCGTCTTCGTCGGGACAGTTATATACGAACAGCCGTTTGCCTACGCCGATTTGGTTCGCGGCGAGGCCGACGCCGTGTGCGCGGTCCATAGTTTCATACATGTCCGCTATAAGTTCCTGCAGCTCTGCTACAGGTTCTGTGACCGGCGCTGTGGGTGTGTGCAGTACTGGGTCGCCGTGGATGACGATGGGCCTAATTGTCATGTCTTCACACTACTCTGTGGCGCATCATACTAATCTGTTGCGCATGACTAAATTGAGCCCGTTTGATTCTGCGGTACTAATGTTCGAACAGGCCGCACCGCGTTGCGTTGGCACCAAGGAAGACGCCATCCGCGACGAGTTCGGGCTCAGCGCCGTCCGCTACCACCAGTATTTAAACAAGCTTATCGACGCCCCGGAAGCCTACGCCGAGCACCCGCAGCTCGTCGCACGACTCCGCCGAATCCGAGATAACCGCGCATCTCGTCGAGCTGCCGCTAAGATCTAAAACATGAGTAAGCCAGAGCAGAAACCCGCTGCCGAGCCACGCTTGCCGTTACGCGGACTTGCGATGATCCTGCTGGCAATTGCCGTCCTTTTCATCGCCTGGGGCATCTTTATGCTGTCCCGTGGCGCCGGCACCTCCGGTACAGATACCCAAGCCGCCGCAACCACCACGAGCGCTAGCGCCGAGGCTGGGGCTGGTACTGGGGCTGGTGCGACGTCCGCCGCGTCGGATGCCCAGCCGAGCGGCGAACAATCAACCGCACAACAAAGCGAAACCAATACGGCTGTGGCGAGTAGCGCGGTGACGCAACAGCAAGAAACCAATAATTCCGGGGCCTCAGATAACTCCGCACAGGGCGGCAAGGTGCCTGTGCGTGTGCTGAATAATTCCATGGTTCAAGGCTTGGGTCAGCGCGTGGCGGACCAGGTGCGGAACCAAGAATTCACGGTCTCTGAGGTTGGCAACTACTCCGAAAGCACGTTCCCCAGCTCGGTCGTGTACTACACGCCGGGTAAGGGTGATGAGGAGAAAACCGCCCGATCCCTCGCCGAATCCCTCGGTATTACCGCAGCCCCCCGGGACGCCCAAGCAGAACGTTTGCCTGCAGGTGTTGTCCTAGTTATCACACAGGATCTCCACCGCTAATGCTTCAGCCTTTTCAAGGATCACCGAAACCGACGTTGGGCATTGAGTGGGAAGTCGCACTCGTGGACCCAGTGACCCGCGACCTCACTCCCCGCGCCGCCGCCGTTATCGAACGTGCGAACAAAAACCACCCGGAGATACACCTTGAACGTGAGTTCCTGCAGAACACCGTCGAGCTGATTACCGGGGTGCACACGAACGTCCCCGATGCGGTGGCCGAGCTCCGATCCGGGCTCGCCGCAGTGATCGAGGCGGCGCACGCCGAAGGCGTCCGCGTGTGGTCCTCCGGGGGCCACCCGTTTAGCGACTGGCGCGATCAGCCCGTCTCCGACAAAGGCATCTACCAGGAGATCATCAAGCGCACCCAGTACTGGGGCCGCCAGATGCTGATCTGGGGAATCCACGTTCACGTCGGTATTTCGGACGCCGACCGGGTCTGGCCGATTATCAACGCCTTAATGACCCACTACCCGCACCTATTGGTGCTTTCCGCCAGTTCCCCCGCGTGGAACGGCCTGGATACCGGGTATGCGTCCAATCGCACCATGCTGTATCAGCAGCTTCCCACCGCCGGTATGCCCTTCGGCTTTGTCGACTGGGAACAGTGGTCCGAATACATGTCCGACCAGGCGATTTCCGGGGTAATCAACCACACTGGCGCCATGCACTTTGATATCCGCCCAGCCGGAAAGTGGGGCACCATCGAGGTTCGGGTCGCCGATGCTACGAGCACACTTCGGGAACTCGCGGCCGTCGTCGCGCTTACGCACTGCCTCGTCGTCTACTACGACCGGCTCTACGACACCGGCCAACAACTGCCTTCCCTGCAGCCCTGGCATCTCGCCGAAAACAAATGGCGCGCGGCGCGATACGGTCTCGACGCCGAGATCATTGTCAGCCGACAAACCGACGAAGTGCTGGTCAGGGATGATTTATTGCGCATGGCCCGGTTGCTCGAACCCCTTGCCAAAGAGCTCGGTTGCGACAACGAACTCGCCACCATCCCCGAACTCATCGAACAAGGTGCCGCCTACCAGCGGCAACGCAAGCTTTACGAGGAAACCGGATCTTGGCAGGCCGTTGTGGACGCCACCTGCGATGAGGTGGAAAGCCTGAAATAGCTCGACCGAAATAGCTCGCGCGAACACTAAAGCCACCCTGCCATCCGGCAAGGTGGCCTCCTGCTGGGCGCGCTCTTGCTCCGCGCCTGCCGAATCCGAACACCCGCTGACGCTAGTCGCAGTGGATCTCATCTCGGCGACAACACCATAACCAAAACCTAAGCTGCTCGAACCTCCGTCAGTGCTGGGCGGGCGCAAAAGCGACATGGTTACCAGCATTAATAAATAACTAGGCTAGCGCAGGTAACGGGACGCATTTGCCTTACTTATTCACATCATCGACCTAGTTAGCAAAAGCGTTACGTACAAATAATCCAATTATTGGGGCACCGGCGTAGGGGGCTCCGGAGGCCGTTTGCGCTTCGCGCATCCGAGACGGATTTCGCCAAATCCATTGCCTTGTCTTTTGGCTGCAATCACCCAATCCGTCAAACTGATTTTCCAATTCGCCGAATCCACTCCCTGCATTATGCTCCCCAGCCTGCTGCCCATTTCGTGCGCAATAAACGCTCCCATTTTGGGCGAATATGCATTCGGTAGCTGCCGCATACTTCAACGCGAAGCACTCATTTCGTGGTTGCCCTAGCTTCCGCCACACCCCCAGCGGTTGCCCACCTTCGCCAGCCAGCAAATCGACTCGATTGCGTGCTAACTAGCGGCTTATTGCTTGGTGACGCTGCCGAGCCAACCCTTTCGCCCTCCCGGCCTATCGGCACGATGGCGCGCAACAGCTTCTAAGCCTAGCGGGTGCGCAGCAGCCTTCAAGCCTAGCCGGCGCGAAGCAGCCTTCAACACTAGCGGGTGCGCATGCCCCTACGGAGTCGGATATATGCAAATAAGTTTCCCCTGTTACTGGTTCCAGTCGCTCGGTGTTGAGACGTTCGCACCGGTGAGGGAGCGAAGGGCGAATGGATTCCAACCGCCGCCGCGCTCAAGTGGATCGCGCACGATTCAAAATGGCCATTTGAGGCCCTCTAGTTATTGCGTGGGTACTCCAGTGCCCCCAAAAACGCTCATGCGGCGAAATCGGTAGTGTGTCACTTAACAAGTTGAACGTTGTCTACCGATATTTTTTACATCAAAATCCCGAAATCTGTGTAAAAAATATCGCAGCGGCAGCCCTGGGCGGCCCAGAGCGATGAAAATTACACAAAATCGGCGTTTCGTGTGTAAAAAACTTCATGTGAAGTGCGCTACCTATTGCTATGGGCTGTCTTCCGATTGATTGGGGTACGTTGAGGGGAGTTTTACTGCGGCACATCCCAATGCAGCTGGATCTATCCGAAGTGTCCCCGCTGTCGATGTGCGATGCCTGTCTGGAAAGTGGGTATGAAACAATAAATGATTGGCCACTAATGAATTTCCGTCGTAGCAGCCCCTCTGAGGCCGTGAAATCCGCTACCCTTGGTCGACTATGGTCAACTTCCCTTAATTGCGCCATTTTGATGCGGTAGGCCGTCCACAACCTATTGGCAGGTCCGGAGTTGAACGTTGTCTACCGATATTTTTTACATCAAAATCCCGAATCTGTGTAAAAAATATCGCGGGGGTGGCCCTGGGCGGCTCTGAGCGATGAAAATTACACAAAATCGGCGTTTCGTGTGTAAAAAACTTCATGTGAAGTGCGCTACCTATCCGTATAGCTCCGATGGCGCCGAGTTTTGCAGCGCTAGCGCTAGGTTTGTCTCGCTGGCGCCTGATTTTGCTCGTCCGCCGCATGGTCTGCTGCTGGCCAAGGCGGATTTCTGCGGATCCGGGCCGGAAAGCTTCGCCGCGGCGCCATATAGGCCCACCCAACGAAGGGAACACTAAAGAACCTAGACGTGTTTGCGGGCGGCTTTTTTGCCTTCGGTGTCATCGCGGGACAGGAAGGCTTCTTCGTAGAGGCCTTCTTTGCGGGCGATTCGGCCCACGCGTTGCGCGACCACAGGGGCTGTGAGCAGGGCAAACAATATGATCAGGAAGAGCACGCCTAGGTCGCCAAGTTCGCCGGGTCCGAGTTTGTCGGAATTGAGCACGTGGAGGTTGGTTCCGGTGATGGTGCAGATCAGCCCCAGGGTCTGGGGTTTGGTCACGGCGTGGAGTCGGGACATGGTGTCGCGGAAGCGGACCAATCCGATGGCGGCGGAAAGTGCCAAGACGGCGCCGCAGAGTAGGAAGAAGAGGCTGAGGGCGTTCATCATGAGGCGTCGTCTCGCTTTCGGAATCGAGTCAGCGCCACTGTGCCGATAAAGCCGAGTAGCGCCACCACCATCATGGCGTTGGAAACGGTGGTGTCAATGGTCCAGCAAATATACACGGCCAAGGAGCATTGGATCATGGCGCCGGTAGCGTCCAGCGCCACGACGCGGTCGAGAGAATTTGGCCCAACGAGGAGCCGGTACCCGGTGATCAGAAAGCTAAGCATAAAGATGCCGGTGGCTAGGGTCAGGCCGATGGTGTAGTAGTCCATGGTCACCTCGTTACGAATATTTGGTTCAGCCGGGCCTCCAGCTGGTTGATGTTTTTGATCTCCCGTTCGATCGTCGCATGGGACGATCCGTCCAAGAGGTGCACGGTTAGTTCCCGGTTATCCAGGTCAAAGTCGCTGACGGTTCCCCCGGGCTGCAGGTTCAAAATCCCCACGGCGAAGGAAAAGACCAGGTCATCGGCGACGCGCATTGGTACGCGCACGAGCGCGGCGGGCGGTTGTTCGGTGCGCCTTAAGGCGATCCAGGCCACGTTGCAGGAGGATGCCACCAATTGCCAGCAGAACGTTAGTGCGAGCCAGCCGAGGGGTAGCCAGCGGATGCGCGTGACGGCGACGGGCAGTTTCGGCAGCGGCAGCCCAAAGGTGATCAGCAGCGCCAGCAGCAGCCCGGCCAGGAAGTTGCCTAGAGAAAGCTCGCCCCACATGAGGATCCACATGAGGGTGAGCCAGATGATGGAAACTGGCCGGAAGCGGCTCATTTTGCCTCCTGTCCGGGTAGGGTGCGCCCAGGGTTGTCGGCGTTGGTGCCGAGTACGGCGTTGCGGTAGTGGTTGACGTCCTGCGCGGATTCCGCCGAGCGCCCTGTGACGCCAGAGATTGGCCCCGCCAATAAGGTGACGCTTAACGACGCCGCGACTAGCAGGCTCGTGGGCAGCACCATGCCCCAGGGCATGCGGCCCACATCGGGGCGTTCGGAGACGGGAACCATATTGATGTTTTCGGTAAGCGGCCGGGGCCGAGCGAAGGCCATTTCGCCGTCGGGCGCGTCGGAGCGGTCCCGCCAAAAGGCCTTCGACCATACGATCGTCATGGTGTACAGCGTGAGCAGGGAGGTTATCACCGCGCCGCCGATTAGTAGCCAGGGCATAAAGCCACCGATTTCGGCGGCCGCCTCCAGGAGCAGGAGTTTGCCCAGGAAGCCGGAGAAGGGCGGGATGCCGCCGAGGTTCAAGGCGGGGAGCAGGTAGAGCACGGCGAGTAGGGGGGAGGTATAGGCGAGGGAGCCGAGGCGTCGTAACGAAGAAGAGCCGGCCTGGCGTTCGATCAAGCCCACCACGAGGAAGAGCGCGGTTTGCACGAGGATATGGTGCACCGCGTAGAAGATCGCGCCGGACAGCCCCAGGGCGGTGCCGAGTGAAATCCCCATAATCATATAGCCGATATGGCTGACCAGCGTAAACGACAGCAGACGCTTGATATCGTTTTGGGCCATGGCGCCCAGAATGCCCACGATCATGGTGGCGAGGGCGGCCCACATGAGCCAGGCGTCGAGGCGGCCGTCGGTAAACACTACGGAGCGCAGCCGAATAATCGAATACACGCCCACCTTGGTCAGCAGCCCTGCAAACACCGCCGTCACCAGCGCCGGGGCGGTGGGGTAGGAGTCCGGAAGCCACGAATACAGGGGGAACACCGCCGCCTTAATGCCAAAGGCCACCAGCAGGACGGCGAACAACGCGCCGCGGGTACCCGCCGGAATCTCTTCCATGCGCACCGAAATCTGGGCCATGTTCATGGTGCCCACCGCGGCGTAGATCAGGGCTAGGGCCAGCAGGAACACCAGTGAGCTAAGCATGGACACCATGACATAGGACACGCCCGCGCGCACGCGGCCCGGGGAGGCGCCGAGGGTGAGCAGCACATAGGAGGCGACAAGGAAGACCTCGAAACCCACGTACAGGTTGAACAGGTCTCCGGCCAGGAAAGACATGTTCACACCCATGCTGAGCAGCAGATATGCGGGCAGGAAGACCGCCACCGGCTCGTCTTTGCTGCCGTCGCGCACACCCTGAGCGATGGCGTACAACATCACGGTGAACAACACTAGGGCGCTGACCGCCAGCATCATTGTGGAAAGGCGGTCCGCAACCAAGGTAATGCCTACGGGAGCGTCCCAGCCGCCGACTTGCACGGCCTGGATGCCGTGGGCGTCGACAAGCACGACGAGCGCGCAGGTAAGCACGATCAGCGCGGTGAGCGTCACCAATGAAATCAGGCGCTGCAACCGGCGATTCGGAGAAACCAAGGTAAGCGCGGCGCCAATCGCGGGCAGAATCACGGGTAGCGGAACTAGGTAATTCATGTTTGCTCCTGCGCTTCGATCGGAGCTTCGAAAAACTGGGGGCCGAAATTATCGCCGCTGGCGGTGGGGCGGCCCGTCAGCGGATCATCGGAGGCGTCCCGGTCAGGGGCGGTAGCGGTAGTGCGGGAAGCGATAGCGGTATCCTCGGAATCATTATCAATCAGGTCGGCGGTGCGGTAGCGATACTGCCGGTACGCCAACGCCAGCAAAAACGCGGTCATGGCCATGGAAATCACGATGGCCGTGAGAATCATGCCTTGGGCGAGCGGGTCCGAATCGTCCACACGCAGCGCCGAATTGCGGCCCTGAATCGGCGGCGCGCCCGCCTTACCGCCGGCGATCAGCATCAAGAGGTTCAGCCCATTGCCCGCCAGGAGCAGGCCGAGCAACATGCGCGTCATGGAGCGGTCCAGCAATAGGTAGGCGCCGCACGCCACCAGCACCCCGCAGGTGAGCAACAGGAAGAAATTAGCAACCATGTGTTAACGCTCCTTTCGGGCCAACCGGCGGGCGCGGTCGCGGGCGCGCTGCTTACGCAGGTCTTGGTCGATATCCAATTGGGCACCCAAGCTGCGCAGGATATGCAGGACTAGGCCGATCACGATCAGGTACACGCCGGCGTCGAAGAACACCGCCGACACGATATGCAGCTCGCCGATCCGGGGCAGGGTCACGTCCCATACCGTGCTGGTTAATGGGGGATAACCCAAGGTCAGGGGCACAACCACCGAGGCGGCGGAGATAAGCAGGCCAACGCCGAGGATGCGGCCGGCGTCGATAGGTATCGCCTCCTCGAGCTCGTGCCTGCCGCCCGCCAAATACCGCAGCGTGAACGCCAGCGCCGCCACCAGGCCGCCCGCGAACCCGCCGCCGGGGGCGTTATGGCCAGCGAAGAAGAAGTACACGCTAAGCAGGATCATGCTGTGGAATAGAACGCGTGTGCTTACCTCGACCATGAGGGAGCGGTTGCGGTCCATATTGGCGTCCGACCTGTCCGTGGCCAACCACGGGCTGCCGCCGAGGCGCAGGATCGGCCGCCGCGACGCCCTGTTAAAGCTGCGCGTGCGGTACACGAGGGAGGCCACGCCGGTGGCCACGATCACCAGGACGGAAATCTCGCCGAAGGTGTCCCAGGCGCGGATATCCACCAGCAGGACGTTGACCGCGTTAGCGCCGTGACCGATATCCTTGGCCAGGGTAGGAATTACGTTCGAAATCGGGGTGGCGGTGCGGGCGCTAATGGCGAAGGCGCCCAGCACGGTGACCGTCAGCCCGACCGCGATGGCCAGCCACGCGCGCACCCGAATATAGCCCTGCGGTTCCGGCGAGTTGCTGGGGAGTTTGCGCAACACCAGTACGAATACCACCATGGAGATGGTTTCCACGAGCAGCTGCGTCAGCGCGAGGTCGGGCGCGCCGTAGAGTGCGAAAATCACGGAAAGCCCGTAGCCGGTCAGGCCCACCATGATCAGCGCGGAAAGGCGGTTGCGCAGTACCGTTGCGGCGATCGCCGCGATAATAATAAGGACGGCCACGAACGCTTGTACGGGTGTTCCCCAAAGCTCCATGCGGATGGTATTGCGCCTGCCGCTGATCAGCGCAAACAGCGGGAATAGGACAAGTGTTCCCAGGATAATGGCTTCGTTGAGCGGCAGCGAACCGCGTTGCGTCACGGCCGTCATGCGCATGGACACCCGCTGCAGCCCCTGAATAACCAGGTCGTATGCGGCGCTGGCATTGCCCAGCGCGGGCTGCCGGAAATGCAGCTTTGCCACCGTTGCTCGCTGCCAGTGCAAGACCGAACCGGCGGCGATAACTGCGCAGGTCAGCGCCAGAACCGGGGTAAACCCATGCCACAGCGCCAGGTGGTGGTCGCTTGCCGACGCCCCGTACACCCCCGTGATGTGCGTAGCGATCGCCGCGTCCAGTGGTTGCGGCAGCACGCCTAGGGCGAGGGAGCCGATGGCCAGCAGTACGGGCGGAATCCACAATCCCGGGATTATCGAATGCATATTTGCCACGGCCGGGCTGGTGCCGTGTTTGCTGGCGAACGCTCCGTAGAGGAAGTACAGGCTATAGGCCACGGTGAGGATCGAACCCACGACCGCACCCGCGAGCGTGAGCTTGGCCGGCATGCCGGTAAGGGCCTGTTCGTAGATCAGCACCGTAAGCACCTGCTCCTTGGCCACAAAGCCCAGCATCGGTGGCAGGCCCGCCATGGACGCCGCCGCGAGAATCGCAATGACGGCGAGGCCGGGTTGCTTCGCGCCGAGGCCATCAAGCTTGCGGATGTCCCGGGTGCCGGTGGCGTGGTCGATCGCACCCACCACCATAAATAGGCAGGCCTTGAAACATGCGTGCGCGACGGTGATGGCCAACCCAGCGAGCAAGGCCGCCCGCGAACCAATGCCCACAATGGATACGATAAACCCGAGCTGGGAAACCGTGCCGTACGCCAGCACCAGCTTGAGGTCCTGTTGGCGGAGCGCCATCCAGCCGGCCATGATCATGGTGAACAGCCCGCACGGGATGATCACTAGGTGCCACGCCGGGATGACCGAAAAGCTTGGCGAAAGGCGGGCGACCAGGTAGATGCCAGCCTTGACCATCGCCGCCGAGTGCAGGTAGGCGCTCACCGGGGTGGGGGCCGCCATCGCGCCCGGCAACCAGAAGTGCGCCGGGGCGATCGCAGACTTGGATAGCGCGCCCGCCAGCAATAGCACCACCGCGAATCGCACATTCGGCGTGCTGTACAGGTTCCTGTAATCCGCCAGGCCGGAGAAGGTCCACACCCCGGTTTGTTGGCCGAGCATGACGATGCCCATCAACATGGCTAGGCCGCCCAGCGTGGTCACCATCAGGGCTTGGCTGGCCGCGCGCCGGGAAGATGCGCGTTCCCCGTAATAGCCCACCAATAGATAGGAAAGGATCGAGGTGATTTCCCAGAACACATACATCAGCAGCAGGCTGTCCGAGATCACCAGGCCCACCATGGCCAGCGCAAACGCCACCATTTGGGAGGCGAACACCGCTAGCCGGCGGCGGTTGAATTCGAAATAGCCCCAGCAATACACCAGCACGAGCGCGCCGATGCCAAGGATAATCAGGCAGAACAATGCGGAGAGTGCATCCATGCGGAGATCCAGCGTGAGGTTCGCCGCGGAAAGCCACTCCATATGAAATGTCTGTGGGGTGAAACCATGAATAAAGAGGGAAACAATCCAGCCGGCCCCGGCCGCTGGCACCAAGGCAAGAACGCCAAACGCACGATTACCCATGCGAAGAACCAACAGCGGAGCGAGACAGGAACTAACAGCTAGGGCAGTGAGAAGCGTGAGCACGTGGTGGTTCTTTGAGTCCTTGAAGGTTGGGCGATGAACTAGCCTCGGACGCACTCCCCGCCGCCGGAAAGTGTGTCACGAGCGACATCTACCAGTGTACCTGTGGCGCGTTCATGTGCTGAATACACTCACTTCCGGTCCGGTAGTAGGCGGCTTGTTCGAGTGGTGCAAACCCATTGGTTGACGCCCATTGCATCGGCATGGGAAAACCCCAGGTGGGCAGGTTGTGCCGGGGTCCTGGGGTTGGGGATGCTAGCCGTGCAGGCGGTGAGCTGCGGAGCTCATCGCGGCAGCGGCGGAAAGGTCGCGGTTGGAGCCGAATCCCATTGCCCAAGCGCGGTGGTTGTTCTCGCAGGTGTAGATGAAGGTGACTGTGGCCTCAAAGATTTCGAACTGGTGGAATTCCAGGATTTCAACGCGGCGGCCGGCGTCGGCAAGCAGGTTGGTGCAGGCGGAGATGGGGCCGGTGGCGCGGATTTCGCGGTGCGTGGTGGTGCGAGAACCATCGCGGCTGTCCGTGATGGTGGCGGTAAAGCGGTAGGTGGATCCGCGCAGCTTGGTGGATTCGATGTGGTGAATCCGCAATTCGCTGGCGGGGGCATAGGTGGCGGTAAAGGTGCGCCATTCCATGCCGCGAGCTTCTTCACGCAGGCCGCGCGGCAATTGGTGGCCGAAGCGAGCCCGGAACGGGTCATCTGCAAAGAAGCGGGTGGTGGTGCGGATCGGCGATCCGACGGGGCTGCGCTGCGTGTCGCGGTGATATTCAACCGTGGTGGAGCGCATGGATTTGGTGGAGCGGGTCGGGCGAGTAGCGGTGGTAGTGAACATTTCGGTCCTTGGTGGATTCGTATCGGATTGTGTTGTAAGGGGACCGACTCTGATGCTGGGTTACTAACGACTACTTCCCCGAGGTGAAGGGGTCAGTCCTATCCTTCACCGGGGTACGTAGCCTTCGCTACTCGCCTAAGTCGTAGGGAATCAATGATGTAAGTCACAAAGGGCATGGTAACCAGCGTCACAACACGGTGCAAAAACCTGCGGAAAATTGGGGGTACCGCCCATACCCCCAATTCGGACTATTTTTTGTAGTTGAGTAGGAACAATGCCTCCGCAATGGCAATGTCCCGGATCTCCTCCGGCGCAACGGATTCATTGGCGGAGTGAATGGTGGTGAGCGGCTCCTCGACGCCGAACAAGGCCAGCTCAGCACCCGGGAACGCCTCCATGAGTTTGGTGCACAACGGGATGGAGCCGCCGGTGCCCACGGTCACGGTGGGGGTGCCATTGTAGGCCGCGGTCAGGGCGTCGGAAAGCGCCTGCACAGCGGGCCCTTCGGTGTCGCAGCTGAATGGATTGAACACCTCGAACGGGTGCACGGAAAGCTGGGCCCCGTATGGAACATTGTTGCGCAAGTGGGCGCACACGGCATCGACCACATCGGCGGCCTCCATGCCCGGCGGCACGCGCAAGTTTAGGCGGGCGGAAGCGGACGCGGGAACGGCATTGACGGCCTCGGCAACGGGGGTAGAGGTAAAGCCGGTGATGATGATCGCGGGCCGCATCCACGCCATATCTGCCGGCTGATCTTCCGAGGTGCCCATCAATTCGACCCCGTCCAGCACGCCGGCGTCGGCACGGAAGGCATCGCGGGGGTAGGGCTGGCCCTCCCACACGCCGGTGCAGTCGATGCCTTCGATGGCGGTGCGGCCGTGGGCGTCGAAAAGCGTGTTTAAAACGCGGATCAGCGTGGCGGTTGCGTCCGGCGCCGCACCCCCGAAACCGCCCGAATGTACGGGCGCACGCAAGGTATCAATTCGAACGTCTATTTGCGCCCCGCCCCGGAGCGTGGTGGTCAATGTCGGGGTGCCCAGCGCGGCGTTGCCGGTATCGGCGATCAGGATCACATCGGCGGCAAACAGCTCCGGACGTTCGGCGATCAGCGCGTCCAAGCCCTCGCCGCCGCGCTCTTCCGAACCCTCGATGACCACGCGAATGCCCAGGTCAGTGCCGCCCAGCTCGGCCACCGCGCGCAACGCCGCCAGGTGCATGACCAGGTTGCCCTTGCAATCGGCGGTGCCGCGCCCGTACCAGCGGCCGTCGCGTTCGGTGAGGGTGAAGGGGTCGGAAAGCCAGGCGGCGGGGTCCCCGGCGGGCACCACATCGTAGTGCGAGTACAGCAGCACGGTGGTCGCCCCGGGCCGGTTGCCGATGATGGTGGGCGCGTTGTCCACGGTCTCGTACACGGTCACGTCCAGGCCCAGTTTTTCCAGCGCCGCCGCCACCCAGTTCGCCGCAGCCGCGTGGTCTGCTTCGCACTGAGGTTCGTTGGATACCGAGTTGAAGGCGACGAGCTCGGTGAGGTCTTGGCGTATCTGTTCCTGCTGCTTTTCGACGGCCGCGCGCACGGCCGCCGCACTCAACTTGACGTTCATGCATGCCTATTCTAATCGGCCCGATACACCCTTGAGGGGGCGGAGCCGGACGCACGCGAAATCGAACACCCGCGGGGAGAAGTGCTGGTAGCTGCGGTCGCTCGAACGCTACCTTGAATAGGTGTGCCGCCGTGGGGCTACGGGAGCTGGGCGCGGCTAGCCGTTAGCAGATCTGGAGCGGTAAAACGCGGCTAGACTGGTTGCGTTTCATCCACCTCATAGCCGGTGTCCGCTCGCGGCGATCAGAGCCCCGTTACGGTAAGGAGTAATGAATGCCCCAACAGGATCCTCAGTTCGGTGGTTTCGGCACACCGCCAGATCCGAACAAAGGTTCGCTGCCGGAGTTTGGCGGGGCGTCGAGCCCGTTCGGCAACGGCGGCGGGTTCGCGCCGCAACCGCAGCCACCGGTGCAGCGGCCGCAATTCGAGGCACCCCCGAGCGGACCTAACGGAGCTGGCGGACCGAGTGGACCTAGCGGCGCGGGCCCCGCGGCCCCGGCGATGCCGATTCGTTCCACCTCGGCGCCCCTGCAGGCCCTGATCCCCAGCATGGTGATGGCGCTGGTGAGCCTGGTGCTTTCCGCGACCATTACCTTCGGGGATTCCACGCCCACGGAGTTTTTCTTTCGGGTGTTTTCCGTGACAGCCTGGGCGGCGGCCGGTGTCTTCGGGGTCACCATGCTGGGCCTGTTTTTCAATGCGGATAATAGGAAGCGGGCGGAGGGGTTTTATTCCGTGCTGGGGTGGAAATCCGCCGTGTATTGGGCGACGGTGGGTGGCCTGTTGTTGGGGATCGTATGGTCCGCAATCGAGATCGGACAGTGGGTGGGCAAACTATGAGCGGTTTTAGGCAACGCTTGTTGGCGGCGGCAGCGGCCTGCCTGGTGGCGGGGGCGATGCAGGCGATTACCTGCGTTGCGCCCATGGCGGCCGCCCAATCCGGCACCGGCGCGAACGCGCTCAGCGCCTTGGGGTCCTGCGTGTCCACCAAGGGCAAGCTTGACGTGATCCTGATGATGGATGAGACCGAATCTTTGATCCATCAGGTCAAGGGCGGAAATATCGATCCGAACACCCCCGGCGCAGATGCGGATCATAACCGCGTGCCCGCAGCCCAGAGCTTTGTCAACCAATTGCTGGCCCGGCACAACGATGAGGGCGTGGACGTGCGGATCCGCGTGGCGGGCTTTGGCCAGGAATATAAAAGCGGGGTGACGGACCCGGCGTACGGGGATTGGGTGCAGCTCGACGACGGCAGCGTGCAAGGCGTGAAAAGCACCATCGCCAGCTTTGCCAATCGCACAAGTGAGCAATACACCAATTACGCCAACGCGTTCGAAGGCGCGTATCAGGACTTCGCGCGTTCCGGTTCCGAAGACAGCTGCAAAATGCTGGTCACCTTTACCGATGGCGCGCTCACCGCACAGGAGGGTATCGACGCCGCGCAGGACGCCGTGTGCCGACCCAACGGCATTACCGATAAATACCGTTCCGCGGGCATTACCAATATCGGCATTGGCCTGTCCGATCCGAAAAACCCTTCGGACTTTAACCTATTTGCCGGGATTACCGAGGGTACCGGCTCTCCCTGCGGCAAGCTGGAACCCAATGGTGCGTTTTTCCCCGCCGATAGCGTGGGCAGTTTGTTTGCCAGCTTCCATCAGGCATTAAGCACCGGCGGCGAGTATGCGGCGGAGACCGCCGCCGACGATCCATTCGAATTTGTGCTCGATGATTCGATTGATTCCGTGCACTTTACCGCCATTGCCAAGGACGATCTCGGGCCGAACGCGGTGCTGAAACTTATCGCGCCGGATGGTTCGGAGATCGAGCTGGAGGGCGAGGGCAACGGTAAGGTGGGCGGGGCGTCGATAAGCTGGGCGGCAAGCGCGGACCCCGTGCAGAAAGCGGAGGGCGAGCTGAGCCTTTCGAAGCCCGAGGGATGGGTAGGCAAGTGGCAGCTGAAATTCGTTGGTTTTAGCGAAGACCGCAGCGACCACCGCGTGTTTAACTCCGTGAAAATCCAGCCTGACCTGCAGCTACAATTGCATGGTCCGGATGGTTTGGCAACCGGCAGTTTGAACGTACGTAGCAAGGACCCCGTGACCGTTCAATTGGTGGATCGCAATGGGAAACCGCGGGAGCTGCGCGGCACCGCGACCGTGGATCTCGGGTTCCTGCCCAACGGCAATGGGGGTCGCACAGAGTTGCTATCAGCGGCGGATATTTCCAATGGGCAGCCGGTGACCGTACCGCTGCAGCAATTGCCCGAGTTGCCCGCCACCGGCGTGCTGCAGGCCAGCGTACATGTGGTTACCGCGCCCGCCCCGGACGCGCCCGGTACGGCGCTGGACCCCATTACCGGCGAGGTGCCCGTCGCGGTCTCGCGCCCCGATATGCCGGAGCTGCCGGGGGCGCTGAGCTTTACCATGGAAACCCCGGAGATTAGCACAAGCATTCCAGTGGTTGGCCCGGGTAAGGTATGGGTCCCGGCGGGTACCACCTTGGCCACGGAAACCCTGCCGGAGGGCGTGGACGCCATCGATGTGTCCAGCCAGCACGCCGACGCCGGCACCGCATTGGAGCTTGGCGAGGGCGAGGAGGCTAGCCTTCCGGTGACCTTTTCCGTGGCGCAATTGCGGGATGGCTTTGTCTCCGGCACAATCCCCGTTTCGATCTCACGTGCGGACGGTTCGGAAAAAACAGTTGTGCCAATTGCCGCCACCGGAACCATGTCCATTCCGTTGAATAAGACGGCGTTTACCTTGGCTTTTGTGGCCGCTTTGTTGCTGGGGTTGCTGATCCCGCTGGCATTGCTTTACCTGGTGCGCTACCTGACCGCGCGCATTCCGGAACAGTATTTTGGCGCCCAGCGCATCTCGCTGCATTTTGAGGGTTCCGCATTGCGTTACGACGGCGCGGTCGCCCCCACCATCGACTTCGACGGCGCATCTCGAAATCAGATTCACCACGATGGTCGCGTCGCCTCCGTGCTCGGGCACCAACTCAAGGTGCATAGTTTCCAACCCAATCCGTTGGCTGGATCCTCGGTGATCGTGGAAACCACGCCGAGTATCAGCGATACTGGGTTGCAAAAATCCGATCGGGCTGTGCTGCCGTTGGCGGTGCAGGGGCACTGGTTTATCGCGGCGCGCGACGGTAACCTCGAGCTGATCGTGCTGCCGCGCCTGCCCATCGAACACGCCGCGGCCCAGCAATTGGTGCAAAACATTGTGGAACGCGCACCCGAATTGGCCGCCCAGCTTAAGCAACAAATCCCGCAACAACCGGCGGCAGGCCCGAGCGATTCCTGGCAGGGGCAGTCCGCTTCGGAGCCGCCGCAGCAGCGCAGCGATGGTTGGGGTACACAGGAATCGCAGGGTAGCCAGGATTCCTGGGGTGACAAACCCAACTGGGGTGACCGTCCTACATGGAACTAACAAGATCAACTAGGAGAAATACATAATGCATAAGGTCCTTGTCGTTGGTTGTGGTGGTTCCGGCGCGCAGACGCTGGCCTACATGATGGATCAGTTGAAAACCACGCTTGCCGAGCGGCTGCCCGAGCGATTCCCCACACCAAACGATGTGGTATTGCCCGCGGCCTGGCAATTCGTGAGCGTGGACGTGCCTACCGTGGCGGAAAAGGCGGGAAGGAACCTGCCTAACGTTTCCGAGGCGGGCGGCCACTATATTTCCTGCGGTAGTAGCGACCGTTACGCCACCGTCGACGCCGCCGTGTCCGATCAGCTGGGGATGAAGGGCGAACTTGGCACCATTGCGAGTTGGGCGTTGACGGACCCTACTGCGGAAACCACCGTGGTGGGTTCGGGGGCCGGCCAATACCGCGCCATCGGGCGCATGCTGATCCTGAGCAAGCTCAAGGAGGTGCAGGCTGAGCTGGCCAAGGCGTGGGATATTTTATTTAAGGCCGATACCAACCGTGAGCTGGCCGATCTCATGTCGGAGCTGTACGGCCGCACCGTGCTCGCCGGTGAGATTAGCAATCAACAGCCCTTGGTGTTTGTGGTTTCCTCCATGGCGGGCGGTGCGGGCGCGTCCATGGCCATCGATGTGTGCCGGTTGCTGACCGGCCTTGATCAATTGGCACCCTCGTTGACCTCCCTGTTTTTGGTCACGCCCGATATCTTCTCGGCATTATCGCCGGATGCGGTGGCCGGTACCAATCCCAATGCGCTGGCCATGTTTGCGGAGCTGGTGGCCGCGCAATTCGGCACCGCCACCGATGATGATGTGCGGGTATTTAGGGCATTAGGCGTGCCGGTTGGCGTCACCGACCAGGTGCCCATCGGGCGCGTCTTCCCCGTGGGTATTCGCTCCGGGGAAAAGGGGGCGCGCCTAGGCAATGGTGACCCGAAAACCGTCTACCGCGCGATCGGCCGCGGGTTAGCCGCGCTCATGGTCGATGCGACCTCGTTGCAGAATTATCAGGCGTTTACCTTGGGCAATAAGGGCGGCGTCGATGCGGATTACAGCCGTTTCGGTTGGGGAGTCGCGGAGCGCAAAAACATCCCCTGGGGTTCGTTTGGGTACGCGCAGCTATCTATGGGGCGCGACCGCTATGGCGAATACGCCGCCCAACGCCTGGCCAATTCCGCGGTGGAAAAGCTGCTTGAAGGGCATAAGGATGTGACCAACCCGGCGTCGGGCGACGCCCAGATTGAGGAAAAGCTCAATAACAACCTGCAGGGGATCCACAATCGCGTTGGCGTGATCCTGCCGCCCCCAGGCAAGGCCGGAAATTGGATCATGAATACGTTCTGGGATCAGATCAGCCAGTGGTCCCAACGCATTTCCAATAGCATCGAATCCCGGATCCCCTCCTCGGCGGGCCAGCGCGGCCGTGACTGGTTGCCGATCGTGGAACAGACCTTGCAATCGATCAGCCACGATGCGCGCCGCGACCTCGATGGCCTGCTGTATTCCGCCGTGTTCCATTGGGCCAGCCGCGAGGTGGTGCAGGAGAAATTGCTGGATATTATCCGCGCGGAGATTTCCAAATACGGCGTCCCCTACGGCAGCGCGGTGCTGGCAAAGATCCGTGGTTACCTGGAAGATTCCATGATCGGCGATGTGCGCAGCGTTGCCAATACCGCAGTAGACGTGAAGCTTTCGGGCGAGATGCGCGCCAACCTGTCCAATAACCGCGGGCACATCGCCGATGATGCCGCCTATAAAAAGCGGATAGCCCACGACGCGATTCGTGATTTGAATCGGTGCGCGGTGGTGCTGATCGCCCGCATGCTGGGCCCAGTTTTGGAGGACTTTTTAAAGAACTTCGTGGATCCGCTGGCCTTGGTCATGCGTGCCGAGCACCGCGAATTGGAGGTTGCCGCCGCCGCCAATAACGACCCCAACCTTGGTGTCGCACAATTGAAAACCAATGTGCCGCGGCTGTGGCCGAACGAAACCCAAACGACGGTTCCGGATCGCTTTAACCAGGCCGCCAACGAGGTGTTTTTGACGGATGTGGAAACCTTCCCGCGGCAATTCGAGCATGACATCATCGAATCCGCCAGGGACGCGGAATCCGGTGCCATCCATTTCGCCCGCGGCCTGCAGATTTCCGCGCAGCGCGTGATTAACGCCGATTGGGTATCCACTTCCGGGGCGGAACAAGCGCCGCGCGATCTATTGGTATTGCAGGAGACCTGGATCGCCCGCGACCTGACCACCGTGCCCGGTGCCAGCGAATACAGCAATCAAGACCCGCGCCCGGCCAAATTTGAATTCCGCATCGGTCCCGCCGCCGTGCTGGAACGGGCCCGCCAATATATCCGCCGGCCGGGCTTTTCCTTCCAGCAGTTTATTTCCACCTCGTTGCGGGAATACGTGACCAGCCAAGGGCTGCCCGAGCACGAGCGGCAATACCGCCGCAACCAGGTGCTGAACCGCTTTATTGAGGCGATGAGCAATGCGTTGCCGTTGGCGCAGATCAACCCGCAGCTTGTGCAGGCCTTCTATATGGGCGATATCAGCTACCGGTTTAACTTTTCCCGCATCCCGCTCGGCGGCGACGCCATTGCCCCGCTGTTGGAAAAGGCCGTGCTGGAGTACCCGAACCACACACCCGCGGATCGTGGCAAGCCGCTCGGCGGGGCGTTAAGCAATGAGGGCGATGAGCGCTCCATCGATATCTTTGGTTCTTACCCCAATTACGTTCCGGTTGTGTTTGAATCCTTGCTGCCGCCGATCGCGCAGCAATGGGACCGCACGGCAGGCAATAAGCAGGAGTTCTGGGCGGCGCGCCGTGCCAGGCCGCTGACGGCGGCGTTGCCGATGTCGGATAAGGATCGGCACGCCATGGTTGCGGGTTGGTATATCGGTCGCCTGACCGGCACCGTGTACTGCCCCGGCACGATGGACGCCCGCGACGATGATCCCGTCCAGGTGTACGATCACGCCGCCAAGACGTGGGTGAGTTTTGCCACCCCGATGCTTACCCCGGTGTCCCAGTTCCGATCCACCCTGGATTGGCTGCCCAACCTGCTGGAATCCGTGTCGTTGGCGTGGGCGCGCATCGGCGATTACCCACTGTTTGGATCCGTACGCCCCTATATGTTGCTGCGCAAGCTTTATGACAGCGAGGACATCCCCTCCAACCCGAACCGCACGCTCAACGCTCAGCGGTTGCTGCAGGCGTGGCTCTTTAGCGGCCACCGGGAATCGGGCGAACTCCACCAGATTCCGGGTACGGAATCCGGCGTCACCCCGGAGGAGCGGCTGGCGGCGGCCAAGGATTGGTTGCTGCGCCAGGGCAATAACGCGCAGGCCTATGTGCCATCGCAGATGGCGGGCGCGGGGCAGCTGCATAATCGGACGAACCGCGAGTTTGGCGATATCCGGGAACGCCAGGTCGCAGCGAGGGTGCCCGTCTACCACGACCTAGCCTCCGATGTTGCCAAGGTCACCGCCGAATTGGTCACGCTATTAGATAAGGCGTTCGCTGCGGGTCCGCCCTCGGCAGCTCAACCGGCCGCCGGGTTCGAACTTCACAACTACGCCGCCGAACGGTTCGAAATTCCCGGCGAAGGAGAGTTTTAATGGGAGCTCGGCTGACCGTTTTCGTTGGGCGCGGCCCGCTGTCCGCCGCGATCCGCCAAACCCTCGAGGACCTAGCGGCCCTAAACCTAGTGGTGGATTACCTGTGGGTGGATGCGGACGCGTTCCAGTCCTCCGCCTCGCTGACCAGCTGCGTGTTGGCGGCCCCCAATGGCGGCACCAGCGTGCACTTCATGCCGCTGAACGAGGCGCTGACGCGGACCCGAGCCACCAAGCTCAATATCGGCGTGATCAACGACGTTTCCGCAGCTGCGGGCGTTGTGCGCCCCGACCAACTTGCGGCCCTCACCGAGGCTATCGACGCCGTGGACATCGGTCGCCGCGCCCCTCGCACGAACCTGCTGCTCGCGGCCGTCGATACGCCTGGTAATGCCGAGCTGCCATTGCTGCGTGGATACAACAATCTGATGCTCGCCCCCGAAGACAGCATCGGTCCGGACGTCACCCCGGTGGCGTATGTGCACGGCCATGAGGGTACCCGGTACGTCTTGCATTGCGCCGCCGGAATAGCCAGTTTGTTTGGGCTGTGGGAGGGGCATGCGGACGCGCCGGTGCTGGAAATGGAACCCGCGCACGGCGAAACCTTCCGGCTCGTTCGTGCGTTCTATCGGCGTATAGACGGGCAAGAGGTGCAGCAGAAACTCAAAGAACGCATCTTTGACACGAGCAAAAACCCGCTGCCGCTGCTGGATCACCCTGGGCAAAACGTGGCCGCGCACTACGTCGCGGACTATCGCGCATTTAATAAGGAATGCGCGGACGAGCTGATTCAGGAATACCAAGAGCTGCTGCACGGGCCGCGGGTCGAAGGCGTGAGCGAACGCACCCGGCAACAAACCAATACCGGTGCCGTCGGCGAATTCCTACGCACCTATGGCAAAAACCTGGTCACGGCGCCGAAACGTTGGTTGCGCAGCAATAGCGATGAGCTGAGCAACCTGACCAGCCAGGCGATCCAAAGTTCCCTCTACGGCACGGATTCCCGCGTGCAGGTCGGCGGCGGGCCGCTCCTTGGGCAGGAAAACCCCCGGATGGCGGTGGCAAAACGCATCAATCGGGAACAGGTGGCGCGGGATTACGCACCGCTTTGGCAAAGCTACGAAAACATGGCGCTCACCATGATCGATGCCAAACCCCGCCCGTTCGGGCAATCGCCCGTGCCGCGCTACCCGAGCGCGGTGGGGACCAGCGAGCTCGGGCCTGTCTACGTTGCGCCCAGCGCGGAAGTGGTGATCCCCGGTCCCAGCGTTCGCTTTGGCAATAACCTGCCGCCGCAGCTCAAGGCGATGCTGCGCATGGATTCCATCGCCTCATACGATCAGATCGAGGCCGATCGGTACCGGGATACGCTTTCCAAACAGGCCGAATTCCGGCACCGTAATATCGGCCAAATCATTGGGGATTTCGGGCATTGGCGCAGTAAACACTCCGATAGCTTTGCGGTAAACGTGAGCGACCGGCTCGTGCAGACAATGCACGATCTGGACCGGGAAGCCACCAAATGGCAGGCAAGCGCCAAACAATTGCGCAATCGCCGGGAACAGCAGCCGAAGAACTTGGCGACGGCGATCATGGTGCTGCGCTGGTTGGGCTATGTGAGCTTCTGGTCCTGGGCGGCTTTCCTAGGCCTGTGGGCGGTATTTCGCACCAATCTGGATGCCCAAGGTTTGCCCACATACCAGTGGGTGCGGGCATTTGAAATGTCCGAAACCTCCACAAAGGCCACGTTCCTTGGTACTTGGTTCGTGCTGTGGTTGGTGCTTTATATGAGCCAGGTGTTCCTGGAAACCCGGGACGAAATCCGCCTGCTGAATCGCCGCCGCACGTTGATCAGCGATATCGAGGCCGCCGAGACTAACTATGTGACCTGCCTGGAGGCCCAAGAGCGGATCAAGATCGGCTACCACCAATTCGTGGCCTTGTCCCACCAGCTCGGCGCGGTCTGTGAACGCCCGTTCGGTACGGTGCGGCAATACCGTGTGGACAATGTGATTCCCACCAATGACATGCCGGATTCCGTGCTGCTCGCCGAAGCCACGCCTGACGACGCCGTGATAGAAAAGGTTGCACGCAGCTTCCGCGCCGGCATGTACCGCCAAGGTTGGATGCAGGGCCATGTGCACGAGGGACGCACATTGGCCACCGCGCAATTGGAACACCAAGCCGGGATCCCAGTACGCACCGATAACCTGCACGCATTGACCGGGCGCGGTACCGGCACCGCCCTGGATAGCATGGGCATACTTATGGCTGGGCCGGAATACAATTCCGTGGACCGCAGCGTGGACGAATGGGGCAGCATCACCCAGGGGCTCAAGGAGGTGGTGCGGCGCGAGCACGCCGAGATCCTGCAACCCATGCGAATTAATCGCGGCGGGAAGAAAACGCAGGCCCCGGCCCTGCAATCCTTGCGGTCCACCGCCCAAGTCGGTTCCTTTAACGCCGAATTTATTACCGAAGCTGGGCGTATCCATGCGGTAGATAAGGTGGATGTCGCGTATTTCCGCCCCGGCGGCTCCGAGCTTGACGCCATCGGGGTGAGCGAGGTGCTGATCCAGGTGAGCCGCCCGGCCCGCGCGGAAGATATCCGCGTCGGCGTACCGCGGCGGATGCGGGTGGAGAAACCCGAGGCGCAGCCGCCGGTATCCGGGGACGATTGGATGCCGCCACCGCCGTCGGCCGACCGTACGCCTACCGCTAGCCCCACCTATATGCCCGGCGAAGGAGAGTTTTAAATGGTTACGCGCGCCGAGGTCGTGTTCGACCTTTATATGCGGTGGCGAGAGCAAGCGGCACGCCTCTTCGATGACAGCCAATTGCCAACCATCGAACAGCTCAAGCAGGTGGCGCTGAACACCTCGCTGCTGCGCCGCGATAACGCCGACCCGCTGGTCAATGTGTGGAGCAAACCCCTGACTATGATCCGGGCCTTGGTCGACACCGATAACGCACAGGGATTTGATAAATTACCGGAGTCTTTTATGTTTACCCCGGTATTGGAAAACGGCACCTGGCCCGCGCCAACCCGCCAATCCGAGCCACCCGCCGCCGCCGAATTTACCCAGCCCCTGCCGCCAAAGCCCACGCCAAAACCAAAACCCGAGGCGAAATCCCGGCCCGAGCCCGAGTCTCCGCCCAAGCCGCAGCCTGAGCCAAAGTCCGAGCCGAAGCCAAAGCTTGAGCCAAAGCCTGAGCCGAACACGGAACCTGAGCCCGCGCCCGAACCGCAGCCCGAGACTCCGCCCGAACCGCAGCCCGAGCCGGCACCGCAACCGGAGCCGGTCCCGGCGGCGAGCGATCTGCGCGATTATCTGTTTACAGATTTCGCCCGCCTGGGATTGTTTACGGATCCCGAGCCGATCGGCGTGGTCAAGGCGCATCACAAGGACAACGTGGTGTGGTTGGAGTGGTCGGTTCCTGCGCCGGAGCCCGGCGAGGTGCGCCTGTTCCGTGTGATCAGCGAGGAGGAGGAATTCGAACGCAACCCCAATGATGGCGAGCAACGGTGCGTGACCGTGGCCACCAAATGGGTGGATCGAGACCCGCTGGGCACGGCGTTGCGCATGTACCAAATCTGGATGCACACCGGCACCAGCGAGCTGACCGCACTCAAGTCCGAGCCGGTATTGGTGGGGGAGGACGCCGTGATTATGCCGGTGGAGGACCTCGAATTATCCGTTGTGGGTGGGGAGATCCGTGGCCTGTGGTCGCCGAAGCAAGGAACCCACCGGGTCGCCGTGTACCAGGCGACCGAACGCGATCGGGTGCTGCTTAAACCGAAAAACGAGATTGAAACCGGCAAGCCAAACCTGCAGGGTTTCCGTATCACGCCGAAACAGCGAGGGTTGACCTACAAGTTCCTTGTGCAACGCCAAGTGAAATTCCGGGATGCGATCGTTTCTTCGCAGCCCTCTGCCGAGCAAACCATCGAGGTACCCGCCGAGGTTACCGATGTGGGGATTACCGTCACGCGCCGGGACATCGGTAATGATGTGCACTTCGATGTGTCCTGGGAAAGTACCAGTTCCGGCGAGGTACGACTCTACCGTACGCAGCAGGCGCCGGAGGATGGGCTGAGCGGTAAGGTGTTGGACGTCGAAACGCTCGAGGAGTATGGGTTATCGCAGCGTGACTGGGCCAACGACCTTGAGCGCGGCGAAGATCACTGCAGCGTGGTATGGCCCGTCGACTGGTTTACCATCTACCTCACCCCGGTATCGGTGGTCGGCGAAAAATGCATGGTGGGGCAGTCATATTCGCAGGTGCGCGTGGGCAAGGTAACTAATGAAATGATCCGGGAGCGCGTGATCAACCAGCTGGTTACCTTCGGCTGGCCGCGCAATGCCCACGAGGTCACCGCCTTCCTCGGCCAGGCCCCGCACCGGGAACAGCTCAGCGCGATCGATCAGGCCACGTACCAGGCGGAGGGCGGGATGCGGCTCCAGCTGCGGGTCCCCGGCGATATTTACCTCGTGCCTTCCGTGCATCATTGCGGGGAGATCGTGTGGGGCGAGGAAAGCAAACTCCATTACCGAGGGGTAAAACGCTTCGCCTATCGCATCGACTTTAGTAACGGGAAGCCTTTTATCGTGTTGTATTCGGAACGCCCCGAGCAGCAAGCCCGTTCCTTTACCCTGCGGTGGCGGCCTGAACGCCTGCCGCTCGAGGTCGGCGATGGCATTGAGGTGCGCACCCGAAAATACTCCGAGCAGGGGGTGGATCGGGATTTCCTGCAGGGAGTGCACGCCTCGCAGCTATTGCCCGATCAAACCCCCGAATATTGGGAGATCGACGGCGAGTTTTTGCGCTCCCGCGGCGGTGGTTTCCTCCGGCTGTTTAGCAACCAACAATTCGATACCGACGATATGGCGATCAGCTTGGAGGACCCGGCGGTGACCTCCCTTATGGTGAGCAACCTGGTGCGCAATATGCAGCCGCAATCAGCCGATGGCGGGAGGTAGTGCGGTGTCCGAGCAGGGGCAGCAACGGTGGGCGCAGGCAACGTACGCATCGTTTGGCAATTCCCGTGCCAGCGGCGGCGGTTGGCGCATCGGACCCACCCGCGGCACCACCGAAGCGGAGCAAACCTGGCTGCGTAAGCATGCGCCCACCCGTTTGATTCCGGTGGAGAGTTTCGACGATTTTATTGGCCAAGACGCCATTGACCAGCTGCCGCGTCGCCTGGAGTATTGGCCACAGGCCCTCGGCACGACGGACGCTTACCTGTATTCCGTGGCCGCGGGCAAGGACGCGACCGGACGCCCCGGCAATGTGTTTACCCATGCTGTGTTCGATCGCGACCCCGGTGCGCCGCGCGCCTGTGCCTACCCCATCGAGTGGTACGGCGCGCCCGAGTGGCGGACCCCGTTTCGCTTCCACGCCGTCAACGCCGTGACGCTCGAACACGAAGGCGAATTTGGTCCTGGCCCGCTGGACCCAGAGCTCGCGTGGATGATGGTGGATACCATGCTTGGCGACCGCACCGGCGCGCTCTACGCCCTGCAAAACGCCGTGGCCAGCGGGGGGCCGGTGGTGCTGCTGACGCAAAACACCCAGGAGGCCGCGTTCTGGCTGTACGCGCTTTCGCTTACCATGTCGCCGTCGGAGGCGCGACGCATCGGATTTTCCACATTCGACCGCGCCGAAAGCCTGATAGCCAGGCCGAATTGCGTGAGCTGTGTGCCCGTCGCCGATCGAGGCCGGTTGCGCGTTAACTGTCCGATCGTAGATGTGAGCGATTCCGCCACCGGTGTCGCCCCGGTGAGCGCGTGGAATCGCCTGACCGCCGCGGTATACGGCGTCGGCCGCGATATCGCCGAAACCATGTTCGAGCTGCGGCGTAGCGACGTCCATTCCGGCACGCTCGGTGCGGGGCTCGCCGCCACGGTCTTGGAATCCCCGGGCAGATTCGCGCCGGAGATCGTGGCGCTGGCGGGCACCATGACCGACTATCGGCCCGTCAGTGTGTTCGATGATCCCATGTGTTTGCTGCGCGAATTCCCGGCGGATGCCGTTGCGCGTCCCGGCGACCGCGAACGCCTCGCGGATATGCTCGCGCTGCTTCCGCAGCTTTCCCTAGACGAACGCACGATCGGGCAACTCTATGCCCTGTGGTTGGAATACGGGGTGCGCGCGGGCATCGTTTCAGAGGCGGAGGTGACCACCAGCTGGGCCCCGCGCATCGCGGAAGTAGATCAATTATTCGCATGGCTGCGCACCCCCGTGGATTTGGAGCCATTCGTTTGCGCGCCCGTTTTTGGCGCGGCGTGGCGGTGCCGTTTCGCATTGTCCGGCACGCGCGCGCGGCAGTGGTTGGGCGCGCCGGGAGCCACCATTCACCCGGTGAATTCCAAACAGCTCGGTTTTTCGAACGCGCCGGAGCCGCAATTGCGCCTCACGGACATCGCCTCCCGCATTCATTACAGCGGGCCAAGCGCCGCCTCCCTGCAGGAATGGGCAATCCTGTTTCAGGAGATGACCAAGCTGCAGCGCGCACACCATTACTCCATCCCGCTCGGCGGCGATGAGCTTACCGAACTCTGGCGGGACGTCGGCGAGGGCTTGCAGGAAACCGGCTACCAAGCCTGGTTCGACGAACACCAACAAGGGTTCGAATTATTGCGCGTGATTTCGATTGCCGAGCCGCTGCGCCATATCGTCCTCGCCCTGCAGACCCCGCGCGTGCAGCGCCTGCTTCAGCACGTGCCCGCGACCTTGGAGCATTCGCGGGAGGCGCAGCGTGCGCTTTTGCGGCTGGCGGTGATCCTGGTGCCGTTTTCGCAGCTGGGGAAGCTGTTTAGTTACGATGCCGCGGAGGAATCCGCAATCCGCAACCTGATTATCCACGCCCTTGCCACAGGGGTTTCCTGGGAGCCCGGCCAGTGGAACGTCGCGTCCGCATCGGAGTTTGTGTCGGAAACGCTGTGGCCGGATTTTCACACCGTGTGTACCGAGCCGGAGAGCGTGGCCGCGGCGCTGTTAAAGCTCGCGGAACTACCGGACTATTATTCGCCCATGCTTGCGGACGTCCCACAGCTTCGCGCGCTCCTAAACGAGCTGGCCACCCTTATTGTCACGCGCAAAGGAGAACCGACGTGATCATCAAAAAACTCACCCCCGGGCAACGCTTTCTCGCCTCCGGCGTGCACGAACTCTACGCGGAGTTTTCGGTAAGCACCAATAACGACGTCGGCTTTGAGTTTTCCGTGCCCAACGTCGATTCTCGACGCCGCGGAGACCACATCGCCGTGCAAGGGCTTACCGACTCCACCGAGGTAACGTTGCTACCAATGGCACAGGCGTTCCCCTCGCAGACGATCGCATTTGTCTCCCTTACGCTGGTGGGCGCGGATCACGATAGCGATGTCCAATTGGATTTCCCCGCCTTCGACGTCTCCAATCTGGCCTCCTTTACCCTCGGGACGCTCAGCATGACGCCGGCGGGCTTGGCCATCGATGTTGCGGACCTTGTGGAGGATGTGGGTCTGGACCCCGCCGCCAGCGAGATCCGCTCGGTTGCAAGGTCCACATTGGCCGCCGATACAGCGCCTGAAATGCGCAAACGCGACGCCACCATTATCGTCGACGTGAGCGCATCGATGGGTCGTTCATTGCATCAGGATCAGTTTCAAGCCATGTGCCAATTCGCCAGCGGGGTGTTGGCGGTGGCGGCCGCGGGCCGCACCATCCGGCTGTGCACGAGCGGCGCGGATTCGAGGCCGATGGTGCTCGCCAGCACGGAGGTCGAGGAAATTGCTCGCCGCCAGCTGCAATTCCACGAGGCCGGTTGGAACCTAGACCTCAGTAGTATCCCGCCGGATGAAGCCTTGGTGGTGATATCGGACGATATTCCCGCCGCGATCCAGGGGCGCCCGCATGTGCATGTGCTCACTTCCCGCCAGCCATTGGTTACGGGCTGCACCTACACTGTGTTCACCCCGGATTTTGTGCAGGCGGTCAGGGAATCGCGCAGCAATGCGCTCGCCCGCGACACGGAGATCATGTTGAACACGCTGACCGGAGGACAATAGATGGAAATGACCTCGGCGCTCTTGCCCACCAAATGCCCCTACACCTTTCAAACCATGGACGCGCAAGCGACGGAATCGCCCTTTGTGGATGATCCGAACGAATACCCGCTGCCCGAGGGCTGGCAAGGTTCCGGCACCATTACCATCGCCATGGCCGGCGCCCGCGCCTCCGGCAAGAGCCTCTATATCGCGGTGGTGGTCAAGCTGCTGCGGCAATTGGTTATTGCCAATGCCGGTGTCTTTCGGGCCGCGGACGAATACACCCGCACCACCTTTGAAAAGGAATACGAACGCCCGCTTTTCGAACAAATGGGGTTTCTGCGCCCGACGCCCTCGGCATCATCGGTGGACGCGCCGCAGCGCCGCCCGCTGATCTTTGATATCGGTGCCCACGAGCGGGACGAAGGGCTGCAAAAGGTCTTTGTGGTCTTTCGCGATGTTGCGGGCGAGGACCTGAAAGAGGAAGGCTTTGAAGCGCGCAAAGACGGCCTTTCCTTCTTTTGCCACGCGGATCGCATCCTGTTCCTGTTCGACCCGATGGCGGTGCACCGCATCCAACAATTGCTTGCGGGTGCCGTGGCCCGCCACGAGGTCGGCGACGACGACCCCACCATCGTCCTCCAAAACGTGTTGCGCGTCCTCGGCACGGATTACCGTCCGCCCATCGCGCTGACGTTGTCCAAGTTCGACACCATGCAATGCCTCGCCGATGTAAACCAAGGGGACAATTACTATTCCAGCAGCGTGAACTGGCAGCGCGTGATGAGCAATTACGGTGCCGGATTCTGCCGCGAAAACTCGGAATTGGGCAAGCAATTCAACTACGCCAATAATATGCTGCTGCACTACGAGGTGCTCAGCCTGTTGGAATGCCTCGGGGCAACCGAGCTTATCAACCAACTCCAGCAACCCATGTTTGGGCAACAGCCCTACCCCTTCCAATGCTTCGCGGTCTCTTCGCTCGGCGCGCCGCCCGATGGTGACCAGGTCAGCCGCAGCGGCATCGCACCATTTCGCTGCCTCGACCCGCTGCGGGAATTGTTCGGCAGATACGACCTATTGAATGGAAAACGCTGATGCGGCGCTACCGTGAGGTGACGGCCGAGGCTGGGGAGTCGGGGCGTCGATACGCAGAACAGGAGACCGCGCAATGACAGAACAACCGTTCGGTGGGCAGAGCCCGTTCCAACAACCGCAGCAGGCGTGGCAGCAGCCGGTGCCCGCGATGGCGAACACGGACGTGGAGCGGCTGGAACAGGCCAACGTGCAGCAGGGGCAGAAGCAGCTTAATCGCGCCGGGGTCCTCGTGCTCTCAATTTCCACCGCTGTACTGGTAATTCTTGTGGTGCTGGGGCTGATGATTTGGTTCTGGGGAAGCGGCGAGGCGCTGCGCTTATTCGACGATCCGGCGCTTAATGAATACCTCAACAGCCGGCAATAGCTTGCACACGAACTCGGTGACTGCTAAAAACGGATTTAGCACTCGCTATATCCGAGTGCCAATCAAACGCTGGAGCGGGTGAGGGTGGTACTTCACTCACACGCCACCCCTGCCGTCGCGGGCGCCCGCTTCAACAGACGTGAGTGTCGTCCTATATAACAAGGAGCACAAACAGATATGGCAAAGATCATCGCATTCGATGAGGAAGCACGCCGAGGCCTAGAAAAGGGCCTGAACACCTTGGCCGACGCAGTCAAGGTGACGCTTGGTCCGAAGGGCCGGAACGTTGTTCTGGAAAAGTCCTGGGGCGCCCCAACAATCACCAACGACGGTGTTTCTATCGCTCGCGAGATCGAGCTCGAGGACCCGTACGAAAAGATTGGCGCTGAGCTGGTCAAGGAAGTGGCCAAGAAGACCGACGACGTCGCTGGCGACGGCACCACCACCGCCACCGTCCTCGCACAGGCGCTCGTACGTGAGGGCCTGCGCAACGTGGCCGCCGGTTCGAACCCCATGGGCATCAAGCGCGGCATCGAGCAGGCGGTGGCCAAGGTTACCGCCCAGCTGCTGGATTCCGCCAAGGAAATCGAGACCGAGGAAGAAATCGCCGCCACCGCCGGCATTTCCGCCGGTGATCCCGCGATCGGTGCCAAGATTGCCGAGGCAATGTACGCCGTGGGCAATGGCAACCTGAACAAAGAATCCGTGATCACCGTCGAAGAATCGAACACCTTTGGCGTGGAGCTCGAGGTTACCGAGGGTATGCGCTTCGATAAGGGCTACATCTCCGGCTACTTCGCCACCGACATGGAGCGCCAGGAAGCCGTTTTGGAGGATCCGTATATCCTGCTGGTTTCCGCCAAGATCTCTAATATTAAGGAATTGCTGCCGCTGCTGGAGAAGGTCATGCAGACCGGCAAGCCGCTGCTGATCATCGCCGAGGATGTTGAGGGCGAAGCGCTTTCCACCCTCGTGGTAAACAAGATTCGCGGCACCTTTAAGTCCGTGGCCGTGAAGGCGCCGGGCTTTGGCGATCGCCGCAAGGCACAGCTGCAGGACATGGCTATCCTGACCGGTGGCCAGGTCATTTCCGAAGAGGTCGGGCTGTCCCTGGAGACCGCCGACCTGCCGCTGCTGGGCCGCGCGCGCAAGGTGGTGATCACCAAGGACGAAACCACCATCGTGGAAGGTGCCGGTGACCCGCAGCAGATCGAAGGCCGCGTGAACCAGATCCGCGCCGAGATCGAGAACTCCGATTCCGAGTACGACCGTGAGAAGCTGCAAGAGCGCCTGGCCAAGCTTGCCGGTGGCGTTGCAGTGATCAAGGTCGGCGCTGCCACCGAGGTGGAGCTGAAGGAGCGCAAGCACCGCATTGAAGACGCCGTGCGTAACGCCAAGGCTGCCGTCGAAGAAGGCATCGTCGCAGGTGGTGGCGTGGCCCTGTTGCAGGCCGCCCACGTGCTGGATGGTGACCTGGACCTGCACGGTGACGAGGCTACCGGTGTGAAGATCGTGCGTACCGCGCTGTCCGCGCCGCTGAAGCAGATCGCAGTGAACGCCGGCTACGAGGCTGGCGTGGTGGCCGATAAGGTTGCCTCCCTGCCCGCTGGTGAAGGCCTGAACGCTGCTACCGGCGAGTATGTGGACCTGATGGCCGCCGGTATCAACGATCCGGTGAAGGTGACCCGCTCTGCGCTGCAGAACGCCGCTTCCATCGCCGCGCTCTTCCTCACCACCGAGGTTGTTGTGGCGGACAAGCCGCAGCCTGCTGGTGCCGCGCCTGGCGCCGATGAAATGGGTGGCATGGGCGGCTTCTAAGCCTGGTTAGCCCCTCCTACCTTATAAGCCCCTTAGGGTGCCGCAAACACGCTGTGTAAGGCACCCCTAAGGGGCTTGTTTGCGTGCGCGCTAGCTGCCAGTTTGGAGGATCTGAAAGTGTACAGCAATATTAAAAGGAATAACTACGAAATAGCGGTGGTATAGGAGAAAAATAGGCTATAGATAGGCAGGCGGGCTGGGAGGCTGCGTCACACGTGCAGGTTTGCTAGGCGGAGATCGGGCCTAAACGGATTGCAGCTCGCGCGCTTTTCCCCCGAAAAGGGGTAAATTAGGGGGAATTTCTTTGGGATTTTTCAGCGATTTCGTTCTTTGTTCTCGCAGCTGGCGCTATATCGTGACCATAGTTGGCGGTGTTACCTTTCCTTGATGGAAATCTTGCCTAGATTTAATTTAAGGGGGCCTAGCGGCAAAAACGTGCAGCTCAGGTAAGCTAGGTGGGGTAAAGGTTTTGGTGGGGAAGTGATGCCGCTCACGGTTTTTGGGTGGTGCGATTCAGTGTCGTACAGGTTGACGTGAGTAGCGAGGGGCGTTTAGATTATTGGCAGACGTCCTGAGGGCGTCAGCAACTGGAAACTTACCAGCATCCATATTGCTGGTCCCTCTCTAGGAGATAACTATGGATATCAAGGCAATTGGCACCGCTCTGGGCGACTTCTCTGACCTCGTTGAGCACGTGAACGGCTTCTTCAAGCACCTCGTTCCGGCCTACGGTGAGCTCAACGGTCTGTCCGCAGCTCTGCTGTTCGGCTCCCTGTAAGCCCAGCTTCCAATCCAAACCTTCATCTCTTTCCTTATCAGGAGTAAATAATGTTCTCTGACTACGTTGTTCTTTCCCTCGACAACTCCTTCATCAAGTTCTTCTTCAACTACATCGATGACTTGGGCGCTATCGCTGGCCACATCTCCAAGCTGATCGGCCTGGTCAAGTAGTCGAAGCTTAAGCCTGAGCTTTTTGTAACCCCGCTGGATCGGATTTCCGGTGGGGTTTTTGCATGCCCTTTTCCGGTACGGTTGCGGGCAATTTCATGTCGCGTCTAGCTTCAGAAAGCTGCCCGATGAAACTTTCCAAAGAGTAGAATCACAGGTATGGCTGACAATACCGAGACCGAGCTCCCTGTAGTCGATTTGGCTGCGACCCAAGGCTACATAGTTGATGATTCTGACGAAGATGATCCGGTACTGATCCAACCTGATGGCACACCTGTAGAAACGTGGCGCGAAAACTATCCCTATGAAAAGCGGATGTCCCGCGCGGAATATGAACACACAAAGCGTGCACTTCAGATTGAGCTGCTGAAGTGGCAGAACTGGACCAAGGATACCGGTCAGCGTCACATCATCTTGTTTGAAGGGCGGGATGCCGCAGGCAAAGGCGGCACGATTAAACGCTTCAACGAACACCTGAATCCGCGCGGTGCGCGCACCGTGGCGCTAGAAAAACCCTCGCCGCGGGAATCAACATCTTGGTATTTTCAGCGATACATCGAGCATTTCCCGTGCGCCGGAGAAATCGTCTTTTTCGACAGGTCTTGGTACAACCGTTCGGGCGTTGAACGGGTTATGGGCTTCTGCACCGAATCGCAACACGCGGAATTCCTGCGCGAGGTACCCATGCTGGAGAACATGATCATGGGTTCCAATATTTCGCTGACAAAGTTCTGGTTCTCGGTCACCCAGAAGGAACAACGGACGCGCTTTGCTATCCGCCAAGTGGACCCGGTGCGGCAGTGGAAACTATCTCCGATGGACCTCGCTTCCCTGGACAAATGGGACGACTACACGCGGGCCAAGGAAGAACAATTCCGCTACACGGATACCGATGAATCCCCGTGGATCACCATTAAATCCAACGATAAGAAGCGCGCCCGCATCAATGCTATGCGATTCGTGCTGAGCAAGTTCGAGTACACCGGCAAGGATCATGAGCTTGTCGGCGAGCCCGATCCGAAGATCGTATTGCGCGGCCGCGATCAGATCGGCGACTAGCCGCTGTTCCGCAGCCGGACCCGCCCTTCCCACGAATGTGGGGAGGGCTCTTTTTCGCCCACATCCAAGATTTGTCGTGTACCGCTTTGATGGGGAACGTGCTAGGCGCTGGGGTTGGCTGCCGGGTTGCGTGGCGGGGCCGTCGTTAAGCAAACTGCGGACTGGGGGCAAGGGTCGGCGGCACGTTGCGCGGCGGGTTGCTGAGATTTGGATAGGTTGTGCAAGCGGTATACCTCTTGCGCTACAGGGCTGCAATGTGAATGTTTCGCCGTTCCCCCGAGCGGGTAGTTTCGTTCATATGATAGATCAATAAACACAGGCGAAGGGGTGTTTGGTTTGGGAAATTTCGATCGGTAGCGCGCTATAAATCTGTGATATTTCAAAAGTGTTTGCGGGCAAGGGACCCTAGAAACGGGGGGTCGGCTTTCTGTAATTACCCCCAGAAGGTGGCAAATGTGATAACAGAAAGATAAAGGCGTTTCAAAGGTCTTGCAATGTGTAATTGTTAGCGGGAGCATGGAGTCAACCGCTTAGTTCGGGCGGGACTCTACGATGCAGAAAGGAACGGGACGATGTTTGATTGCTATTACCCCTTCTCCTGGGCGTTTGGCTCTTGGTTCTGGGATGATTGGTTCTTCTGGTGGGACGACTGCTGGTTCTGGGACTGATTGATTGAACCACCTGCCCTCGGGTAATAAATGCCCCCGGTTGCGCTTTGCTTGACGGGGGCTTTTTCCAGGTTTTCTACGTTGATAGACGTTGTTGGTGACGCTAACGCGAATACCCACAAAATTGGGGCAGCGAATAGTGTGCGGGGCTTGGCATTTTCTGTCAAAATGAGAATTGACCGGCTTTTCTCAGGCTGGTTAAGCATTAACGAAAGGTGCTCGATATGATTTCTTGGTTTGACTGGGCTCTGTATGCTCTTTCTTGGGACCTCGGCTCCATCGGCTGGGGCTGGTTCCCGCCTCTGTGGGTCTGGTTCTAATTAAGAATCCGATCCATCCTCATAGCTGAGGAATACCTAGCCAGCTCCTAAAAACTGGCTAAACCGCGGTATAGATCTATACATTCAAAAGCGTTTGCTGGGTGACGATCCGGCAAGCGCTTTTCGTTTTTTTGCGAAGCGTTGAGCCCATTCGGGGGTGACGGGCTCGCACGGGGTTGCTTGGCGACGGTCGGGGGCGGTTAGTGGCGGCGCGCCCAGTGAACGACGCGGGCAGGCCCTGTCGAATCTGCCTCGGCGCGCAGAACCATTGGCCGATTCCGGCCCCCAAAACGCTTCACCACCGATAGGTTGTGCGCAACCACCCCAGCGGCAATTGGTTGTGCGCAACCACCCGTGGCGCCCGTGCTGCGCCCGCCCGCGCCGCGACTAGTTGTGCGCCACCGCCGACCTGGTACTCGTCTTTCTATTCTTCATTGGGGCCCCTAACGAAGAAATTCCGGACGAATCTTGGCCAAAAACGCTGTGTAGAATTTCGCGACCTTGGTAACACTCTGTGCCATCACCTTGGTAACAATCTGTATCATCACCTTGGTAACAACCAGTAGCATTACCTTGGTAACGCGCGAGCGGGTAGTTAATCCTCTAGTTCAGCAGCGGCGGTGGGGTGTTGTTGTAGCCATTGCTGCTGTCGTTTGAGAAACCACGGCGGGGCCTCGTGGAGGTACGCGCCGATGATTTTCCAAAGGGGTACGGTGGCGCCGATCGGTTCGCCGAGCACGTTTAGTGGCAGTGGGATTCGCAGGACCATGACGCCGTCGACGGAACCGAATAGCGCGTATTCATCGTCGGTGTGAACGACGTAGTAGTGCTTATCGGTAAGCCGTTTGGGGATATTGATGTAGTACCCCGCGAGCGCGAAACGTGGTCTGGACGAGGGTTTGATGTACAGCATTGCTGGATCTTGGTCGAGGCCATCTGCAGCGCTGGGGGACTCGCTCGAACGGGCTTGCCGGTATTTTTCAATCTCTGCAGTCAATTGCTCCTGGGTGATGGGCTCGCCGCTACTAGGGCGGTGTTCGATGCTGTCCCAGGCCTGTTTCGGGGTCATACCCCCGAGTGCTTGATGCCTCCGCTTGTTGTTGTAGTACTCCCGGTATTCACTGAGCAATTCCTTCAATTTGGCCTCAGTACTGGGCTTGTGCGCATCAAGGAACTTCACCAAGGTTTGATGGGAGCGTTCGTTTTTGCCTTGGGTTTGGGGATGATCCGCCCGGCCAGTAATGGCCTCACAGCCCTTGACGGCAAGAAACCGATGCAGCGCAGTGATCCGGCCCCGGCGAATCTGATTAAACGCGCCACCATTATCGCTCAGCAATTGGCGCGGTACCCCATAGACACGGATCGCGTTAACTACACAGTTCAACGCATCTGCCCCATTTTCCGGCTTGGTGCCATACGTAGTACCCACATCAAATCGGGTTGCATCATCGATGAGCTGGTAAATCGTGATCACAGTGCCCGCCGGAGTAGCGAGCCGATAGGAAAACGCATCCAGCTGCCACAACTCCATGGCACAGGATCGCTCGAAGCGCACTATCGATGAGCGAGGCCGCTTCCGGGGATTCTTCGCGACCACACCCGCAGCAGCCAGAATCCGAGCAATCGTCGACACCGAAGGAATCGGCTGCACCACATTCGGCTGATCAATCAACGCATACCAAATGGATCGCGGCCCATTATCCCAACCAAATTGGCCAAGCCGTTCCCGCATCGCAAGCACCATCGACACCGTAGCCTCATCATAGGTAGTTGCAGGCTTATGTGGCGCACTCGACCGCGGATGCAGCGCCCTAAATCCTTCCTGCTCAAAACGCTTTTTGATCGCATAGTACGTTTTCCGGCTAATGCCATGAACCGCACAAAACTCCGTAATGCTCATGCCGTTCGCGGCACACGGATCAAATTCAACAATTAAACGCCGCACATTCGGCGAAAGAGGACGAACCATGCACTTAATTGAAAACGAACACCACCAAAATCGTTTCCACGGTCATGAGACTCGTTGCATCCAAGGCCATGAGACAGACTGTTACCAAGGACATGAGACAGGTTGTCACCAAGGTGATGAAACAGGTTGTTACCAAGGTCCTGAGAGATGACAGGCCAAAAACGCTGCAAATCGTCTTTTTATTCTTCGTTGACCACCCTAATGAAGAAATTCCGGACGATCGCAGGTCAACGGCTGCACACAACCTATTAGGGCAAGCTGTTGGCAAGGCCGCGAAGCACGGACAAGATTGAACTTTCTCGAACCAACCCCCTTCACCGGATCTGCCTCAGGCAGATCCGACACGGCAAGTTCGGCTTCCTGCGGAAATACCGTCCCGAGCGCCCCGGCGTGTCGAATCTGCCTGAGCGCGGGACTCAGCGCAGAGCTCGGCGGCCGCTTCACCCACTCCAAATCACACCGCCGATGGGTTGCTCACAACCTATCCGGGGCTAGGCCCCAGCCCAGACACACCCAGCCCAGACACACCCAGCCCAAACACACCCCCAACACCCCCAAGCCGCACCTAACCCCGCCCCGCCGGTTCGATGGGGTTCCCCAGCCATGAGGTGTGCTCCGGAACTCGGTCGCCACGCATCACCAGGGAGCGCGGGCCGATGGTGGCGGCGCGTCCGATAAGCGACGCAGGTAGGGCGACGGAGTGGGCGCCGAGGGTGGAACCGTCGTCGAGGGTGACGGTGTCTAGGCTCATTACGCGGTCTTGGAAGAGGTGCGTTTGCACCACGCATCCGGGCCCTACGGTCGCGCCGCGGCCGATCTTGCAGAGGTCAGCTTCCGGCAGCCAGTAGCTTTCCACCCAGGCGCCCGCGCCGACAGAAGCGCCGAGCGCGCGGAGGAACCAATTGAGCGCCCCGGTGCCTAGATTGTGGTTGCTAAACCAGGGCGCGGCCAGCCCTTCCACAAAGGAATCTTGCAGTTCATTGAGCCAAACGAAGCGGCTCCATAAGGGGTGCTCACCTTGGCGGATTCGCCCAACGCAGCACCATTTCACGCAGGCGGTCAGGGCCGCCGCGATGGCCCCGGCGGCGATAAGCACGAAGCCGCTGAGCGCAAAGGCCACCGCCCAGCCGTGGTGTTGCGCCAGCCAGTACAGCACCGTGAGCACACCTACCGCGAGCGTTCCCGAGGCCGCCGGGGCTAGTAGCCGGAGGGTTTCGATCCCGCCGCGTGCGAGTTTGACGCTGAGGTTTGGCGCATAGGTGCGGGAGTCGCGGGCGTCGCAAAGCACTACGCGGCGGAGGCGTTCGGGCGGGCTACCCCACCAGTTGCTGCCGGTCTTCGCGCGTTTTGGGGTGAGCGAGAGTACGGCGATCAGGGATTCTTTCCCCAGCCTGCGCCCCGGCGTGAGGATCCCGGAATTGCCCAGGAAACTGCGTTTGCCCACCCGCGTCGGGGCGGTAAACAGCCAGCCGTGCCCGAGCGAATAGCCGCCTACGAGCGTGTCATCGGCGAGGAATGCGGCGTCGCGGACCTCCAGAAACGCGGGTATGGCGAGGGCGGTGGAGAGTTCCGCGTCCGCGCCGATCCGGGCGCCGAGCATGCGGAACCAAACGGGCGTGAGTTGGGCGGCGTAGAGGGGGAAGAGGTGGTGGCGGGCTTCGTCCATGAGGCGGACGATGGTCCATACGCGCCAGCCGGGGAAGGAGCGTACGGGGTGCACGCCGGGGGTGAGGCGGATGCTCAGCAGGCGCACCAGCACCAGCACGCACACCGCATAGAGGGCAACGGCGATAATAGCGCCGAGCGCGCCCGTGACCAGTAGGGATCGGGTCAGCCACCAGGCGGCCGCTAACCCAGCGCCGAAGGCCGCCACGGGCAGCAGGCCGATCAGCACGGCGGCCAGGGTATATAGCGCGGCCCAGGCGGGTCGGCGCGGCGGCATGGTGTCGGGGAAGCGGGAGTTCGTGCGGCCGATTTTCACGGCGGGGGAGCCTGCCCATCGCGTGCCGGCTTTGAGTTTCCCTTGCACGGTGGAGCCGGGTTCGATTTGTGCGTGCGCGCCTATGTTCGTTCCGGGCATGAGTACGCTGCGGGTGCCTATGCGCGCGCCGGTGCCCACGCGGATTTCGCCTACGTGGAGTATGTCGCCGTCGAGCCAGTACGTGGAAAGGTCTACTTCCGGTTCGATGGCACAGTAGTTTTCCAGGCGCAGCATCCCCGTTACGGGCGGCGGACTGTGCATATCGACGCCGCGACCTATGCGCGATCCGGTCAGCCTGCCGAACAGCGGCATTAGCGTGGACAATGCGGTGGATCGCGCGCCGGAGACATCCGCGACCCGTTCCGCAGCCCAGATCCGTAAGTGTACGCTGCCGCCGCGCGGGTAGCTGCCTGGTTTCACATTGTGCATAAGCAGCCGGATCGCGGCCGCCGCCAGCGGCAGCCTGCCAAAGGGGGTGAGGAATATCAGCACCGCGCTTATCACGAGCGGCAGCGGCGGGGCGGTGAGCGCGACGGTGGCGATCAGCAGCAGCCAGGTGACCCAGATCGCGCCGGACCAGGTCATGAGGAAGCATTGCGCGATCGTTTGCACGATGTGGGCGCGGCGCGGCACCGGATCGACCGTGCGTTCGGAGATTTGGGAGGCGGATTCCTCCGAAATGCGTTCCGCTAATGCGCCCAAACGGGGGTGGTCGTAAAGGTCGCGCACGGAAGTATTGGGGTACCGTTCGCGGATTTTTGCGATGGCCGTGGCGGCCGCCAGCGAGGTGCCGCCGAGGGAAAAGAAATCGGCGTGGATATCGGTGACCTCGACGCCTAGGACCGCCACCCAGATCTCCGCCAGCCAGTGCTGCGTCTCGTCCAGGCCCGTCGCGCTGACCTCAGCGTTTGGCAGCGGCCACGGCAGGGCCCGCTTGTCCACCTTCCCCGCCGTGGTCACGGGTAGTTCGTCCATGACGTGCAGGCGCGGCACCAGCGCGGCGGGCATCGCCGTGGCGAGCTCCTCGTATGCCTGTGCGGTGCTGAATTCTGTTTCGGGGTCTGTGAGGGAGAGGTAGCCCACCAGCATGGTGTTTCCGCCCTCGCTCGATTGTGCGACCACCGCCGCGCTGCGCACATTGGGCAGGGCCGCGACATGGGTTTCCACCTCGCCGAGTTCGATGCGTCGGCCGCCGATTTTCACCTGGTCATCCACGCGCCCCACGAAGTACAGGCCGTCCTCCTCGAGCCTGACGTGGTCCCCGGAGCGGTATGCGCGCGGCCAGCCGACCGAACGTAGGGGCGCAAAGCGTTCCGCCGTCTTCTCTCTGTCCAGGTAGCGCGCCATGCCGACGCCGCCGATCACCAGTTCGCCTGTTTCGCCGACCGCCACCGGCTCCCCGTGCGTATCGACGACCGCGAGGTCCCACCCGCGCAGCGGCAGCCCAATGGACACCGGTTGCCCGGCGTGCACCCGGGCGGCACACGCAACCACGGTGGTTTCCGTCGGGCCGTAGGTATTCCACACCTCTCGTTCCGGGGTGGCCACGCGGTCCACCAGCTCCGGCGGGCAGGCCTCGCCGCCAAAGATCAGCAGGCGCACCGCATCGAGGGCCTCCGCGGGCCACAGCCCGGCCAGGGTGGGGACGGTGGATACCACCGTGATATTGCGCCGGATCAGCCACGGGCCCAGGTCCATGCCGGAGCGCACCAACGAGCGCGGGGCGGGCACCAGGCAGGCCCCGTTCGCCCAGGCCAGCCACATTTCCTCGCAAGAGGCGTCGAAGGCCACCGATAATCCGGCGAGCACGCGGTCCTCGCAGCCGAGCGGGGCGTCCTGCAGGAAGAGTTCCCGTTCGGCGTCCACAAACGCGGCGGCGCTGCGGTGCGTCACCGCCACTCCCTTCGGGGTGCCCGTGGAGCCGGAGGTGAAAATGATCCAGGCATCGTCGGTGTGCCGCGGGCGGCGCCGATCCCCGCCGGGAGTGGTGCGCAATACCTCGATCCCGGTCGCCGAAATAATCGCATTGACGTTCGCCTCGGCGAACACCAGTGCGGCGCGCTCGTCGGGGTCGTCCACATCCACGGGAACATAGGCCGCTCCCGCGAGCAGCGTGGCCAGGATCGCCACATAGAGTTCCTTGGTGCCGGAAGGCATCCGGATCCCGATGCGATCGCCGCGGCGGATCCCCAAGGAATGCAATTCCGCCACGCGCTCGGTGGCGGCGTCCCACAATTCGGTATAGGTGAGGATACCGCCATCGTCGATGGCGGGGGCCTCCGGGAAGGCGGCCACCGTATCGCTCAAAATATCTATGAGCGTGCGTTTCTTCGGGGCCTCGTGGGAACGCAAAAACTGGGTTGGTATCTGCGATAACGCCATGCGAGCCTAAGCTTCCTCGGCGGCGAAAATCGCCTGCGCGAGCTTGCGCAATTGTTTCAATTGCTTCGGGGTGGATTCCTCAAGCGCCGCGTCCTCCGCCTGGGAGACCAGCACGGACAGCCGCTTCTGGGCATTCCGGCCCTTTTTCGTGGCCGCCACAATCTGGCGGCGCCGGTCCTTCGGATCGCGGGTACGTTTGCACCAACCGCGGGCCTCCAGGGCGTCGAGAAGCCGGACCATATCGGAAGCGTCCATGCCGAGGATGCTGCACAAGGTTGTTTGGCTGGCGGCGTCATCGGACGTCAAACAGGTGAGCACCCAATAACCGCGCAACGAGGTGTCATCCTTGGCGAGCACAGCTTCGACACGGTCGCGCGTACGTCGGCGCAGGCGCTCCAGCTGAAACGACGGGGAGGCCAGCAAATCCGACGGGATATCAAGCGAATGGGAACCCATGGCCCCAATCGTAGCCGCGAAACTCGGGGCAACCGAATTACTGGAGTTAACCCATGAATTAATCTATTTTTGCACTTGGAAAGGGGTAATAGAACCCAATGAGTGCCCCGATGGGCCGGCGTCGGACCGAGGGTCTTAGCGGCGGCGCCATCGAGGGGGAACCCAGCTACTCCGTGGGTAGGCCGGCGGCGATCCACGCCCCGGTCCCGCCCGTAACATTGATGGGGTCGAGGCCGCGGGCGATCAGGTATTCGCAAACCTGCGCGGAGCGGCCGCCGGCTTGGCAAATCACGTAAATATCCTGGTCGGCGTCTACCTCGGCGACGCGGCCGGGAAACTCGGACATCGGTATATTGCGGGCACCTGCGGCGTGGCCGGTGCTGAATTCGTCGGTTTCGCGGACGTCGATAAGCTGAACGCCGGAGGGGACTTCGGTGACGGAAACGGAACGCATGACGTAACTCACACTACTTTCCGTACCGGGCGACGGCTTCGTCATAAATGCGCTCGGCCTCGGCGCGGTCACCCCAGCCGGAACCGGTCACCTCTTTGTTCGGCTCGAGGTCCTTGTAGTGGACGAAGAAGTGTTCGATCTCATCGCGGAGGAACGCGGAAACGTCGGCGACGTCCTGGAAGTGCTCCCAGCGCGGGTCATCCAAAACGCACAACAGCTTGTCATCGCCGCCGGCCTCGTCCGTCATCTTGAACACGCCAACCGGGCGCGCCTTGACGATCACGCCGGGGAACACGGGCTCCGGCAGGATCACGAGGGCGTCCAGCGGATCGCCGTCCTCGCCGAGGGTGTGATCAATGAAACCGTAGTCGAGTGGGTAGGCCATAGGGGTAAACAGGTAGCGATCGAGGTACACTTTCCCGGATTCGTGGTCTACCTCGTACTTGTTGCGGGATCCCTTAGGGATTTCAATGGTGACTTCAATGCTCATATAGCGCACGTCCTTACAACTCAGAAAGGTTTTGGTTTCCCGACTATCCTAGCGCTGTCTACCCTGGGTGGAAATGTCGGGACCGATTGGAGAAAGCTAGCATGGCAGGATCAAAATGGTGGGCGGCCACAGTGGTGGTAGCAATGCTCGGCGTCGGTTCGGTCGCCGGATACGCCGGCTTTAAAGCCGCCGAGCAGAAAGCCATCCAACACGACCCACCAATAGCGATTCCCGTGGTGAAACAGGTTGTGCAGAAGGCCGACAACACCGGCGAACCGCCGAAAAACCTCGACGAGCTGCTGGGCGACCCCGCGCTTGGCGAGTTTGTGGGCAGGATCTCCAACGCTTCCACCGGGGAAACGCTGTGGAGCAAGGAGGACAACACGCCGGCGCGCCCGGCTTCAACGATGAAGGTGCTTACCGCGGCGGCCGCGTTGCTGAAATTGCCGCACGACCATAAGGTGCACACTAAACTCGTGCAGGAAAACGATTCTACGGTGGTGATCCAGGGCGGCGGGGACGTGCAGCTCGACGAGGAAGACCTGGATAAGCTTGCCGCGGCCGCCGGAAACGCGGACCAGGTGCTGGTGGATACCAGCGCGTGGAAGTGGGAGCCCATGCATCCGTCGTGGGACCCCGCCGATATCGGCGCCGGGTTTATCGCGCCCATGGAGCCCGTGATGCTTGAGCAAAGCCCGCGTTCCGCGACGCCCGGGCTGGACGTGGCTAAGGGCGTGGCGGATCGCATCGGCGCCACCAGCTTTGGGTATACCAGCGGCTCCGAGGGCAAGGAGCTGACCAGCATCGAATCCAAACCCCTGTTTGAACGGCTGCGCCATATGATGCTGGAGAGCGACAATGTGGTCGCCGAGTCCATCGGCCGCGAGGTGGCGCTGGCGGTGGATTCCTCCGGTGGCACCAACCCGCCGAGCGCCGTGACCAAGGTGCTCAAAGAAAACGGTATCGACCTCACGGGCGCCAAGGTGGAGGATTGCTCCGGCCTGTCCACGGACAACCTGCTCACCGCGAAAATCCTGGATAACATCATGTTAAAGGCCGTGACAAGCGACCAATTGCGCGACCTGATTTACACGCTCCCCGTGGCGGGCGGCACCGGCACCCTGAAAACCCGATTTAACGATACGGACGGCGAGGGCTGGGTGCGCGCGAAGACGGGCACGCTGACGGACACGTCGTCGTTAGCCGGAACCGTTACTTCGAAAGAAGGTGTGGTTTACACGTTCGCATTGATCTCTAATGGCTCCGAAGTGTTGGCCGCTCGCGCCGCCCTCGATGCCCTCACCACCGCGTTGCGATGACCGCGCCGTTTTGGCCCCGCGTCAGCCCCGCCTTCCTTCGCGTTCGCCTGGCTGTTCGACCATTTGCGGAGGGGCCGGTTCCGATCATCGGCCTTTCCGGCGGTCCGGATTCCGTCGCGCTTGTGGCCGCCGCCCGCGCCGAAGGGGCGCCTGCGCACGCCGTGATCATTGACCATGACCTGCAGAAACGCAGCGCCGAGGTCGCGCAACACGCCGCCGCTCTTGCCGCCCGCTGTGGTTGCCCCAGCACCATCGTGCGTATCGACGTCCCGACCGCCGACGAAGGCATGGAAGCCGCCGCCCGCCGCTCCCGGTACGCCGCCTTGGAAGAATTCGCCGCCGGGCGGGATATATGGGTGGGGCACACCATGGACGATCAGGCCGAAACCCTGCTGCTCAGCGCGCTGCGCGGCCGCGTGACCGGCATGCAATCGCGCCGGGGCAATATCGTGCGGCCCCTGCTGGGGGTGCGGCGGGCCGACACGGTCGCGGCGTGTGAGGAACTGGGGTTCGAATACTGGCGGGATCCGCATAATGAAGACACCCGTTTCCGCCGGGTGGCGCTGCGCAAACAGGTGTTGCCGGTGTTAAACGAAATCATCGGCGGAGATTGCGTTCCCGCCTTTGCGCAAGCCGCCGCTGACGCTGCGCTCGCACACTCGTTTGTGCAGGAGGGCATCGTGGTGGGAGACACCCTCGAAATTGCCGAATTGCAAGTTCACCCAGCGCGCCGCAGGCAACTCATCGCCGCGTGGTTACATCACCATAATGCGCAGGTGAAAGGCGACACCATCTCCGCTATCGAGCGCCTGGTCACGGACTGGCACGGCCAAGGCGAGGTATTAGTTGGTGCACAAGGCTTGGCTGTTCGGCGAAGAGGTGGCATTCTTTCAGTGTCTCATTCAACGCGTGACCGCTGATTTTTCGAAGGGTGCCCACCACACCATGCACGACACCAAAGACTTCAACGTCCCCACAGAGCGCTACGGTAACGACATCGAATCGGTTTTGATCAGTGAAGAGCAGCTGAAACACCGTATCCAGGAGCTTGCCGACCGAGTATCCGAACACTACCACGACGAACCGGACGACCTCATCCTCGTGTGCGTGCTCAAAGGTGCCGCCTTCTTTATCACCGACTTCGCCCGCGCGCTGAGCATCCCGAGCCAGCTGGAATTCATGGCAGTCTCCTCGTATGGAAACGCCTCCACCTCCTCCGGCGTGGTGCGCATCCTCAAGGACTTGGATCGTGACATCAAGGGCAAAAACGTTCTGATCGTCGAAGACATCATCGATTCCGGCCTTACCCTTTCCTGGCTGGTGAAGAACCTGCGCAACCGCGGCCCCAAATCCCTCGAAGTGGTCACCCTCCTGCGCAAGCCGGAAGCGGTAAAAACCAAGGTCACCCTGTTCGACATTGGTTTCGACATCCCCAACGAATTCGTCATCGGCTACGGCCTGGACTACGCAGAACGCTACCGCGACCTCCCCTTCGTGGGCACCCTCCACTCCCGCGTCTACGCCGGCGAATAACCGGCTAGGCGGGGTTCTGGTTTAGTGGGGCGGCCCGCCATTTTGACATTCGCCGTAGCAGCCCCGCTAAGCCCTCGAAATCCGCTACCCATGTTGAACCATGGCCGGATTCTCGTAATTGCGTCATTTTGATGTGGTAGGCCGCCCACAACCAATTGTCTAAACCAGAGTTGAACGGTGTCTACCGATATTTTTTACATCAAAATCCCGAAATCTGTGTAAAAAATATCGCGCTGGCGGCCCTGGGCGGCCCCGGATGATGAAAATTACACAGAATCGGCGTTTCGTGTGTAAAAAACTTCATGTGCAGCACACAACCTATCGCCACAGCGCCCTGTCAGCCACTCGACGGCCCGCCGATCACCCGGTTTGTGCCATCGCCACCGACGGTCCGCCGCTCACCGACGGTCCGCCGCTCAACGAGTCAAGGTGCAAGATGTGTTCTGCACTTCTGCGTGGTTGAAGCTCTGATGCTCGGTAGATTTTGGCAAAAGCTATGAAGTTATAATATGTGGCGCAAAGGTTGGCGCCGTGAGATTGGTGGCGCTAGAAACCCGACAGGATTCGCCACCTCGATACCGGCAAATCCTAATTCTGGGCCCGCAGCTTGTGACCCAGTAGCGCATATAAAACCATATATTTTGGCCAATAGAAAACTTTCGTCGTAGCAGCCCCGCTAAGCCCTCGAAATCCGCTACCCTTAGTCGACTATGGCCAACTTCCCTTAATTGCTCCATTTTGATGTGGTAGGTCGCCCACAACCAATTGCCTAAACCAGAGTTGAACGGTGTCTACCGATATTTTTTACATCAAAATCCCGAAATCTGTGTAAAACATATCGCGCTGGCGGCCCTGGGCGGCCCCGGATGATGAAAATTACACAGAATCGGCGTTTCGTGTGTAAAAAACTTCATGCGCAGCACACAACCTATCGCCACAGCGCGCTTACGGCCAGCCAACTCACCCGCCGAGGCCCGCCGGCCAACCCGCCGAGGTCCGCCCGCCTACCTACCGAGGCCAACCCGCCTCCCCGCAAGCAACCAAGGCATAAACCCTACGCGGCGGCGGGGGACGCCGGGCGGGATTTGGTGAACAAGGTGGTCACTAACGCGATAAGGGCCAGGGCAGCGCCAACCATAAAGGCGGTGGAGGTGCCGGCGGCGGTGGCGACTTCGCGGGCAAGAACGGAACTGTCGGTATCCGTGGCAGAGGCCGAACCGGCATTCTGGGCGGCAATAGTCATGGTGGCAACGAGCAGGGCGGTGCCCGCCGCGCCGCCCAATTGCTGCAGGGTGTTTAAGATGGCGGATCCGTGGCTGTAAAGCTGTTGGGGGAGAACGCTCAAACCGTCGGTCATCATGGGGGTCATTACAAAGGCCAAGCTCAGGCACAGGAGCATGTGGCATGCCAGCACCACATACAGGCTGGTGCCCGTACCCAACAGGGATAATGCGACTGAGGCGGTGAGCAGCCCGACGGCACCGGGGATAACTAGGCGGCGGGGACCGATAGAGTCGTAAAGCCGGCCGATCCCAGGGCTGACCAACCCTTGCAGGAGCCCTCCGGGCAGCATCAGCAGGCCTGTGGCCAGCGCGGATGCGCCTAGTGCGTTTTGTAGGAAGAAGGGCAGCACCACCGCTGTGCCTAGGAGCACCCCCATGCTGCAGCCGATGGCGATCACGGCGACTCGGAACACCGGAAAGCGGAACGGTTGCATGTCCAGCAAGGCTTCGCCGCGTTTGCCGAGTTTGATTTGGCGGAAGACAAAGACACCAACAAAGACTACGCCGAGCGCTAGAACGATAAACGGTGTTGGGTTGTGGTGTTCCACGGCGTCGCCAAGTTGGGAGAGGCCATAGACGACGCCGCCAAAACCCACCGCGGACAGGGGAATGGATGCCACGTCAAGTTTCGTGTGCGTATGTTCTGACACGTTGTGGGTATAGCGAGCGCCCACCGCCAAGCATAGTAGAACGATCGGCAGGATCAGCCAGAACAGCCAGTGCCACGTAAACGTGCTCAGGATTACGCCGGACACGGTGGGCCCCAACGCAGGTGCAACGGAAATGACGACGCCTATCAGACCCATCGTGGCACCCCGGCGTTCCGGTGGCACGATAGTCAGCGCGACCGTCATGAGGAGCGGAATAATGATTGCGGTGCCGATCGCTTGGATCATGCGTCCGAGTAGCAACACCCCAAACACCGGTGCGAGGGCGGAGGTCACCGTGCCGAGGGTGAACAGGGCGAGGGCGGCGACGAACATGGTGCGGGTGGAAAAGCGTTGTAGCAGCCAGCCTGTCAGCGGGATTACAATCGCCATAACCAATAGGAAACCCGTGGTCAGCCACTGTACTGTTGCGGCGGTGACGTGGAAATCCTCCGAAATGGTCGGTAGGGCGACACCCAAGAGGGTTTCGTTGAGGATCATCACCATTGTGGAAATCACAAGGACCCACAAAAGGAGTTTTTGTGCGACAGCATTCACGGCTAGGTTCTCTCATGCTTACGTTGTTAGAGTGAAATGACCAGAGTCTAGCTTAGATTTTTGTTTCTGCCCGTTGCATAACAAAAAGCTATTGTCATAGCGCATTTTCGGTTGATACACGTGAACACGCGGCGAAAGCGTCAGGTGTAGCTGGCACGGCGTTGCACGGTGTACGAAGGAACGAAGTAGGCTGGGAACGCGTTACGTAAAGTAAATGATGCGTGTGCTAAGTAGAAAGGCCCCCGAGCGGCAGCCCCATGGATAACAAGAAATTGCTGAAGTACGGCGGTATCGCTGCCGTGGTCCTTATGACCTTGTTCGCAATTACTGTGCTAACGGATGATTCCCGGAGCTTCCAACGCGTGGATACCTCAGTTGCGATCAAACAACTGGAATTGAAAAACGTTGCGGAAGCCAAAATCGAGGACCGCGAACAGCGCCTCCGATTAAAGCTGAAAAAGGAAATCACCGTTGATGAGCGCGAAGGCGTCAAGGAAATCATTGCGGATTATCCAGCCCGGACGGCCCCGCTGATTTTTGATAAAGTCGCCAGCGCCGAAACCGAGAAATACACCACCTCGGTGACTCGTGAGGGTTTCTTTTACACGCTCATCACCACCATGCTGCCCATTCTCATTATCTTCGGGTTAATGATGTGGGTGTTCAGCCGCGTGCAGGGCGGCGGCATGAGCATGTTCGGGTTCGGCGGCTCCCGCGCCAAGGAATTAACCAAGGACATGCCCACAAACACGTTTGCGGACGTGGCCGGTGCGGACGAAGCTGTGGACGAACTCCACGAGATCAAGGATTTCCTGCAAGACCCCGCCCGCTACGAGGCTTTGGGCGCCAAAATCCCCCGTGGCGTGCTGTTGTTCGGCCCGCCCGGCACGGGTAAAACCCTCCTTGCGCGCGCCGTCGCGGGCGAGGCTGGGGTGCCGTTCTATTCCATTTCCGGTTCCGACTTCGTAGAAATGTTCGTGGGCGTCGGCGCCTCCCGCGTGCGTGACCTATTTAAGCAGGCGAAGGAAAACAGCCCCTGCATTATTTTCGTTGATGAGATCGACGCCGTGGGCCGCCAACGTGGCTCCGGCATGGGCGGCGGACACGACGAGCGCGAGCAGACCTTGAACCAGCTCCTCGTGGAGATGGATGGTTTCGGCGACCGCCAAGGCGTGATCCTGATCGCCGCCACCAACCGCCCGGATATCCTCGACCAGGCGCTGCTTCGCCCGGGCCGCTTCGACCGCCAGATCCCCGTGTCCAACCCGGACCTCAAGGGCCGCGAGCAGATCCTGGAAGTACACGCCAAGGGGAAACCTTTTGCTAAGGATGCGGACCTGCACGCATTGGCGAAGCGCACCGCCGGGATGTCGGGCGCGGACCTGGCGAATGTGTTGAATGAGGCCGCGCTGCTTACCGCCCGCATCGGTGGCACGGTGATTACGGCGGATGCGCTGGAGGAGGCTACGGACCGTGTGATTGGCGGCCCGCGCCGCAGTAGCAAGGTGATCTCCGAGAAGGAGAAGAAGGTCACTGCGTATCACGAGGGCGGGCACACCCTCGCCGCCTGGGCCATGAAGGATATCGAGCGCGTATATAAGGTGACCATCCTCGCCCGCGGCCGCACCGGCGGTTTCGCAATGACGGCCGATGAGGACGATAAGGGGATGTATAACCGCGCCGAATTGTTCGCACGCATCGTGTTCGCCATGGGCGGCCGCGCGGCGGAGGAATTGGTGTTCGGCGAGCCCACCACGGGGGCGTCGAATGACATCGAGCAGGCCACGAAGATCGCCCGCGCGATGGTTACGGAGTACGGCATGTCGCCTTCCATCGGCACCGTGAAATATGGCGAAGAGCAGGGCAGTCCCTTCGGCCACATGCCGGGCATGGGGGAGCGCATTGAGTATTCCCAGACGGTGGCCGCGACCATCGATGATCAGGTCCGCCACGTGATTAGCTTGGCCCACCAAGAGGCCTACGATATCCTGCGCGATAACCGCGACGTGCTCGACCGCCTCGCCGAAAAGTTGTTGGAAAAGGAAACTTTGCGACGCCCCGACCTCGAGGCTTTGTTCGAAGGTATAACGCCGCGCGAACGCATCGAGGTATTCCCCGGTGAAAACGAATGGTTCCCCGGCCAGAAGGATCGCGATCCGGTAAAGACCCCTACGGAGCTGGCCATCGAACGCGGCGAGGAGCCCCCGAAGAAGTTCAGCATCCTTGAGGCCAGCAAGGCCGCGCGCGAGAAGCGGGCGGCGGAATTGGCGCAGCAGCGGCAGCAATTTGGCGGCCCGTCGCGCCTCGGTCCGCCGCGCCCGGGTGCGCAGCCTCACCAAGCCCAGGGCAACCAAGACCAACAACCCCAGGACCAAGGATCCGACGCGCCGCCGCAGCAACAACAGCCGCAGCGCACCTATGGCGGCAGCCAGCCGCCTTCGGATTGGGTGGTGCCCGGTTGGCCGCCGGCGAATGGTTCGCACCCGACTTCGCCGCCGCAGCAGCAATATGGCCGTCACCCGGGTTCGTTGGGCTCCTACCAGCCCGCCCCCCAGCAGCAGCGACAGCAGCAGCCGCAGGAGGAGATCGGTTTCCGGTTGCCGGAAAATGAGCAGCCGGAGCACCCCGAGCGCACCGACCAGATCGAACGGGAAGACGAGAAGTAGATGTCCGAAGCTGTGTTTGATCAGGCCCGCGCCGAAGCCGCCGTCCGCGAGCTGCTTTTCGCCGTCGGGGAGGACCCAGACCGGGAGGGCCTGCAAGACACGCCCGCGCGCGTGGCCCGCGCCTATGCGGAAATGTTTGTGGGCCTGCACACGGACCCGACGGAGGTGCTGAACAAGACCTTCTCTGAAAACCACCAGGAGCTGGTCCTGGTGCGGGATATCCCCATCTATTCCACCTGCGAACACCACCTCGTGCCCTTTTACGGCAAGGCCCATATCGGCTATATTCCGGGCCGTTCCGGGCAGGTCACCGGCCTGTCCAAGCTGGCCCGCTTGGTGGACCTATTTGCCAAGCGCCCGCAGGTGCAGGAGCGGCTCACTTCCCAAGTGGCGGACGCGCTGGTGGATAAGCTCGGCGCCCAAGCCGTGATCGTGGTCATCGAGTGCGAGCACCTGTGCATGGCCATGCGGGGCATTCGCAAGCCCGGCACCACCACCACTACCTCGGCGGTCCGGGGCCTTTTCCAACGTAATGCCGCCTCCCGCGCTGAGGTGCTCAGCCTGATTCGGGGGAGCTAGCCATGCGCTGCCAAGTCATGGGGATCCTCAATGTCACCACCGATTCCTTTTCGGACGGCGGCAATTGGCTCGACCCCGAACGGGCCGTGGCCCACGCCAAGACCATGATGGAGCAAGGCGCGGACCTGATCGACGTCGGCGGTGAATCGACCCGCCCCGGGGCGGTCCGCGTTACGGCGGAGCTGGAACGTTCCCGCGTGATCCCCGTGATTCGCGCCCTGAGCCACGCCGGCATTCCCACCAGCGTGGATACCATGCGCGCCAGCGTGGCGGCCGCCGCGGTGGAGGCGGGCGCGCACCTGATCAACGATGTGTCCGGCGGGCTCGCGGACCCCGATATGTTGCGCGTCATGGCGGAGACGCAGGCGACCGCATGTTTGATGCACTGGCAGACCGAACGTTTCGGCGATGCCGCGGGCAGCGCCCACAATGAATCCGACGTGGTGGCGGATGTGACTGTGGGCCTGCAGCGCTTGGTGGAGCGTGCGGTAGGGGCGGGCGTCGATAAGCTTATTTTGGACCCCGGCCTGGGCTTTGCAAAAACGCCGGTGGACAATTGGGCGCTTCTCCGCGCGCTGCCCCAATTGATCGCGCTCGGCTACCCCGTGCTGGTGGGGGCCTCGCGCAAACGTTTCCTCTCCGGATCGGACGCCGCAACCGCCGCCGTAAGCGCCTTGGCCGCCCAAGCCGGCGCTTGGGGCGTGCGCGTACACGAAATCCCCGCTAATCGCGCCGCCGTGGACGTTGCCTGGCAATGGGGAGGCTGCCGTGGCTGACCGCATCACCCTGACCGGCCTGGAGGCGTACGGCTACCACGGCGTGTTCCCGGAGGAACGGCGCGAGGGGCAAACCTTCCGCGTGGATGTGACATGCTGGGTGCGCTTCCCCGCCACCGATGACCTCGCCGGCACCATCAATTACGCGGAAATCGCGGACATCGCCGTCGCCGTGGTCACTGGGCCGCCGCGCAATCTGATCGAAACTGTGGCCGCCGAGATCGCGGATACATTGCGCGCGCGTTTTCCCATGCACGCGGTGGAGGTGACGGTGCATAAACCGAACGCGCCGATACCGCACACCTTCGCTGATGTTTCGGTGACGGCAAGGAGAAGCTGATGCGCGCCGTGCTTTCCATAGGCTCTAACCTGGGCGATCGCGCCGCGAACCTGCGTGGCGTGGTGGCGGGTTTGGGGGAGTCTGTGGTGGCGGTGTCGCCGTTGTATGCCACGCCGCCGTGGGGAGGGGTGGAGCAGCCGGACTTTTACAACGCGATCCTGATCGTGGAAACCTCCCGCACGCCCGTGCAATTATTGCGCGCGGGGCTCGCCCTCGAAGACGCCGCTTATCGACGTCGCGCCACCCGCTGGGGCCCGCGGACCCTCGACGTGGACCTTGTTACCTGCGTGGTGGACGGTGTGGAGGTGCGCTCGGATACTGAGGAGCTGCGGTTGCCGCATCCGCACGCCGCCGCGCGGGCCTTCGTATTGGTGCCGTGGCTTGCGGTGGAGCCGGAAGCGGTGTTGGGTGGATACCGGGTAGCGGAGTTGGTTGCCGGGCTGGATACCTCCGGAATCGCAATGGTGGCAAAGGAGTGGGTATGACGCAGACACGCGTGTCGCATCTTTTTGCCGTCGGTTTTTTCGTCTCGGCGGTGTCCGGAATCTTAACGTGGCGCTTCTATGAGGAGCTTTTTGCCATCCCCGTCACGGTGTCTATCACCCTTTGGCTTATGACGATCCTGTGTGTGGTTTTGGCGTGGAAGGTACGCGGCCATATTGAGGGGGGCACAATTGGTTTTGGAAGCACTCAATTGGACCCTTTACGTGCGGCGATGTGGTTCGCCATCGGGCGCGCTTCCGCCTGGACCGGGGCGGTCGTGGGAGGCGCTTATTTGGGTCTTGCCAGCTACGTAGTTCCAAACGCCGGGCAGCTCCTGGCGGCCAACGAAGACCTTGCTGGCGTCTTAGCTAGCCTTTTGGGTGGCATCAGCTTATCCGCCGCCGGCGTCTATTTGGAACGCGCCTGCACCCTTCCACCTCCCACAGATGCGGAATCCATTGGCTAAAGTTGGTAGCCATGAGCACCAGAGACGTACCAGGGACCAAGCCGAAGCGGGGAATCGACCTCGGCCAAATACTCATGGTCGTAATGGTGGCCTTAGCCCTTCTCGCAGGAGTGATTGGGCTATTCTCGGGCAGTTCTGATGTCCTGAAAGTGGCCATGCTTACCGCATTATGGGCTTGTGTCGTCGCAGGATTCCTCGTTGCAAACAAACGCAAACAATATGATGAAGAACTACTGAAAAACCAGCGCAGCATCGATGCCGATCGGCTGAGAGCACAGCAAGATTACCAACGCCAACTCAATGAGCAGCGTGAAGAAACCCTGGAAGGTATCCGCAGCCAGCTCGACGCGATGCGCAGCCAGCTGGAGGAGCTTTCTGGCGTGATGCTCGCCTACGAGCCCGCCGCCCTCAAAGCCGAGGCGCGCCGCTTGCCCGCAATCGAATTGGACAGCTCTCAAGGCGGCGCGAGCCTGTCTAAGGAGGCCGAAGCGCTCATCCCCGTGGTTCCCGAACCCGTGGAAGTGGACGTGGAAGATTCCTTTATCAGCGAACCCTTGGCCAAAAAGCCGGAATACCTGGCGCAGCCCTTTGCCAAGCCGACCGCCGGGCCGAGCACGGCAGGAGCCACCGCCGCGCCGCGCTTTAATTCCGGGGCGTTCTCGTCCACGCGTTGGGACGCCGGCGGCATAGAAAAGAACACCCCGTCCCAGGATTCCAGCAGGCACGGTTCGGAATCCCCGTTCCGCACCTCCGCCGCCGCAGCCGCCGGGGCGGCGTCCGGTCCTTCCGTCTCGGACCCCATGAGCCAACCGCGCCCGCAGCCCTATAACGCCCAGGCCCGCCCGCAGCAGGCTTCGCCGCGTCCGCAACCGCAGCAGCCTCAGGCGCGCCCGCAACCGCAGGCTCGGCCCGCAACTCCGGCCGCCGAGGCCCGACCGGTTCCCCCGCAATCGTCTCGTATGCCCCAACCGGCACCGCAGCCGCGGGAGGAGGAATCGTCGTTGCGGTCGCGGCGTCGAAACTCGTTTTGGCAGGAGCCGGAAACCGCGCGTCCCGCTGCCGCAGCTCCTAGCCCGAAACCGCAGCCGGAACCCGTGCGCCCTGCGGCCGCCAATCGCAGCACCCCGCCGGAACCGCCGCGGCCGAAACGCCCCGCCCCGGAACCCGTTGTGCAACCCGTGTCCCATGCGGCGTCCAAGCCCCGTGCCCGCGGTGGCCGGCGTCGGCGTGACGAACATCAGCAAGGCGTCTCCGTGGCCGACCTGCTGAAGAACCTGCAACAATGATGCCTCGGCCGCCACGGATGCGCATCTGGGTGCTGGGTTCCGACCCCGAGCTGGAGCGGCGCCTGCTTGATGTCGGCCATCGCGTGACCCGTTCCGGCGGCGATGGCGATGTAGATATGGTGCTTATCGCCGAGACCACGGAGGCGGCGGTGGTCTCCGCGGTGGGAACCCTCCCGCAGCTGCGCGGCAAGATCCTCGCACATACGTGCCCCGGCTTGGCGCCCTTGCAGCCACCGGACGTGGTGAGCGTCGCCTTTTCCCGCATCCACCCCGCGCTGGACGTGTGGGCGGTGGCCTCCCGCGACGAACTCGGGGCCACGCTCTGCGAATTGCTCCTGCGCGAGCTAGAATACCAGTTCGTAGGCGCAGAATACCGGGAGCGGTTGGCCGCGGCATACAACGCCTTGTTGCAGGTGGCGGAGCTGCCCGAGGAACTATTGCTGAGCTTGGTGCGAGGTTTAAAACAATGACATTTACCCCACGCGGCGACACCGTATTCCGTGAGATCGCCGCCGTGCGCCCGGTTGTTCGTGCATTCCGCAAGCTGGGCAAACCCGTTGTGCTTGTTCCCGCCGAGGCGCCCGATGCCGCCACCGCGTACCGCATCGCGCAAGCCCAACGCATTCCCGGTTCCATCACCGTCCTCGCGCTTATCGACGCCGCTTCCCCCGCCGTCCCCGCCAACTGCCACGTTGATTGCGTGCTGGCGCTATCTTCCAGCGCCCTCTTTCCCTCCGGTATTCGAACTAGTGTTTGTGGTGATGGTGGGTTTGGCGAGGAGCTCACCGTGCTGCTCAAACTGGTGAATATCGTTGCGCCCACCGATCTCTTTTTGAGCGAGAAGGATTACGAATTCTTGCTTGCGGCGCAGCACATGATCACCGATTTCAACCTTGACCTGCGTGTTCACGGGGTGCCGATCCTGCGGGAGCCCGATGGTTTAGCTCTGGATCCGCGCAACCGCGAGCTAAGCGCCGGCGGCCGCGAATCCGCCTTGGCCATTTCCGCCGCCCTTGCCGCCGGCGCCCACGCTGCCGAAGGCGGGAAAGATGCCGTCCTCGCCGCCGCCCGCGCCGTGCTGGCCGCGAGCCCCGAACTGACCGTCGAATCCCTGGAGGTGCGTGGCCCCGAACTTGGCGACGCTCGCTTGCTCATCACCGCCTCCATCGAAGGCATCACCTTGAGCGACAACGCCGGCCTCCCCCTCGGCATCGGCTTCAAATCCCTCGCCGACCAGGCCTAACTTCTTCGCTTCCCCTGCCGCCGCCGGGTTTTCACTCGGCTTGAACTCTTCGCGCGGCCTTTTTGCTCGGGTCTGAGCCCTTTGAGCTACCTTTTGCTCAGGTTTGAACCCTTCACGCCGGTCTTTCAGGCCAAATGCTTATACATGCATATACTCCCTGCGTGCTTCTCGTTTCCCGCGGCGCCATGGCAGCCTCGCTAAGCTCTCGAAATCCACTGCCCATGTTGAACCATAGGCGAATTCCGTTTCGTGCGCCATTTTGATGTGGTAGGTCGCCCACAACCAATTGCCAAAACTGGAGTTGAACGGTGTCTACCGATATTTTTTACATCAAAATCCCGAAATCTGTGTAAAAAATATCGCACCGACGGCCCTGGGCGGCCCCAGATGATGAAAATTACACAGAATCCGGGTTTCGTGTGTAAAAAATTTCATGCGCAGCACACAACCTATCGCCACAGCGCGCCAATCGGCGGAGGGGCATCCTGGGGGCGGGGCTCGGGGCTGGGTCGGCGCGAGTTTGGATTATTGGCTTTCGGATTAAAGTTTGTATTAGTGTCGGCCGGACGTTGTTGTGGTGATCTGCGCAGTAGGTTCGTATGTTTATGCGATTGTCACGTGTCGTGCGCTGCTCGCGGGCAGTGACCCCATTTGGGGTGGGCTTCCAGGTTTGAGCCGCTGGTCCCGAGTGCGTCCTAGCGTGGGTTTGTGCTGCTGAGGCCGTGATTTCGCCCGGCCGCCCGTAAAAGGTGAACTTAGAATACATGTTTTGGGTAAGGTGATTTTTGTGCATTTGACGCGGTTTTCGGATCTCGGCATGAGACTGGTGATGCGGTTGGGAGTCGCCGACCCGTCGGAACGGCTTACTGTTTCCAAGTTGGCTGCCGATATTCACGCGTCGGAGGCACATGTGGCAAAAGTTGTGGCGCGATTGGTGGAACTCGGCGTGGCCCGCAGCGTGCGCGGGCGCTCCGGAGGGGTGTATATCCGCGAGGATGCGTTCCCGCTGGGGCTCGGCAAGCTGATCCGCTCCTTGGAAGGCGACAGCGAAATGGTGGATTGTTTCACCGAGGACCCGTGTCCGTTTATTCGCCATGACTGTTTGCTGCGCATCAAACTCGCCGATGCGAAGGAAGCGTTTTACCAGTCCCTGGACCAGATCACTCTTGGGGAATTGCTTGCGGATGCTCAGGCGCGTTATCCAGCCGAATTCGTACTCAAGGAGTAACTGTCACCCATGTTTGTGAAACACCAGCCCAACACCCAGATTCGTAAGCTGTCCCCGGAGCACGCGGAGATTGTGCGCGCGACGCTGCCCGCGATTGGCGCGCATATCAATGAGATCACCCCGCTGTTTTATCAGAAAATGTTTTCGGCCCATCCCGAGCTAATCGCAGATACGTTCAATCGAGGTAACCAGCGGCAGGGGGACCAGCAGAAGGCGCTCGCGTCGTCGATAGCCGCCTTTGCCACGATGTTGGTTGACACGGATGCGCCGGATCCGGTGGCGATGTTGTCGCGCATTGGGCATAAGCACGCGTCCTTGGGCATTGTCGAGGATCAGTACCCGATCGTGCACAAGCACCTGTTCGAAGCCATTGTTGAAGTGCTTGGCGACGCCGTGACTCCCGAAGTCGCCGCGGCATGGGACGCCGTGTACTGGTTGATGGCGGACGTCCTGATTCAATACGAGAAAGAGTTGTACGCTTCCGATGGGGTTGCGGTGGGCGATGTGTTCCGCACGGCCACCATTGCCGCACGCGAAGATTTGAGCGATAAGGTCACTAGGTACACGTTGCGCGGCGCGGAGTTGACGGCGGGTTTGCCCGGCCAGTACACGTCCGTAGGCGTGCGGCTTGACGACGGCGCGCGCCAGCTGCGGCAGTATTCGCTGGTCGCCGCCGACGCGGGGGAATGGCAGATCGCGGTGGAGCGGGATGGCGAGGTGTCATCGTTTTTGCGGGATCGCCTGCAGGTCGGGGATGAGATTGAGGTGACCTTGCCCGCCGGTGAACTGGTGTTGGATGAGGGGGACGCGCCGGTGGTGCTGATTTCGCAGGGCATTGGGTCGACACCGATGGTGGGCATGTTGTCCGCGGTGTCTCCGGAGCGGAGCGTGACGGTGCTGCATGCGGATGAGTCGGAGCAGAGCTATGCCCAGCGCAGCCAGACGGAACAGCTGGTGGCGGGGTTGCCGAACGCCACTCATGAGGCGTTTTACCGGGCCGATGGCGAGCGCTTGGTCGTGGCCGGTCGGATCCCGGAGGGCGCGGAGGTGTACCTGTGCGGCGGCACGCGGTTCCTGCAGAATGTTCGGGAACAGCTGGAAAATGAACGTCCGGCGCGGGTTCATTTCGAGCTGTTTTCCCCGAACGATTGGTTGATTGGCTAGTTTTTGGGGTGTTTGGGTGGGCGCCCGCGGCGGGGGATTTCTCCGGTGTCGCGGGGTAGCCTGCCGGCGCGACGCAGACTGTCGCGCAGCATGGTCTCGATCTGGGCGTTCACGCTCTTGAGATCGTCCGCGGCCCAGCGGGCTATGGCGTCGTAAACCGCGGGATCAATCCGGAGTGGAACGTTTTTTCTGGTCATGAGGGCTAGTTATATAGGGAACCGGTATTGACCACGGGCTGCGTATTGGTATCGGAGCACAGCACCACGAGCAGGTTGGATACCATCGCCGCGCGGCGCTCGGGATCGAGGTCCACGATCTCGCGGCGTTCCAATTGTTCGAGGGCGGTTTGCACCATCGAAACGGCGCCTTCGACGATAGTTTCGCGGGCGTCGACAATCGCGGCGGCTTGTTGGCGCTGCAGCATCGCTTGGGCGATCTCGGGGGCGTAGGAGAGCGCGGAAATGCGTGCCTCGATGATCTCGCAGCCGGCCAGCGCGGCGCGGGCGGCGACCTCGTTGGCCAATTCGGTGGACACTAGGTCGGTCGAACCGGAGAGCGAAGGGTTGGTGATCGGGTCGGAGGAATCGTACGGGTGTGTGGTGGCCACGTGGCGCAGCGCGGACTCCGCCTGCGAGTAGATAAATTCGTTGACGTTCTCCACGGCGAAGGTGGCCTTGGCGGTGTCGGCGACCTGCCACACCACGATGGCGCCGATGATTACGGGGTTGCCGTTGAGGTCATTGACTTTGATGGCGTTGGTCTCAAAGTTGCGCACCCGGACGCTGACCCTTTTGGTGCTGCATAGCGGGGCCACCAGCGATAGGCCGGTGCGGTGCGAGGTGCCCACATAGCGGCCGAAGAATTGGACCACCAGCGTGTGTCCCGGGCTGACCACTCGGATCATGGTGAGCACGAGGAGGCCGCAGAGGCCGAGGATGATGATCACCGGCAGCAGGATCGGGTTAGGTTCGCCGGCCGCCACGGAAGACATAAAGCCCAGGATGGCAATGCCGGGGAGCAGGATGGCCAGAATTATCGCCAGTCCGGTCGCTCCGGCGCCGGCGCTCCAGGCGGGTTTTTCGGTGAGGTCGACGGCGGCGCCTGTGTGCCCCACGGGGTCGGGGGCGTTTTGAAGGTCTAGGCCCGTGGTCATGTGATGCCCTTTCTGCGAGCTGAATAATGTGATATCAGATTACCTTAAAGTGATATCACTTTTCAAGGTTCGTGCCTGTGGGCAGCTATCGGCTACCCTTAACAACCGTGAACGACGCGAACAACTCTTCTGCCACCAACGAGATTCCAGAGCAGCTTCGGATCCGCCGCGAAAAGCGCGCCCGGTTGCAGGAAAAAGGCGAGGCATATCCCGTCTCGGTGCCTCGAACACATTCCCTAAAGCAGCTACGTCAGCTGTATGTGGCAACGCCGGAAGAGGGGGGCGTCGAAAAGCGGGACGGGGTGACGTACCTCGGTGTAGGTGCGGAAACGCAGGACGTGGTGTCTATCGCTGGGCGCGTGATTTTTGTGCGCAATACCGGCAAGTTGTGCTTTGCCACGCTGCAGGACGGCGACGGTACGAAAGTGCAAGCGATGCTTTCGCTCGCCGAGATCGGCGCGGAACGCCTGGCGGATTGGAAAGCGGATGTGGATCTTGGTGATTTTGTTTCCGTGACCGGGCGCGTGATTTCTTCGCGGCGCGGCGAGCTGTCGGTGATGGCGAGCGAGTGGGTGATGGCGGCGAAGTCGCTACGCCCGCTGCCCGTGGCGCACAAAGAGATGAGCGAAGATACGCGTGTTCGACAGCGCTACACGGATCTGATCATGCGCGAACAGGCCCGCACGAACGCCATGACGCGCATCAAGGTGATGCGTGCGCTGCGCCATCACCTCGAGGGTGAGGGCTTTGTGGAGGTGGAAACGCCGATGTTGCAAACCCTGCACGGTGGCGCGGCCGCACGTCCGTTTGAAACGCACTCCAATGCGCTGGACATCGACCTTTACCTGCGCATCGCCCCCGAGCTGTACCTCAAGCGCTGCGTCGTCGGTGGAATCGATCGCGTGTTTGAGGTGAACCGCAATTTCCGGAACGAGGGCGTGGATTCCTCCCACAGCCCCGAATTCGCCATGTTGGAGACCTACCAGGCGTGGGGAACCTACGATGATTGCGCCGAAACCGTTAAGAATCTGATCCAAGCGGTGGCCGAAGAAGTGTTCGGTTCCACGGTGGTGACGCTGGCCGACGGCACCGAATACGACCTCGGCGGCGAGTGGCCCAGCATGGAAATGTACCCCTCCCTCAATGCGGCGCTCGCCCGCAAACACCCAGGTCAGCCCGAGGTTACGGTGGATTCGACCGTCGCCGAGCTCAAGGCGCTTGCCGACGTCGTGGGTGTCGCCGTGCCTGCGAAAGGCGGCTGGGGCCACGGGAAACTCGTCGAGGAAATCTGGGAACATTTGTGCGGAGACCAGCTTTATGGTCCGGTATTCGTGCGGAACTTCCCGGTGGAAACCTCGCCGCTGACCCGGCAGCACCGCAGCCAGCGGGGCGTGACCGAAAAGTGGGATCTGTATGTTCGAGGGTTCGAACTGGCGACCGGATATTCGGAGCTCGTCGACCCCGTGGTGCAGCGGGAACGCTTCGAGGACCAAGCGCGGCTTGCCGCCGGCGGCGACGAGGAAGCAATGGTGCTGGATGAGGACTTCCTGGCCGCCATGGAACAGGGCATGCCCCCCACGGCGGGTGCCGGCATGGGCATCGATCGCCTGCTTATGGCCCTGACCGGCCTGGGCATCCGCGAGACCGTGCTCTTCCCGATGGTCAAGCCCGAGCCCAAGCAATAGCCCTGCGGGGGTTAGGGCACCAGGTAGCGGCCCGCGCCCGGCAATACCTCCACCTCGACCGGGGTATTGCCAAAGAATTCGCCGTCCGCGTAGGACGGGATGGGCCGGTCCATTTCGATGCGGATTTTCTTGGTGCGCAGCGTGATCACCTCGGCCGCCTGATCGTGCTTCCGGCCCTGGAAAAAGGTATTGAGTTTGCACAAGGCGGCGAACTTGGACATGCACCGGATCATGGTGACGTCGAGCAACCCATCGGTGGGGTCCGCCTTGGGGCAAATGACTGCGCCGCCGCCATAGGACGAGGTATTGCCCACGGCGATCAGGGTAAGGTCCAACTCCCGCGGCGCATCCTCGCCTTCGACAAAGATGTGGCTGGGGATCTTCTGAAACCTGGCAAACTCGAGCAACGCGGCCAGCACGTAGCGGCTATTGCCGGTGGGCCACCGCATGCGATTGGTGCGGGCGTTAGTCAACGAGTCGAAACCCTGGCAGGCGATGGTGCCAAAGATCATGCTGGTTTCGGGGTCGACACCCGAGGTGAGCTTGCCAAGGTCGGTGGTTTTGGTCTTGCCGCGGGCCACCACCTCGGCCGCCGCCGCGGGGTCGAGGGGGATGCCGTAATTGCGGGCGTGGTCATTGCCCGTGCCGGCGGGGATTATGCCCAGGGGCATGTCATGAAAGGCCTGCTGTTGCAGCGCCAGGTTGACCATGCCATCGCCGCCGCACACCACTAACGCATCCACCGAGCTTGCCAGCGCGCTTTCAATGAGCTTGGCGGAGGCTTGCTTCGAGGTGCCGGTATCACTGATCACCTCGACGCCCAGCTCCTGGAACCGCCGCAGTGCGACGTCCGCGATTCCAAGCGCCGTGCCTTTCCCCGCCGAGGGGTTTGTGAGCAGTGCAATCCGTTTGAGCATTGGGTGTTGCGCCTCCTATGGGATGAGTTTGCCGGGGTTCAGAATGCCCGCCGGGTCGAGTGTGTTTTTTACCGTCCGTAGGATGGTTACGGCAAGCGGATCGATCTCCGATTGCATATATGGGCGGTGATCAGTGCCAATGGCGTGATGGTGGGTGATGGTCCCGCCGTGGGCCACGATCGCCTCGCTGGCCGCGCGTTTCGCCGCCGCCCATTGCTCGTGGGCGTGTTCCGATTGCTTTGCCACCACCGTGAAGTACAGGGAACAGCCCGTGGCGTATACGTGGCTGATGTGGCACATCACCACGGCCATGGTTCCGTGCTTGGTTAGCGAGGTAGCGAGCGCCCGCCCAACGGCCGTTTTAAGGCGGTGAATGTTTGCCCACGTCGTCGCGGTTTCGAGGGTTTCGCAGACCCCAGCGACGTCGAGAAGCGCGTCCCTGAAAACGGGAGCGCCGAAGCGTCCCCGCTCCCAGGCGCGCACCGGGCCTTCCCCGAGCGAGGTGCCGCCGGCCTCCAGTAAAAGCTTGCGGGTCTCATCGTGCCGCGCGGCCGCGTGCTCCGGAGTGCCCTCGAACATGGTCAAGCACAGGCAACCCGACGTCGCCGCGCCGCCGGCCATCCCGTCGGGGGAGCTCAGGTTCAAGCTGGTCTCAATCTCGTCCGAAAGCCGGATCATGCTCGGGCCGGTGCCGTGCTGCGCAACCAGCCGCACGGCGCGCGCCCCCGCTTCGAAATTGGGAAACCGAAACGCCTCGTAGCGTTTCGCCTCGGGCACGGGGTGCACCCGGCACCGCACCCGCGTGATCACGCCCAACGTGCCCTCCGAGCCGAGGAATAGCTCCCGCAGGTCGGGGCCCGCCGCGGAGGCCGGGGAGTCCCCGCCGAGCTGCAGAATCCCGGTGGGGGTGACCACGGTCAGGGCGTGCACCATTTCATCGAAACGCCCGTACCCCGCGGAGTGCTGCCCGGAGGAGCGGGTGGCGGCGTAACCCCCGATGGTGGCGTACGGAAAGGACTGCGGAAAGTGCCCGAGCTGCAGGTTGTGCTTGGCCAATTCCAGCTCCGCCTGCGGGCCGAACATGCCGGCGCCAAAGGTGGCCAGCCCCGATTCGGCGTCCACATCCTCGAGTTTGTCAAAGCGGGTGAGGTCAAGGCTGAGCACGGCGCGATGCCCGCCGGACACCGGGGTGAGCCCGCCGACCACGCTCGTGCCACCCCCGAATGGGATTACCGCGATGTCCGCCTCGGAGCAATATTCAAGGACGCTCAGCACCTCTTCCTCGGTGCCGGGCGCGATCACGGCGTCGGGGGCGTCGATGGTCTTTTTGGTGTGCCAATCCAGCAGGTCCGGGTAGGATTTCCCGCGGGCTCGCCCGCGCCGGTGCGCGTATTCGCAGGTCACGTATCCGGGGCCAACGAGTGCGCCTAATGCCGCGATATCCGCCTCGGTCAAGCGCACTTCGGACAGCACCACGTCCGCCTCGGCGTCCCCGGGGGTTTGCTCCTGCTGAATGCCGAGCGCGGTGCGGAGCAGTCTGACAACGCTGGGGCTTAGCGGTTTTGATTCGTCGGGCGTGCCCCAACGATTGAAAGTCATGGGGGGAACCGGAAGCTGTGCACTCATGTTCGGAAGTTTACAGTATTTGTAATAGTGTAACTGCAAATTCAACCCCCGCAGCAGGCGGTCTACTCGAACAAATCTTCCAGTTCAGAAAGGTTTTGTTCACCGTAGAAAACGCAATGCACGCGTGCATAACACGTACTACCCGCCCGCGTGAGGGTGTTCGGTAGGCACCTCCTCAAGGGGGCTGCGGCGAGTACACTAAAGAGCTGTACACATATAAACATTCGATATCGTGAAGGGTGGATAAAGGCTATGGCAAGCTCTGCGCTGCACGCCGATCAACGCGCCGCCGACCTCCAGGCGGTGCGCGAGGGTGCGGAGATTGACCTCCTCGTGGTCGGGGGTGGCATTACCGGCGCAGGCATCGCCCTCGACGCCGCAACGCGCGGCCTGCGCACCGTGCTCGTGGAGCGCCACGACCTCGCGTTTGGCACCTCGCGCTTTTCCTCCAAACTCATCCACGGCGGCCTGCGCTACCTGGCAAAGTTCGAACTCAGCGTCGCCCGTAATTCCGCCGTGGAGCGGGGCCGGCTCATGGAACTTATCGCCCCGCACCTGGTGCGCCCCCTCGCGCAGGTCAGCGCGCTGGGCCCAGACACGAACCTGCTGCAAAAGGCGGCGATGCGCGCGGGTTATCTCGCGGGGGATGTGTTGCGCATGGCGGCGGGCACCTCTACCAGCGTGTTGCCGCGCTCCCGCTACGTCACGCCCGCCGAGACCCGTCGCCTGTGCCCCGCGGTAAACACGAAGGCGTTGCGCGGCGCCTGGGTGAATTATGACGGCGCCATGATTGATGATGCCCGCCTGGTCACCGCCGTGGCCCGCACCGCCGCCCGCGAGGGTGCCCGCGTGATTACCCGCTGCGCCGCCACGGATCTCACCGGCACCTCCGCCACGCTCACTGACACGCTGACTGGGGAAAGCTTCCCCGTTTCCGCCACCGCCGTGGTCAATGCCACCGGCGTGTGGGCGGGCACGGTCGACCCCGAGATTTCCATTCGCCCTTCCCGCGGTACGCACCTGGTGTTCCGCTCCGAGACCTTTGGCAACCCTACCGGCGCGTTGACGTTTCCGCTGCCGGGGTCGTTGTCGCGTTTCCTGTTTATCCTTCCCGAGCAGCTGGGCCGCTGTTACCTCGGGTTGACGGACGAGGATACCCCGGGCGATATTCCCGATGTGCCGAGCACCCCCGAGGAGGACATTGAGTTTCTGCTTACCGGCACCAGCCGCGTGTTGGGGGTACCGTTGCGGCGCGCGGACGTGGTGGGCGCGTTTACCGGCCTGCGTCCGCTTATCGACGCCGCGGGCGCGACCTCCGACCTCTCGCGCCGGCACGCGATTATCACCGCCCCCAACGGCCTGATCTCCGTGGTGGGCGGCAAATTTACGGAATACCGCCTGATGGCCGAGGAAACCGTGGATGCCGTGGTGCGTTCCCACGAGTTCGCGGGCATCGGCGGCTGCGCCACCCGCACCTTCCCGCTGGTGGGTGCGCCGACCCATATGGATAGCCTGGAAGTGGCGGCCACCGAGTTGGAGGACCTGCCGGATTCCCTGGTGGCGCGCTTCGGTTTCGAGGCCCCCCAGGTGGTGGCCAGCGCCACCGTCTCCGACCCATTGGGCAGCATCGCCGGCATGGATATCACCCGGGCGGAGATAGAGTACGCTATCACCCACGAAGGAGCACTCAACGTGGACGATATTCTTGACCGCCGCACCCGCATCGGCCTGGTACCCGCAGATCGTGATCGCGCCCTGCCGGAAGTGGAGGCCATCTTCCACGAGCTGCGCGGCAGTGACGCCCTCCCCTAGAAGGAAACACCATGCACCCAATCCGAAACCTGCGTAACCGTGCGCTTACATTTGCGCAGATCAACCATCCGATCTTGACGTCCAAAATCATTTCCTTGATCCTCAACGCCGCGGCCAAACGCAAACGCAGGCGCCCGAGCCGCGCGGTGCAGGTGGCGGCGACGGTGGGGGAGGAGGGGGCGTCGATAAGCAAACGTACGAGCGGTATCGACGCCGCGAACCGCGCCGCAGGAGTGCCAGGCGCGTGCTAGCGTGAGGGTATGAAATTAGCTGAAGCGCTGGTCGCGCGCGCCGATGCGCAACGCCGCCTGGCTCAATTGCAGGAACGCCTGCATCGGGTTGTGCTGGTGCAGGAAGGCGTGGAGCCCGGCGAGGACCCGCAGGAACTTATGGAAGAAGCCGAACGCGTGATCGATCAGCTGGAGGGGTTGATCCGTCGCATCAACGCCACGAACTCCGCAACCGCCTTCGACGAGCAGCGCACCTTAACGGACGCCATCGCCGCGCGCGAAGCCGCCCAACGCCGCGCCGCCCTGTATACCCGGCTGGCGCAGGAGGCCACCCCGGAAGCCCGATTTCGCGCCACCGAGATCCGCAATGTGGCCACCGTGGACGTGCGGGAGCTGCGCGCGCGGGCGGATCAAGCCGCCAAGGAGCACCGTGAACTGGATACGCGGATCCAGCAATTGAACTGGACGGTGGAGTTGCAATAGGTTTTTGTGGGTCGGTAACCCTTGGCGTCGGCGAGTACACCTTTTATTTGCTACGGCTACACACCTCCAAGCGATGGGCAGCTTTCGTGGAAAAATCCACTTACAATGCAGGCCCACACCGTGAACAGGTGCACCGAGCAGATCTTTACAATGCACTACCGCGTACTGAGGCACTAGGGGCGAGGGTTGGGTACGGGGATTCCACACACGGCCATGACGCGCACCACGGAGGTATAGCCGGCGGTGCGCGTTTTATATATAGAAAGTGGATGATTTCTGTATAAAACATATGTGGGAATAAAACCTTGTTTTGGATGATGCCGGCGGTGTAAGAAGCTCCGTTGAGTGGCGAAATCGCAATTGTGTTTGCATAAAGGGCAGGGGCTTTGTGCGTTTGCATTCGGTGGCTTGGGGCGACAGGAAAGGGGCGCGAATGGGGCCTGAATGGGGTCTGAATGGGGCGGGGAGAGGCGATTTGGTTGGAGGCGGAAGCCGCGAAAATTACTCATAGATAGATTGCAATCGAAGTCAAAAATGGGATGTGAATTTTGGGCTATCGGTAACGTGGCATTAAGGTGTGAGGGGGTATTACGTGGGGGTGAATTGCGTCTCTTAGTGATTCGTCCGACCTCCGGTTGTAAAGCGGGGCCGTTAGGCGAAACGGTGCACGTATGCGGTGGGTGATAAGGTGATTTTAGAATAATTGCGCGAACTGGCCGGCTATGAAAAAAACCGTGTTTAGCTGGTGCGCAAGCGGTCTGGGTGCGGGAATTATTCGTCAGAAAATCATTCGTGCTTCTTTTGCTCAGATAGGTTTTTCTTTTTGATCGCCCTAAGTTTGCGTGAGACGGCCCACATCTTCAATTACGCTATGTTTATATTAGAAAAGGCATCCACTGTTAGGTTTTTAAGCGTGCCAAACTTAGTCGTGGTTTGATGGTCTTATGGATATAGAATCTGCGATATTGGATGCGGGGCGAGTTTGCATCCTACGTGATGGAATTCAGCGCACCACTATGGCGGGTGTCGCACGGGAGGCGGGTGTCAGCCGTCCTACCTTATATCGCCGATATACCGGCGTAAACGAATTGTTGGGCGATCTACTTACACGTGAGCTCGTGTCCGTGCTCGATCTCGCATATCCATTGCCCGAATCGCTTGACGAGCTTATTAACGTGGTCCTCGACTGTACCGAGGCCGTGCGCACGAACGAGTTGCTCCAGGCAATTGTGCAAACGGACCCCGAAGTGCTGACCAAATACTTTGTGCAACGCTTCGGCCGGACCCAGCAGCGGCTCATGAGATTCCTGGCCGCCCTATTCCGGAATTTAGAAGGCGAAATTAGGCCCGGCGACCCGGATAAGATGGCCGCCGTTGTGCTTACGGCCACGCAAATCCTTTCATTGAGCGGGGATGCCCTTTTGCAGATCGATCCAGACCCGAAGGTTTGGCGCAGCGAACTTGAAATTCTGATCCGCGGCTATTTGGTCCCATTCAACGAACACCAGCTGGAACTCTTTGAAGGCAAACTCTCGGACGATACGTAACTCCCATCGGTGGTGCGGTGCGGGCGGCAGGGGTTTCGGCGCGCAGGCGGTGGCGCGGGCGGGGCGCGGGCGGGCGTGTGTGGGGGAGCGCGGCTTCGATACGCTGTGTTCGCTATTGGCGTACACTGGGTTGACCTGCGAAAAAGGGGCCAAATTGGCGGCGTGCGGACAAATCAGGGCATGAATGGTTGGTCAACCACGTTAGAGTGGGTGCGACTGAAGAATATTTAGGGAGAGACATGTTCGAGAGGTTCACTGATCGCGCTCGGCGCGTTATCGTTCTGGCCCAAGAAGAAGCTCAGATGCTGAATCACAATTACATCGGCACCGAGCACATCTTGCTGGGGCTCATCCAAGAAGGCGAGGGTGTAGCCGCCAAAGCATTAGAGTCCATGGGTATTTCCCTTGATGCGGTGCGCCAAGAGGTCGAGGAGATCATTGGACACGGCGCCACCCCACACCAGGGACATATCCCATTTACGCCGCGCGCCAAGAAGGTGCTGGAGCTTTCCCTGCGGGAGGGCCTGCAGATGGGGCACAAGTACATCGGTACTGAGTTCCTGCTGCTTGGCCTGATTCGCGAAGGCGAAGGCGTAGCCGCCCAGGTGCTGGTGAAGCTTGGCGCGGACCTGCCGCGCGTGCGCCAGCAGGTTATCCAATTGCTTTCCGGCTACGAGGGCAACGCCGAGACGCGCCGCGATGATACGGTCGGCGCGGGTTCCACCCCGGGTGGGCGCGCGCAAACGAGCGCGGGCGAGCGTTCCAGCTCGCTGGTATTAGATCAATTTGGCCGCAACCTTACCCAGGCGGCCAAGGACGGCAAGCTTGACCCGGTGGTCGGCCGGGAAAAGGAAATCGAACGCCTGATGCAGGTGCTTTCCCGCCGCACCAAGAACAACCCGGTGCTTATCGGCGAACCCGGCGTGGGTAAAACCGCCGTGGTGGAAGGCTTGGCATTAGACATTGTGAACGGCAAGGTGCCGGAAACCCTGCGCGACAAGCAGGTGTATTCGCTCGACCTTGGTTCCCTGGTTGCGGGTTCCCGCTACCGTGGTGACTTTGAGGAACGCCTGAAGAAGGTGCTCAAGGAGATTAACCAGCGCGGCGATATCATCCTGTTTATCGATGAAATCCACACCCTCGTCGGTGCGGGAGCTGCGGAGGGTGCCATTGACGCGGCGTCGTTACTCAAGCCAAAGTTGGCGCGCGGCGAACTGCAAACCATCGGTGCCACAACGTTGGACGAATACCGTAAGCACATTGAAAAGGACGCGGCGTTGGAGCGCCGCTTCCAGCCCGTGCAGGTGCCTGAGCCCAGCGTGGAAATGACCATCGATATTCTCAAGGGGTTGCGCGACCGCTACGAAGCGCACCACCGTGTTTCGATTACCGACGGCGCGTTGGCCGCCGCCGCACACCTGTCCGACCGCTACATCAACGACCGCTTCTTGCCGGATAAGGCCGTTGACCTTATCGACGAAGCCGGTGCCCGCATGCGCATCAAGCGGATGACCGCGCCGGCGGGCCTGCGGGAAATCGACGAGCGCATCGCCAAGGTGCGCCGCGAAAAGGAAGCCGCCATCGACGGCCAAGACTTTGAAAAGGCCGCGGGCCTGCGCGATAAAGAACGCATCCTCGGCGACGAACGCGCCGCCAAGGAAAAGCAATGGCGCGAAGGCGACTTGGAGGAGATCGCGGAGGTCGGCGAGGAGCAGATCGCCGAGGTGCTGGGCAACTGGACCGGTATCCCCGTGTTTAAGCTCACCGAGGAAGAATCCACCCGCCTGCTGCGCATGGAAGAGGAATTGCACAAGCGCATCATCGGCCAAGACGATGCCGTGAAGGCAGTTTCGCGCGCCATCCGCCGCACCCGCGCCGGGTTGAAGGACCCGCGGCGGCCCTCGGGTTCCTTTATCTTCGCCGGCCCCTCCGGTGTGGGTAAAACGGAGCTTTCCAAGGCGCTGGCCGAATTCCTGTTCGGCGAGGACGATGCCCTGATCCAGATCGATATGGGCGAATACCACGACCGGTTTACCGCCTCCCGCCTGTTCGGCGCGCCCCCCGGGTACGTCGGCTACGAAGAGGGCGGGCAGCTCACCGAAAAGGTGCGCCGCAAGCCGTTCTCCGTGGTGCTTTTCGACGAGATCGAAAAGGCGCACAAGGAAATCTACAACACCCTGCTGCAGGTGCTTGAAGACGGCCGGCTTACCGACGGCCAGGGGCGCGTGGTGGACTTTAAAAACACCGTGCTTATCTTCACCTCCAACTTGGGCACGCAGGATATCTCCAAGGCCGTGGGCATGGGCTTTAGCGCCGTCGGCGAGGCCGATGCGGATGGCCAGTACGAGCGGATGAAAAACAAGGTCAACGACGAGCTGAAGAAGCACTTCCGCCCGGAGTTCCTGAACCGCATCGACGATATCGTGGTGTTCCACCAGCTCACCCGCGAGCAAATCGTACAGATGGTCGATTTGCTGATCGGGCGCGTGGCCAAGGCCCTGGAGGCCAAGGACATGGCGCTGGAGCTTACCGACGAGGCGAAGCACCTGCTGGCCAAGCGCGGCTTCGACCCGGTATTGGGTGCCCGCCCGCTGCGCCGCACGATCCAGCGGGAGATCGAGGACGTATTGTCCGAAAAGATCCTGTTCGGTGAGCTCGGTGCCGGTGAGATCATCACCGTCGATGTTGTCGACGATGCGTTCACCTTCACCCCGAAGCCGAAGCCGCTGCCCGAGGATGCCTTTGACACCCTCGCGGTTGAGGCTGCGGAGCTTACCGCAGACTCCTAAGTAGCATGTGCACGGACATCCGGTGCAGCTGGTTTGCTCAGCTTCATCGGATGTTTTGCTGTTAGACTCAGGGCATGGCAATCCAGGTTCGTGACATTGTCCATGATGATCGAGACTGGCTACGCTCATACATGGTCCAGCAGTGGGGTAGCGAATTCCTAACCACCCGAGGCGTCGAAAACAATGCAGTGGAGGCGCCCGGGCTAGTGGCGGTTCGGGGCGGGGAGATCGCAGGGATTCTCACCTATGTAGAACACGAGGACGATTGCGAGATCCTGTGTTTAAAGTCGCTGACGCCGGGTAAAGGCGTGGGCAGCCTCCTAGTGGAAACCTTTTTAAAGGACCGCCTGCCGGGTGAATTGATCACCGTGAGCGTATTCAACGATAACGTTGGCGGCCTTGGCTTTTTCCAACATCTGGGGTTCCGGATCGTGGAATTGCTTCGCGGTAACGCCGATAAGGCGCGGTGCAAGAACCCCGGCATTCCGCTGGTGGGCGCGCGCGGAATACATATTCACGATGAATTGGTGTTGGCCCAACGGCTGTGACCGCACCGACTATAGTGGAAACCGCAGTTCGCACTAGGAATGGTTAAGGAGTCGATGCAGCATGGGCATTACGTTCCGCAAGCGCAAAAAGGTTGGCAAAAACAGTTGGATTAATATCTCCGGTTCCGGGGCTTCCGCCTCCACGAAAATAGGCCCCGTGACGGTGAATAGCCGCGGGGGCCTGTGGGTCAACTTGCCCGGCGGCCTTACCTACCGGGGGCGGTGGCGCTAATTGCGGCGTTCGGCGGCCCAGGCCATAAGGTCGCCGATTTCCGCTTTGGCGAGCGGGGTGAGGGCCTTGTTATCCTCCAACATTTGTTCGCCCCGCAGCCGGATAAATTCCAAATAGTCGGGGTCCTTGGTTGCGTTAAAGCCGTCCTGGGCGGCGCGCATTTCCATGAAATCATTGGTGACTTGGCGGGTTAGTATCCACCGCCCCCACATCGCAATAATCGCGCACACGAGCGCCACGATTGCTGCCACGGGTGTCCAAAGGTACAACAGCCCAGCCAAGACCATGAGCCCGGTGACCAATTTGCCCACCGAATACACGTAATCCTTGCGTTCCTTGGACAAGGTTTCTTGGCCCACGGCGATAAAGGTTTCTTTAAAGCTCGGGGCGGGTCGCTGCGAACCGTTGGTTGCGCGATTATTGCGAGCGTTCATTGGGCGAGCACCTCGTGAATATAGCTAGCGGCGGTGGTGGCCACGGATTCCGTGAGTTGTTGAATCTCCACCGGTGAATGCGGGAACGAAACGGAATGATCCGCCCATTGATGCATATCAATATCATTCCACGAATCGCCGAGCGAATAGGTCTCATAGGTTGCGCTCGTGGTGTCGCGCAAATGGCTCATCAACCACTCCAATCCTGTGCGCTTCGTGCAATTTGCGGGCACGATATCCAAGAAGTCCTGGTTGCGGTGGCAATCCACCACGTCCCCGTATTGGTCGCGGATCCAGGCGTGGATCCGCGCGATGCTGTCCTCCGTTGCCGCACCGGCATTGATCCACAACGGGATTCCCACAAAGGTGTGGTTTCGAATATCGGAAATCGGCATCGGGTCGAAATATTGCACGATATCGGTGGTGAGTTCCGGAGGGATAGTGCTGGCCAAACGCACATCGTTGGTGTCCAGCGTGGTGGCAAACACCCCCATGCCGGGTTCGCCGGATAGCCTGCCAACGATCTCAACCACCAGTTCGGTCGGCAGGGTGGTGCTCATGAGGATGTTGTAATCCTTGTCCGTGATCACGGCACCCGTATAGAGCACATAGAAATCGAATTCCAGGTTGCTGGGACGCAAGGCGTGCTTGGTGGCGGCGATCGATTTGCCGGTCGCGCATACCGCAAGGTGTCCGGCGTTCTGCCAGGCGTCGATGGCGGCAATGGTGTCGCCGCTAATGGCGCGATCAAAAATCAGCGTGCCATCAAGGTCGCTGCTGAGAAGCTTCGTTGTTGTCATGGGTTGTGTACGTTTTCCGTTTCTAGGGCGCACCCAGGCGCGGGCGTGCAATGTCAAACGGGAGTTGAGCCGCCAGTAGCGCTCAACTCCCGCCGTGATCACGATGTGTACGTTCGGTCTACGCCGGTGCGGGAGCCAAGATCCCGGCCCCGTAACCGCAGATGCCGATGGCAAACATGCCGAAGATAATCCAGATCGCGTTGACCTTTCGCCGTAGCAGCCACATGCACAGGAACGTCAAGAGCAGCGCCGCCAGTCCCGGCAGCAGGGTGTCCAAGATGTCCTGCACCGTGGTGACCACTTCCGTGCCGGTTTGGTCCTCGTACCGCGAAATCTCCAGCGGAATATAGATGGAGGTCCACTTGGAAACCAGCGAGCCCATCACGAACAGACCCATGATGGATGCCATCTGCGTCAGCTTGCGCAGGGTATTGCCGCCGACCTCGGAGACAACCTCAACACCCTTCTGGTAGCCCAGCTTGAATCCGTACCAGCGTGTGGCCATGCGGAAGATGGTCAGAACCACGAAGAACAGGATCGGGCCGAGGATATTGCCGTTGGTGGCCAGCGAGGCGCCAAGCGCGGCCAGCACTGGGCGAGCGGTACCCCAGAACAGCGGGTCGCCGACGCCGGCCAGCGGACCCATCAGGCCGACTTTGACGTTGGTGATGTCCGCATCGGAAATGTCCTCGCCTGCGGCCTTTTGGCGTTCCATAGCGGCAGTCACGCCGAAAATGGAGGACGCGATCCACGGGTGGGTGTTAAAGAATTCGAGGTGACGCTTCAGCGCCGCGGCCTGGTCTTCCTTTTTGGTGTAGAAGCGCCGAATGGCGGGCATAAGGGAAACGCACACGCCGATGGCCTGCATACGCTCGAAGTTAAACGACCCGAGCATAAAGGAAGAGCGAATATACGTGGAGAGGTAATCGCGTTGGGTTAATTCCGGCGGGCCGCCCGGTTGTTCAACCACAACAGCATCCGGCTTCGTTGGTGTAGTCATGATCGTTGTGTCCTTTCCGTCGCTCACTCAAGCTCGTTGTCGTAATTTGGGCCGGTGGTAGCCATGGCCCGCGCCGGCGGCTTGATGCTGTCGTGGAACAGGGGGTTGAGCTGCACGTACACCACGGCCAAGCAGGCGCCGATAATACCGAGGCCAACCAGGTTCAGGTCCGGGATAAACGCGGCGAGCACGAACCCAAGGAAGAAGAATGGCATGAGGGCGCGGGCCTTCATCATGTTGATCACCATGGCGTAACCAACAACCACGATGAAGCCACCGGCGACCTGCAGACCAACGGAAACGACCTCTGGGATCGCATCCAGCCACCGCTCCACGGTGTCCGTGCCGGCGACGGCGGCGACGGCGGCGGTGGGGATGGCCACGCGCAGACCTTGCAGGAACAGCGCGGTAAAGTGCATGATTTCGATGCCCCGGAAGTTCGCCTCTTCCGCAAATTTGTCTGCCTGATGCTGGAAGAACACCGCGATGGTGCGTACGAAAATGGTAAGCACCTGGCCCGCAGCAGCCAGCGGAACGGCGATGGCGATACCGGTGTTCACGTCCTGCCCACCGGCAATAACGACGACCGCGGCTACCGTAGAAGCCAGCGCAGCATCCGGCGCCATCGCGGCACCGACGTTCATCCAGCCGAGGGCGATCAGCTCTAGCATGCCGCCTAGGATCACGCCGGTGGTGAGGTCGCCCATCACCAGGCCCATCAGGGTACAGGCGACAAGCGGACGGTGGAATTGGCGCTCATCCAACACGGATGCCATGCCCGCGACCAGCGCAACGAGCACAACAAGAACAAATGAAATAGCGCTCATGTCAGGAGTCCTTTCTCCTTGAGTTTGCTCATCATGTCAGTGCGTGAACTAGTCGGAACTTGCTGCAACGTCATTGGCACTCCTAGTGCATTGATTGCTTTGTACGCTTCGACATGCTCATCGTTGACCGAAACTGCCTCAGTGATCAGTGTCATCCCGGTCTTAAAGGTGACACCACCAACATTGACTTCGTCGACTTTCACGCCCTCCTCCAACAATTTGAGGGCGTCCATCGGGCTTTCGACGACGATCATCGTGCGCATGCCCTTGTATTCAGGGTTGAAATACACGCGAACCGTCTTCGGGATATCAAGTACATTTGTTCGAGCCGAGGCGGGCCCAACCTGCAGCAGCAGCGACTTGCGCAGCTCGTCGTGGGCCGCGGCGTCGCAAGCCGCAATCAGCGTCTGCGGCGCCACATGGTTCACCCAGGAACCGGCCACCTGGCCGTGGATCAAACGTGAATCGATTCGTAGGAAGGCCACATTCATCGTGGCGTTCGGATCGCGCGGGAAATTCGGGTCAATCTCCGCCGGGGCCGCAGTAGCCGGAGCGGCGGCCGCAGCTGCAGGGGCCGCATCGGTGGCGGCGGCGTCGGCAGGCGCGGCGTCGACAGGCGGGGCAGCGGGCTTCGGCGGTTTGCCGGCCTTAAAGGAACGCACGCCGGAAGTGCCCGCCTTCAGCGCCTTCTTGACCAACTTGTCCAATGTGGCGTTCGGGCGGCGGGCGGCGGTAAATACCTCCACAAGCATGGGAATGCTCACCCCCGACACCGCGTCCGCATTCTCACGGTCCGCCACAAAACGGGCCCCCGCATTATATGGACTGCCCCCAAACAAATCTACGAGGAACAGGAGATCTTCGGTGTTATCGCCGACGATTTCCCCATACGCCTCAAGTAAATCCTCCGGGCCCTGTCCGGGAACAAAAGTAACTGAATGTGTATTTTCCACTTCGCCGACGATCATCGTGGCGGAGTCAACCAATGCTGGGGCAGATTCCCCGTGTGCCGCAACTATTATGCAAACCATATGCTCCTCCGAAGCAGGGTAAACGACGAGGTTATTGGTGACGTTTTGAAGGCAACCTATTGAAATCACATCGTATGCCGAATTTGATAAACCGACAACATTTTGCATTTATTGTAACCCCGCTCATACCTGCTTGTGACCTTTTCGCCGCACATCTGACGCCGCAACAATTTGCCCGCAAAATTGGTCTGATCACCCCCCGAAATTGCTTATACAACTTTGGTTTATTGCCTGAATAAAAACCTCGTTATGGATTCTTTCAGAAAGTGTGTGCCCCCGCGATTTTGCCAACTCAACAATCGGTGTTTGGTAAACTCACTTTACTAACGAACGTTAGCTAGAAAGGAACGCGCAATATGGCCCGAGATACCCGCCTCGCCCTCCTCGCGGCGGCCCAAAAATCCTTCGCCGCGCGCGGGTACGGGGGTACATCAGTGCGGCAACTCGCGCGGGCGGCGGGCATCAAGGAAAGCTCCCTTTACAACCACTTCGCCAGCAAGCAGGAACTCCTCGACGCCGTTATCGAACGCGCCGAAACCCGCCTCGCCGCCGTGGCTGAGCGTTTCCACGTTTCGTTCGATGATGCCGAAGCCGCCGCGCCCTTCTACGCCCGCGTCACCCCAGCGCAACTCAAAGCTTTGCTGGAGGCGTTCCTCCACGAGTGGCTTTACGACGCCGATGTGGTCGCCGCCCGCCGCGTGCTCACCCTCGAGCAATACCGGACGTCCCTGGCTGGGAGTAGATTACGCGAACTCACGGTCGAAGGCCCCCTGCGCTTTCAAACGGAACTTTTCCGCACGCTTATCGGTCGTGGTGTGTTTCGGCCCGCCGATCCCGAAGCCGTAGCGCTGGCGTTTTGGGGACCCGTCTTTGCCATCCTCGCCGCGGCGGAACGAGACGATGCCGCCGACCGTGATGCAGCCGAACAAACCTACGCACAGGCGGTGCGGCGGATCCAATTGCATCTCGAGCATTTTATCGCCGCCCACCTTGCCGAACCGCCATCTTCCAAGGAGTAACCATGACTGGGCTTCGCCGTGCCATGCTTGCAATCGCCGTGTTCCAAGGCCTGTCCACCCTGCTCGGTGCCGTGCTTTTGCTATTTAAGCCGCACTACTTCGCATTCCTTCTCGATGGCACCGCCTTCGCCGGCCAATACCTCCTTGCCGCGCTCTTGCTCGGGGTGGTTGTCGATGGTACCCAATGGGCCGCTATTTGGATACATGTTCGAACGCCCCAATGGTTGGCGGCGGGCTACGCGGTGGCCGGTTTTGTCATGCTCGGCTGGATCCTCGGGGAATGCCTCGCCATCGGCGTTTTCATTTGGCCCCATGCCTTTTGGGGTGGTGTGGGTGCCCTGCAGGTGCTATTGCTCACTGCATATCTCGGGGCGTTCCGCGCTCATCCGGTACCGGCCTAAGTAGTTATTGCGGACCCGCAGGTCGGCGAACTTGCGCTGTCAAGTTTGCCCGAGTTGGCGCTGGGGAGGCTCCATGAGGCCAGCCTGTGCGTGGTCGTGCGGATCAGTGGATAGGTTGTGTGCAGCCGTTGACCTGCGATCGTCCTGAATTTCTTCATTGGGATGTCCAACGAAGAATAAAAAGACCAGACGCAGCGTTTTTGGGCTGTCATCTCTCAGGACCTTGGTAACAACCTGTTTCATCACCTTGGTGACAACCTGTCTCATGTCCTTGGTAACAGTCTGTCTCATGGCCTTGGATGCAACGAGTCTCATGACCGTGGAAACGATTTTGGTGGTGTTCGTTTTCAATTAGGTGCATGGTTCGTCCTCTTTCGCCGAATGTGCGGCGTTTAATTGTTGAATTTGATCCGTGTGCCGCGAACGGCATGAGTATTACGGAGTTTTGTGCGGTTCATGGCATTAGCCGGAAAACGTATTATGCGATCAAAAAGCGTTTTGAGCAGGAAGGATTTGGGGCGCTGCATCCGCGGTCGAGTGCGCCGCATAAGCCTGCGACTACCTATGATGAGGCTACGGTGTCGATGGTGCTTGCGATGCGGGAGCGGCTTGGCCAATTTGGTTGGGATAATGGGCCGCGATCCATTTGGTATGCGTTGATTGATCAGCCGAATGTGGTGCAGCCGATTCCTTCGGTGTCGACGATTGCTCGGATTCTGGCTGCTGCGGGTGTGGTCGCGAAGAATCCCCGGAAGCGGCCTCGCTCATCGATAGTGCGCTTCGAGCGATCCTGTGCCATGGAGTTGTGGCAGCTGGATGCGTTTTCCTATCGGCTCGCTACTCCGGCGGGCACTGTGATCACGATTTACCAGCTTATCGATGATGCAACCCGATTTGATGTGGGTACTACGTATGGCACCAAGCCGGAAAATGGGGCAGATGCGTTGAACTGTGTAGTTAACGCGATCCGTGTCTATGGGGTACCGCGCCAATTGCTGAGCGATAATGGTGGCGCGTTTAATCAGATTCGCCGGGGCCGGATCACTGCGCTGCATCGGTTTCTTGCCGTCAAGGGTTGTGAGGCCATTACTGGCCGGGCGGATCATCCCCAAACCCAAGGCAAAAACGAACGCTCCCATCAAACCTTGGTGAAGTTCCTTGATGCGCACAAGCCCAGTACTGAGGCCAAATTGAAGGAATTGCTCAGTGAATACCGGGAGTACTACAACAACAAGCGGAGGCATCAAGCACTCGGGGGTATGACCCCGAAACAGGCCTGGGACAGCATCGAACACCGCCCTAGTAGCGGCGAGCCCATCACCCAGGAGCAATTGACTGCAGAGATTGAAAAATACCGGCAGGCCCGTTCGAGCGAGTCCCCCAGCGCTGCAGATGGCCTCGACCAGGATCCAGCAATGCTGTACATCAAACCCTCGTCCAGACCACGTTTCGCGCTCGCGGGGTACTACATCAATATCCCCAAACGGCTTACCGATAAGCACTACTACGTCGTTCACACCGACGATGAATACGCGCTATTCGATTCCGTCGACGGCGTCATGGTCCTGCGAATCCCACTGCCACTAAACGTGCTCGGCGAACCGATCGGCGCCACCGTACCCCTTTGGAAAATCATCGGCGCGTACCTCCACGAGGCCCCGCCGTGGTTTCTCAAACGACAGCAGCAATGGCTACAACAACACCCCACCGCCGCTGCTGAACTAGAGGATTAACTACCCGCTCGCGCGTTACCAAGGTAATGCTACTGGTTGTCACCAAGGTGATGATACTGATTGTTACCAAGGTGATGGCACAGAGTGTTACCAAGGTCGCGAGATTCTACACAGCGTTTTTGGGCGAGATTCGTCCGGAATTTCTTCGTTGGCGGCCCTAATGAAGAATAGAAAGACCAGCCCCAGGTCGGTAGTTGCGCACAACCTATCGGCACGCACGTTGGTTGCACACAGCCTATCGGTGACCTTGGCGGTGATGCACAAGCTACTGCCGCTGGGGTGACTTGGGGGCCGAAATTGGCCGGCGATTTTCCGCGCTCAGGCAGATTCGACACGCCGGGACCCTAGTGACGGTGTTTCCGCAGGACGCCGAATTCGAGCTGTTAGATCTGCCTGAGGCAGATCCGGCGGGGCCGATGATTCGGGAAAATTCAACCTTGCATGTGTGGAACGGCCTTGCCAACAGCTTGCCCTGGTAGGTTGTGTGCAGCCGTTGACCTGCGATCGTCCGGAATTTCTTCATCGGGCACCTCAACGAAGAATAAAAAGACGATTTGCAGCGTTTTTAGGCGTGTAGAATTTCGCGACCTTGGTAACACTCTGTGCCATCACCTTGGTAACAATCTGTATCATCACCTTGGTAACAACCAGTAGCATTACCTTGGTAACGCGCGAGCGGGTAGTTAATCCTCTAGTTCAGCAGCGGCGGTGGGGTGTTGTTGTAGCCATTGCTGCTGTCGTTTGAGAAACCACGGCGGGGCCTCGTGGAGGTACGCGCCGATGATTTTCCAAAGGGGTACGGTGGCGCCGATCGGTTCGCCGAGCACGTTTAGTGGCAGTGGGATTCGCAGGACCATGACGCCGTCGACGGAACCGAATAGCGCGTATTCATCGTCGGTGTGAACGACGTAGTAGTGCTTATCGGTAAGCCGTTTGGGGATATTGATGTAGTACCCCGCGAGCGCGAAACGTGGTCTGGACGAGGGTTTGATGTACAGCATTGCTGGATCTTGGTCGAGGCCATCTGCAGCGCTGGGGGACTCGCTCGAACGGGCTTGCCGGTATTTTTCAATCTCTGCAGTCAATTGCTCCTGGGTGATGGGCTCGCCGCTACTAGGGCGGTGTTCGATGCTGTCCCAGGCCTGTTTCGGGGTCATACCCCCGAGTGCTTGATGCCTCCGCTTGTTGTTGTAGTACTCCCGGTATTCACTGAGCAATTCCTTCAATTTGGCCTCAGTACTGGGCTTGTGCGCATCAAGGAACTTCACCAAGGTTTGATGGGAGCGTTCGTTTTTGCCTTGGGTTTGGGGATGATCCGCCCGGCCAGTAATGGCCTCACAGCCCTTGACGGCAAGAAACCGATGCAGCGCAGTGATCCGGCCCCGGCGAATCTGATTAAACGCGCCACCATTATCGCTCAGCAATTGGCGCGGTACCCCATAGACACGGATCGCGTTAACTACACAGTTCAACGCATCTGCCCCATTTTCCGGCTTGGTGCCATACGTAGTACCCACATCAAATCGGGTTGCATCATCGATAAGCTGGTAAATCGTGATCACAGTGCCCGCCGGAGTAGCGAGCCGATAGGAAAACGCATCCAGCTGCCACAACTCCATGGCACAGGATCGCTCGAAGCGCACTATCGATGAGCGAGGCCGCTTCCGGGGATTCTTCGCGACCACACCCGCAGCAGCCAGAATCCGAGCAATCGTCGACACCGAAGGAATCGGCTGCACCACATTCGGCTGATCAATCAACGCATACCAAATGGATCGCGGCCCATTATCCCAACCAAATTGGCCAAGCCGTTCCCGCATCGCAAGCACCATCGACACCGTAGCCTCATCATAGGTAGTTGCAGGCTTATGTGGCGCACTCGACCGCGGATGCAGCGCCCTAAATCCTTCCTGCTCAAAACGCTTTTTGATCGCATAGTACGTTTTCCGGCTAATGCCATGAACCGCACAAAACTCCGTAATGCTCATGCCGTTCGCGGCACACGGATCAAATTCAACAATTAAACGCCGCACATTCGGCGAAAGAGGACGAACCATGCACTTAATTGAAAACGAACACCACCAAAATCGTTTCCACGGTCATGAGACTCGTTGCATCCAAGGCCATGAGACAGACTGTTACCAAGGACATGAGACAGGTTGTCACCAAGGTGATGAAACAGGTTGTTACCAAGGTCCTGAGAGATGACAAGCGTTTTTAGGCGAGATTCGTCCGGAATTTCTTCGTTGGCGGCCCTAATGAAGAATAGAAAGACCAGCCCCAGGTCGGTCGTTGCGCACAACCTATCGGTACGCGGGTTGGTGGCACAGAACCCATCAGCGCGCACGGAAATTGCGCACAACCTATCGGTGCGCAGGTTGGTGGTGCGCAGTCCATCGGCGCTTAGGGGCCTCGGCGAGTTCATCAACCGGCGAGCTCACCAACGGGCGAGCTCACCAACCGGCGCGCTTGCCTAGGCTTTTGCCTAAGCTATTGGTAGCCGAAATTTTCCGGGCGTGTGTTCTTCGGCTAGGCCGTCCGCAAGCAGGGAAAATAGGGCGCGGTCGCGTTGCGTGGCATCGGGCCAGAGGATGTCGATGTCGGCGCGGCCGGATTCCGGGTGTTCGCGCAGATGTGCCATGATGATGCCGCGCACCTGCCGATCCGTTCCGGCGAATCTTTGGGTGCGGCGTTTCGGGGGTTCGGCGGGTTTCGGGCACCCCGCTAGCCGCCAAGCGCATGTTCGAACGATGGGGCATTGTTCACACTTGGGTTCGGGCGTGCAGACGATCGCCCCAAGCTCCATGAACGCAACCGAAAATTCAGGAGCGCGTTCCGGCGGCAGGAGCGCGGCCACCGCTGGCAGATCCGCTGCCCGGGGATTTCCCTGATGGAACTCGCCTTGGACGTAGCGGCGCAGCACACGCCGAACGTTGGTATCTACGACGGGGACGCGGCGTCGATAAGCAAAGGCCGCAATGGCGCGGGCGGTGTACTGCCCAATCCCCGGTAATTCGAGCAATTCTTCGACGGTGTCGGGCACCTGGCCGCTGTGCTTTTCGACGATCGCGCGCGCACAATCCAACAGCCGCAACGCCCGCCGCGGGTACCCGAGGTTGCCCCAGGCGCGGAGGATCTCGTCGGGGCTCGCCTGGGAAAAATGCAGGGCAGAGGGCCAACGTTGCATCCAGTCCTCCCAAAGCGGCGCGACGCGGGACACCTGGGTTTGCTGGCTCATTACCTCGCTGAGCAGCACGCCCCACGGCGTGGTACCGCGGCGCCACACGATATCGCGAGCGTGTTTGTCGTACCACGCTAGGAGGTCATCTATCATGAGCAGCAGTGTACCCCCGGCAATTGCCCCCAAATGCTTTTGCGGGTGCAGAATAACATTATGGCTTCCAATGAGATGAACCGTGATCAAACCCCGCACAGCGTGTGGGAGCAATTGCAGGCAGGCAACCGGCGATTCATGCTGTTTCAAGAGGAACGCCCAAACCAGGATGTTGGCCGCAGGCACGAACTTACAATGGGGCAAAACCCGATCGCCGCTGTGCTCGCGTGTTCGGACTCGCGCGTACCAGTAGAAATGATCTTCGATCAGGGCTTGGGGGATGTGTTTGTGATTCGTACGGCGGGGGAAATCATCGACCTCGCGGTGCTGGGCAGCCTCGAATACGCTGTCGAATCGCTCGGGGTGCCGCTGGTGGTAGTCATGGGGCACGAATCCTGCGGCGCCGTCGCGGCGACCCAGGCGGCGCTGGACGGGCAGGGCATCCCAGACGGCTTTCAGCGCGTGCTTATTGAAAAAGTAAGCCCATCTATTTTGGAGGCACGAGCGGCAGGCGACACCACCACCGCGCAATTCGAGATTAGGCACGTTGCTGAGACGGTAGATCAGATTATGAGCCGTTCACCTGAGATTAAGGCAAAAATTCTCCGTGGAACCTGTGGCATTGTTGGGGTTCACTATAGACTTTCCGATGGTTACGCCGAGCCTGTCGTAACAGTTGGGGTTGACTCGTTAGACTAAGGTGCGTGCAACGTAACTCCCGACGACTCCCAGAAGTAATCTACATCCGCCGACGCGTCGCGGCGCTCGTAGTGCTTCTCGTGCTCATCGGCTCTGTGACCAGCTTCCTTGTATATGTAAGCAAGAGCGCCAGCACGGAAACCATTACCGCGACCCCGACTTCCTCCCCCACAACGTCTACCAGCACCCAGGCATCCACCAGCAACAAGGCCGAAAAAACCGGAGACACGCGCACCGACGAAGACACCAGCACCAATGGCACTTCCACCGGCACGAGCACAGCTAACAACCTCACACCCGTGAAGAAGGATACCTGCGAACTGCAGGATCTTATCGTGGAGGCGCGTAGCGACCAACCCAGCTACACCACCGGCACGCAACCGCATTTCTACCTGACCGTCCGCAATCCCACCACCGCAGATTGCGTTATTGACCTGCGGGAGGAGCAACTCCGCTTCGAAGTCTACGACCTTGCCACAAACACGCGGGTATGGTCCGATATCGATTGCAACGCGTCCGAGGATTCTTCCGCCCGCACCTTCCCGGCGGAATCCGAGCGCCACTACGAGGCCATTTGGTCCCGCACGTACTCCGCCCCGGGAAGTTGCTCCGGCCGGGAATCCGTCCCTGCGGGTTCCTACCTGCTGTACACGCTCGTAGGCACCAATAATTCGGACGGCCAAACCTTTAACCTGAGCTAAGGCTGCTGGGTGTTAGCGCCGCAGCCGGCTGAGGCCATCGTGAATATGCCGCGCCCATAAGGTGCCAACGTGTTCCACTTTGGCGATATCGTCGATGTTTACTTCCAGCAGTCGGTGTAGGTCGCCGAACTCGGCGACCAGTTTATCCATCAGGAACGGCTGCACTCGGGGCACTCGGTTCAGCACGCGGTAACCACGAGGCACAATCCACTGGTTCAGGGATTCCTCGGCGACGGGGAAGCCGAGGATCCTTGCCACCAGGGTCCCCTTGACCAATTCCGTATCCGGCAAATTCCGCAGCGAGGTGAGCGCCGCCTTCACCGCGGTGTCGGAAGGCAAGGCCGCCGAAACGAGGTAATCCCGTACAATTACCTCAAGGTCGTGCTCGTTATCGCCGTGTAATTCGGCCAGCTGAATGCTGAGCTGCTTGCCGTCCACGCCGAGCTCGATCACGTCCCGGTGGATAGTTTCCGCCGCGCGCCGCAGCAATTCCATGCGTTGCACCACGGCGATCACATCCGAGACGGTCGAATAATGGTTCAATTCGGCGCGAAACAGGTATTGGTTGTCCCGGTCGAGCCGTTGCCGGTACCGTTCCATTGTTGCCAGCGCTTGGTTCGCCCGCGACAGGATTTCCGAAGACCCCTGCAGGACGTGCCGCGCCCCGTTCACATACACGGTGATGAGTTTCATCGATTGGCTGACCGCGATCACCGGATACCCGGTTTGCAGCGCGGTGCGTTCCGCCGACCTGTGCCGCGTCCCGGATTCCCCGGTTGGCAGCGCCGCATCCGGCATGAGCTGCACGTTTGCCCGGCGGATGTGGTGCCCAGAGTCGGAGAGCACGACGGCGCCGTCCATCTTGCATAGCTCCCGCAACCGGGTCGCCGTGAACTCGACATCGAGTTCGAATCCGCCGTCGCAAATGGCGGCTACTTCGTCGTTAAAACCGAGGACGATCAGCGCCCCGGTCCGACCGCGAAGGATGCGCTCCAGGCCATCACGAAGCGCCGTACCAGGGGCAAGACGCTCCAAGGTGGCATTGAGCGTCAACGGGTGTGCATGCATAATGCGTTTTAGCTTACTGCCTGAATCGCCGCCCTAATATCCGCGACATGTTCGATGCGCATACCGGGTATTTCCAGGCGCTCGCCAGCAGGCACAATGGCGTTCGTGTACCCCAGGCGCTGCGCCTCCGCGAGACGGCGCGCGAGCTGCGGCACCCGCCGGATTTCCCCAGCTAGACCCACTTCCCCCAGCACCACCGTCCGCTGCGGTAACGGTTTCCCGCTTATCGACGACGCGGTGGCCAGCGCCACTGCAAGGTCCGCCGCCGGTTCCCCAACCTTCATCCCGCCCACAGTTGCGATATAAACCTCTTTTTCGGACGTTCGTTTGCCTGCCCGGGCGGCCAATACCGCCAAGACCATCGGCACCCGGGTGGCGTCCAACCCCGTCACCGCGCGGCGCGGGTTTTTCGCCGGCGAATCCACCAATAGGCTTTGCACCTCCGCCAGGATCGGCCGCACCCCGTCCATTGCAACCGTTACCGCCGTGCCGTCCGGGGTTTCCTCGCGGTGGGAAAGGAACAACCCCGAGGGGTCCGCGATCTCTTTGATCCCGTCGGATTGTTGTTCGAAGCAGCCGACCTCGTCCGTAGCCCCGAAGCGATTCTTTATCCCACGCAGAAGGCGCAAACTGGAGTGCTTATCGCCCTCGAAATTAAGCACCACATCGACCAAGTGTTCCAGCACTCGCGGGCCCGCCACATTGCCATCCTTGGTCACGTGCCCAACCAGCAGGACCGGAATCCCGGAGGTTTTCGCCAGCGAGGTCAAGGCCGCGGTGACCGCCCGCGATTGCGCCACCCCGCCGGGCACGCCCTCCACCCCGGAGGCCTTCATGGTCTGCACGGAATCCACAATTAATAGCGACGGTTTTAGTTCCCGCACATGCCCGAACACAACATCGAGGTTCGGTTCGCTGGTCAAATATAGTGTTGAATGCAGCGCGCCCGTCCGTTCCGCCCGCAGCCGCACCTGGCCCGCCGATTCTTCCGCAGTCACATAGAGCGCGACGCGCCCTTGCGACGCCCATTTCGAAGCCACCTCCAGCAGCAGCGTCGATTTCCCCACGCCCGGTTCCCCCGCCATTAAGACCACGCTCCCTGGCACGATGCCCGTGCCCAATACCCGGTCCAGCTCCCCAATCCCGCTCGAAATGCTTTTCGACGCCGCGGGATCCACCTCCACAATCGGAATCGCCGGCGAAGTGGGGGTCAACGCGGCAACCGTCACGTTCCCCGGGGTCGCTTCCTCCAAGGTCCCCCAAGAACCACATTCCGGGCACCGCCCCAACCATTTCGGGCTGGAATACCCGCACTCCGTGCAGGTATGAATGGTTCGTTCCTTTTTGGCCATGCCAGGTACTGTACCCAAACCCCACAACCCGCCCGCCGCCGGTCTGCCCCGCAGAATCGCATAAGGGCCCCGAAGGGCCCTGCGAAACACGAAATGCTTAGTGCTTTTGATCCTTGTGATCTTCCATCTTGTCGGACACAACGCGATCATTCATGCCGGCTTCGTGCAGGTTGCCGGCGATCGGGGCGTCTACCTTGATGGAGCCATTATCAAACGTGAATTCCACTTCCTTATGGCCGCCGATGGCAAAGCCCGGGTTTTTCACCTCGGTGCTGATGTGGGTGATGCACACGCCGTCAGCTTCGGTGAGCATATCGGTGTATTCGGCGGCGTCCGCAACGATGGAGCAATTGCGCTCCATCGAGGGGGTATCCGAAAGTGTGACCTCCTTGCCATCCACGGTCACTTTCTTCAACGAGTGGCTGGTCATTTTGGTGTCATCGTTGATGGCGGTGAATTTCACGGCGGCCGAAGAATCGTCATTAACCACGATCGTCACATCGCGGACAAGTACGTTTCCATCGCTTGTTTGTGCGGGAACGCCATCGACTGCGGCGACCTGATCTGCGGTTTGAGAAATCTGACCAGCGCCGCAGGCGGTCAGGGTGGCCAGTGCAGCGATACCGGCGATGGCTATGCGGAGGGTTTTCACTTCTTTGTCACTCCAACAGGGAAAGGGGGTCAGACGGGGGTTACGCGATTATCTTAGTCTGTACATTTGGTTACTGCACTACACGGGGGGAACAGGGCCCGAAACGCGCAGGTCGCTTGCGTGATATTATGTACGCTGTTGAAAAGTGGAAGCCTCAAGGAGTGGGTATGGAATTCAAGGTCGGTGACGTGGTGGTTTACCCGCATCACGGCGCGGCGGTTATTGAGGCCATCGAGCAGCGCGAACGCGGCGGCCAGGTGGTCGACTACCTGGTGCTGCAAATCAACCAATCTGACCTCACCGTCCGAGTCCCCGCCAAGAATGCCGAACTGGTAGGCGTACGCGATGTTGTCGGGGAGGAGGGCCTGCAAAAGGTGTTTTCCGTGCTGCGGGAAACCGACGTGGAGGAAGCCGGAAACTGGTCCCGCCGCTACAAGGCCAACCAAGAGCGCCTCGCCTCCGGCGATGTGAACAAGGTTGCGGAAGTGGTGCGGGATCTGTGGCGCCGAGACCAGGACCGCGGCCTGTCCGCCGGGGAGAAGCGCATGCTGGCCAAGGCTCGCCAGGTGCTGGTGGGGGAGTTGGCCCTAGCCAAGAATGTGGATGAAGCGAAGTCCGATGATTTGCTCGCCCAGATTGACGCCACCATCGAGCGCCACCGAGCGCTGAAAATTGAGGATGAGCCGGAGAAGAAGCCCGTCGAAGACATTGATCTAGACGACATCAACTTCGACGATGACGAAGACTAACCCAACCGAACCGTCCGTCACGGCGCTTGTGGTAGCCGCAGGTCAGGGCACCCGTTTGGGGGCTGGGATCCCAAAGGCATTCGTGGAGGTGCATGGCACCACCCTGGTGGAGCGTAGCGTCGCAGGGCTGCGCTCCGCGGGGGTCACAAACATTATTGTGGTGGTTAGCCGCGAGATGCGCGCCGCCGCCGAAGAAGCTTTTGGCAACGATGTTCGCATCGTGCTCGGGGGTGCGGAACGCATGGATTCGGTCCTCGCCGGCCTCGAACTGGTTGCCGAAGGGATTGTTTTGATCCACGATGCGGCCCGCGCGCTTACCCCGCCCGAGATGATCCGCCGGGTGATTGCGGCCGCACACCAGCACGCCGCGGTGATACCTGTGCTGCCGGTGGCGGATACGATGAAGCGGGTTGCGGGAGGGGTGGTCGTCGATACGCCGGATCGCAGTGAGTTACGCGCCGTGCAAACGCCGCAGGGTTTCGACGTCGCGCAGCTCAAGGCCGCATACGCCGCCCGCCCGGACCGGCTGCCCACCGACGACGCCAGCTTGATGGAATGGTTCGGAATCCCGGTACGCTGCGTCGACGGCGACGCCCTCGCGTTCAAAGTGACCACCCCCTTAGACCTCGCGCTGGCCCGCGCGCTGACCGAAGGAGAATCATGATCATCCCCCGCGTAGGTGTGGCAACGGACGCCCACCAGGTGCAGCCCGGCAAACCCTGCTGGATCGCCTGCCTGTTATTCGAAGGTGTGGACGGCTGCGAAGGGCACTCCGATGGTGACGTGGTGGCGCACGCGGTGGTAGACGCACTGTTGTCCGCATCCGGGCTCGGCGACCTTGGTAGTTTCGTCGGCGTGGGGCGAGCGGAATACGACAATGTTTCCGGCAAACGCCTGCTGCGGGAGGTGCGGGATCTGCTGGAGTCGGAAGGCTTTATTATCGGCAATGCCGCCGTCCAGCTCGTCGGCAATACCCCCAAGCTGGGGCCCCGCCGCAAGGAAGCGGAGCGCGCCATGAGCGATTATCTCGGCGCACCGGTGTCCGTGGCGGCCACCACCACCGATCACCTGGGATTTACCGGCCGCGGTGAGGGGCGCGCCGCAGTGGCAACCGCCGTGGTTTGGCGGCGCGATACACTGAATAATTGTGAACTTAAGACTCTTTGACACCAATACACGTACACTCCGCGACTTTATTCCCCTGAAGGAGGGGCACGCTTCCGTGTATTTGTGTGGTGCCACCGTGCAAACCATTCCGCATATTGGGCACGTGCGTTCCGGCGTGGCTTTTGATATTTTGCGGAATTGGTTGGAGGCGAAAGGGCTTGACGTTGCCTTTGTGCGTAACGTGACAGATATTGACGACAAAATTATTGCCAAGGCGGCGGAACATGGCCGCCCCTGGTGGGAATGGGCCGCCACGCACGAACGGGAGTTCCAGTGGGCGTACCAGCAGCTGGGGGTGCGGCCGCCGAGCGTGGAGCCCCGCGCCACCGGGCACGTCACACAGATGGTCGAATATATCCAGCGGATCATCGATAATGGTCACGGCTATGCGGCGGACGGCAATGTGTACTTCCAGCCCACCACGCTTCCGGATTACGGCCAGCTTTCCGGGCAGAAGCTCGACGAGCTCGACCAAGGCGAATCCGCAGGTACCGGCAAGCGCGACCCGCGCGACTTCACCATGTGGAAGGCCGCCAAGCCGGGGGAGCCGAGCTGGCCTACGCCGTGGGGTCCGGGGCGCCCCGGCTGGCATATCGAATGCTCCGCCATGGCTACTACCTACCTCGGCGGTGAGTTCGATATCCACTGCGGCGGCCTAGACCTGCAATTCCCGCACCACGAAAACGAGATCGCACAGGCGCACGGCGCGGGCGACGGCTTCGCGCGGTATTGGCTGCACAACGGCTGGGTCACCATGGCGGGCGAAAAGATGAGCAAATCCCTGGGCAATGTGCTGAGCGTGCCCAATGTGCTTACCATGGTGCGCCCGGTGGAGCTACGCTACTACCTGGGGAGCGCGCATTATCGTTCCATGCTGGAGTATTCGGAGGCCTCGCTCAAGGAAGCCGCCGCAGGTTATCGCCGCGTGGAGGCGTTCCTGCACCGAGTTGGCGCCGTGGAACCCACGACATGGACCCAAGAGTTCGAAAAAGCTCTCGATGATGATCTGGGTGTCCCAGCCGCGCTTGCCGAGGTGCACACGGCCGTCCGTGCGGGCAATTCCGCGCTCGCCGCCGGTGATACCGAGACCGCCCGCGCGATCGCAGGTCAGGTGCGCGCAATGATGGCGGTGCTCGGCGTGGATCCGCTGAGCGATACCTGGCGTGAGGCCACACCCACCAAGGCTATCGACGCCCTGAACGTGCTGGTAGGCGCCGAGCTCGAGCGCCGCACCACCGCCCGCGCACAACGGGATTGGGCCACCGCAGACGAAGTGCGTGATCGGTTGGCGGCCGCCGGCATCGAAGTGGTGGACACCCCCAACGGCCCCGAGTGGTCGCTGAAGGAAGAGGACTAAACAAATGGCAGGCAATTCCAAACGCCAAGGCGCAATGCGCAAAAACAAAAAGGGCGCGCAATCCGGTTCCGGGGGCAAGATCCGCCGCGGGCTGCGCGGTAAGGGGCCCACCCCGAAGGCGGAAGATCGCGTGTATCACGCCGCCCACAAGCGTAAGCAGGAGCAGCTGCGCCGCGATGCGGGCCGCCACACGAAGGAGCAAACATCCGAACTGGTTGTCGGACGCAATCCGGTGGTCGAATGCTTGCACGCCAAGGTGCCGGCTACCGCGTTGTATGTGGTCGAAGGTGCCTCTAACGACGAACGTTTGTCCGAGGCCGTACATCTCTGCGCGTCCCGCAATATCCCCGTACTGGAAATCTCCCGCCACGAGCTGGACCGCATGACCGGAAACGGCATGCATCAGGGCATTGGGCTGCAAGTTCCGGCGTACCAGTACGCCGATGTAGAAGATTTGATCGATCGCGTGACCGCTTCCGGCGAGGACGGGCTGATCGTGTGCCTGGATAACATCACGGACCCCCGCAACCTCGGCGCCGTGATCCGTTCCGTCGCCGCATTTGGTGGGCATGGGGTGGTCATCCCAGAGCGCCGGTCCGCCTCCGTCACCGCAGTGGCGTGGCGCACCTCGGCGGGCACGGCGGCCCGGCTTCCCGTGGCTAAGGCCACCAATCTCACTCGCACATTGAAGCGATTCCAGGAGGCGGGATACCAGGTCGTCGGCCTCGATGCGGGTGGCGAACACACCCTCGATACCTACGATGGCACCGGTCCCACCGTGATTGTTGTCGGCTCCGAAGGCAAAGGAATGTCCCGCCTTGTGCGGGAAACCTGCGATACTATTATGTCCATTCCCACTGTTGAATGGGTAGAATCGCTCAACGCCTCCGTCGCCGCGGGCGTCGTCCTTGGCGAGTTTGCTCGTCAGCGTAGGAGGCAACTCACCCCCTGAATCTGCGGAGAATCATGCCCCGATCTTCAGCCAGGACCTACAGCAAAACATTCCGAGCAGCAGCAATAGCCAGAGTCATTCAAGCAGGGAGGCCACGCACCGAAGTGGCCCAAGAGTTGGACATCCCGCTGTCCACCCTGAACTATTGGGTTTCCAGAGAAATCGGCACGCTGGGGTCTGGCTCCGGATCGCACAACAAGCTCTAGGCAGCTCTCGGCGGCGTAACCGTTGATCTGAAGTGCACTCTTGATAGGTTGTGTGCAGCCGTTGACCTGCGATCGTCCGGAATTTCTTCATTGGGGTGTCCAACGAAGAATGGAAGGACGAGCTGCGGCTTTTTTGGGCCAGATTCGTCCGGGATTTCTTCGTGAGACCCCCGAATGAAGAATAGAAAGACCAGCCCCAGGTCGGCGGTTGCGCACAACCCATCGGCGGGGTGATTTGGTGGGGTTGAAGTGGCTGCCGAGCTTCGCGCTCAGGCAGATTTGACATGTAGGCCGCTGCGCGGTGGTGTTTCCGCAGGACGCCGAATTCGAGCTGTTAGATCTGCCTGAGGCAGATCCGGTGGGGCCTATGGTTCGAGAAAGTTCGAACTCTATTGCCCGGGATTGCTTTCCCCGCAGCTTCCGCCGATAGGTTGTGGGCAGCCGTTGACCTGCGATCGTCCGGAATTTCTTCGTTGAGTACCCTAACGAAGAATGGAAGGACGAGCTGCGGCGTTTTTGGCCCAGATTCGTCCGGAATTTCTTCGTGAGACCCCCGAATGAAGAATAGAAAGACCAGCCCCAGGTCGGCGGTTGCACACAACCTATCGCCCCTCTGGGTGGCTGGGACATCCCACCGGCACTCTGGGCGGACCCAGCCTCGCCGCCAAAACCCCACCCCGCCAGAACCCTACCCCGCCAGGCGTCGATCCCGGAGCGCGCCTATCGCGCGGCACGCCAGGTAGATTGCAAAGGAAATGCTGGTGACAAAGACGCTCACTGGCAGCCCGGGCGCTAGCGATAGGATGAATCCGCCCACCGCCGCCACCAGCGCAAAGGCCACGGAGAGTAGTACCGCCGCCACCAGGTTTGCCGTCACGCTGACGGCGGCGGCCCCCGGCGTGATCAATAGGGCCATGACCAGCAGTGCGCCCACGATCTGCACCGATTGCGCGGAGGTGAGCCCCACCAGCACGGCGAAGATCACGGACATGAGCCGCACGTTTACCCCGCTGGCCTGCGCCAGCACCGGATCTGCCGCGGCGAATAGCAGTGGTCGCCAGAGTAGTAACACCACCGCAACCACCACTGCGACGATGCCTGCGAGCAGCCCGACGCTGGCCCCGGAAACTCCCACGATTTGCCCGGTGAGCAGGGTGAATGCGGTGGAGGCGCGCCCCGGATACAGGTGGATAAATAGCACGGATAGCCCCATGCCAAAGCTGAACACCACCCCGATGGCGCTGTCTTGATTTCGCATGCCCAGCAGCGCCAGCACGATCGCGGCCACCACGGAGCCCGCCACCGCACCGATGCCTACATTGAGCCCGGCGAGCAGCGCGGCCGAGGCGCCCATCAGCGCGAGCTCGGAGGTGCCGTGTACCGCGAAGGACATGCGTCGTAGCACCACCAGCGGGGCCATCACGCCGGACACGATGCCGAGCAGCGCGGCCGCGAGCAGCCCTTGGATCACAAAGTCCACCTGCAGCAGATACAGGGTGTCTTGATAAAATTGTTCCATTAGAGCACCACCATGCGGTCGCCTACCTGCACTACGTCGACGTGCGTGCCGTACAGTTCGGACAGGACGTCGCTACGCATGACGGCGTCCACGGTGCCCACGGTATGCCCGTGTGGGGCGAGGTAGAGCACGCGGTCGGTGGCGCGCATCACGGGGTTTATCGAGTGCGTGACAAATACCACCGTGCAGCCCGTTTCCTTGAGCAGCGCTACGGTACGCTTCGCCATGTGCAGATCGAGGCTGAGCAGGGGTTCGTCGCAAAGCAGTAGTTCCGGCGCGCCCGCCAACGCCTGCGCCTGACGCACTAATTGTTGCTGCCCGCCCGATAGCGCCCCTACCCGCCGGCTTCCGATTTTCGACGCCCCGACCCGCGCCAATAGCTCGTCCACCTCCCGTCGCCGCGGCCGACGCCCCCGCACAACGCCGTGCGCCAGCGATAAGCCCACCAGGTCACGGGCGCGCAACGGCAATTCGGGCGGGAACATCCGTTGCTGCGGGATATAGCCGATGCGATCCGTGGCGCTGATCCGGCCCGCCGTGAGCCTGCGGGTGCCTATGATCGCCCCAAGCAGCGTGGACTTGCCTACGCCATTGGGGCCCAGCACCGTGAGAAACTCGCCGGGCCGCACACTGAAATTTAGGCCCGACCAGAGCGGTTCGATCGCTGCGTTATGGAACGAAAGTGTCACTTGGTGGCGGCCGCCAGACGCGTCGCAAAGTCGGTGAAGTAATCGAAATAGTTTTCGCCCTTGGCGGGGAGTTCGTACACATCCACCACCTTGATTCCGGCCTCTTCGGCGGCGGCGCGGAGACGGCGGGTGGTGTCGGTGGCGGTTTGCGGGGCGTCGATAAGCACCTTAATCTCGCCCTTCTTCAGCTCGTCGAGGAACGCCGCCACGTCAGCTGCGCTTGGCTCCGCCTCTTCCAGCGCCGAGTGGTGGTAGCCCTCCGGGGTGACGTCCTCGAGCTCGCTGTGCGCCACCAGCAAATCCGCGATCGGGTGCGTCTGCGCAACCTTCACCTTGGGCAATGCATGCACGGTATCGTGCACCTTTTCCAGGGACTTTTCCACCTCTTCCGGCGTGGTTTTCGCATCCGGGTCCGCCTGCTTTATCTTCGCGGCGAGCTCCGTGGCCAGGTCCGTCACGGCGTGGACGTCAAACCACACGTGCTCGTTTGCCGCGTGGTCGTGGTCTGCGTGCTCGTGGTCTTCGTGGCTGTGCTCGGCGGCGTGGTCGTGGCCATCGACGAGCGGCAGGGCGTGCACAATCTTTTCCTCGTCCACGGCCTTGTAGAGCCAGGCGTCGTATCCGCCACCGCCGACGACAACGATGTCCGCTTCCTTCGCCTTGGCAAGGTCCGCGGCGGCCGGCTCGAAGGAGTGCGGGTCCGAATCCTGGCCCGTAATAATTGGCGTGATGTGGGCATCGGGGGCAACCTTTTCGGCAATATCCGCCCACACTTGTGTGGAGGTAACAATCTCGACGGCGTTGGTCGCCATGGCGGAAGTGCTTTCGGCGCCCGTGCTTCCAGTCGAGTCTGTTTGCGAACTGGGTGTGCAAGCGACCGCGAGGAAAGCGGCGGCCGTAATAGAAAGTAAGCGACGAATCATGGATTCCACAATTGTAAAAATGAAAACGTTTGTCAAGTAATATTAGGCTTGAACTGGTAAATTCGATGTATGGCAAAGCAAACCCTCGCCACTCTGGCGCGCGAATTGGGCGTTTCTCGGACCACGGTTTCGAACGCATATAACCGCCCTGAACAACTCTCGCCGGAATTGCGCGAGAAAATACTGGATACGGCGGCTCGACTAGGTTACGCAGGGCCGGATCCGACGGCGCGTTCGTTGCGACGCCGGTTCACGGGCACCATCGGCGTATTGTTTACGGACCATCTCACATACGCATTCGACGATCTCGCATCGGTGGATTTCCTCGCCGGAATGGCCGAAGTAGGACAAGAGCGCGGTGCCGCTTTAACCCTCGTTCCGGCCAAACCCTCCGGCGCCGTTGCCCCCGAATTGGTGAATTCCGCTGTGGTTGATGGCTTCGTTGTGTACTCCGTTGCGGCCCAAGATCCCTACCTTCAGGCCGCCATCGCGCGCCAGCTTCCGCTCGTGGTGTGCGACCAACCCGTGGGCACCAACTTGCCCTTCGTGGGTATCGACGACCGCGCCGCCATCGCGCCCGCAGCCCAGGCACTGGTTGACGCTGGGCACCGCCGCATCGGGATTCTATGCATCCGCCTCGACCGAAAACGCAACGACGGGCTGGTCAGCGAGGAGCGGTTGGACGGCGCCTCCTTGCACGTGCAGCGCTCCCGCGTATTGGGCGCGCTGGATATTTTCCGCGATGCCGGTATTACCGGGGAAATTCCCGTTGTGGAGCGGCACATCAATGACCGGCAAAACAACCGGGATGCGGCGCGGGAATTGCTGGAAACCTATCCGGATATCACCGCCGTATTGTGCACCACGGACTCTATGGCCTTTGGGGTGCTTGATTACGCGGCCGACCACGGCATCAATGTGCCGGACGACCTGTCCGTGGTCGGGTTCGACGGTGTGTCCACCGCACTCGCCCGCAACCTGAGCACGGTGATCCAGCCGAACCGCCAGAAAGGCATCGCCTCCGCCCGCGCCCTTTTCCGGCTTATCGAAGGAGAGGTGATCGAGCCCGAAACCAAGCTCGAAACCACCTGGTTCCCAGGGGCTACGATCGCTGCGCCACGAGCGCGTTAAGGAACGTAGCCACATCGTCGATCGAAGCAAGGCGCAACAGCGCATGCGTTTCACCCGGGCCGACCTTTACCCCTAAATCCCCGGGGCCTAGGATTTCAAAGCCGGTTTCATCCGTGGCGTCATCCCCGATAAAGATCACGTTCGCGTCGCCCCTATTTGCCGCGATCCACCCGCCCTTGGACGTGTTCAAAACCGAGAATTCCAAAATGCATTTGCCATGCGTGATCTTGACACCGGGGCGCACCAACGCCTTAGCACGGTTGAGCAATTCCTCCCCGCCATCGGCCATGCCGCGGGTATGCAACACGCGATGATACGGCTTGATCTCTACGCGCGCGCCCTCCTGGCCAACGATCAACGCCTCCAATTCATGTTCGATCTGATGAAGCAGCGTGCGTTGCTCTTCCGTGAGCACCGCCGGCCGAGTGCCCTCCGCACCGTGGCTACCCACCAGTTCGATCGCGGGCGAAACGCCAGCCAGTTCTTGCAGCACAGCCAGGGACCGCCCCGAAAGGATAACCACCCGAGTGTCCGGCAGCGCGGCCAATTGTTCTAGCGCCGCGATCGACCCCGCGTTCACAGGAACATTCATAGGGTCCACATTGAAACCCGCAAGCGTGCCATCAAAATCAGAAACCACGAGTAAAGGTGCCATGATTCCATAGTGCCACTGCGGTCGGCCGGTGTGCACGAACGATGCGATCAGTCAGGTGTAGTGCTCGGATACACCGAGCTGGTGGTAACTGGTTTAAGAACCATAACTCGGATCCTGCACAAGTGAGGTCCTTAACTAAAAGCTTTGCGGTGGCTCGGCGGAGGAGTGCAGCGCCGCTTGGTTGATGAAAACCAGGCTCAAGATCATCGTAATACATGCTGCAGTGTATGATCCATGCGCAGGGCTGTTGAACGAGCCGTCGCTGACGTAAAAACTGGCGAATGCGCCGACTGCCGATTTACCTGTCCCGCCACGAAGCGGACTCAGGCCAAGTTACTCTACTTCTGAGTTTTTAATATAGTCTCCAATATATCTTCACAATCCACGCATTTTTCGAGGCTTTCGTGATCCTGTCGAGGAACGAAAGTTTGACCGCAAAGAGCTTGTACGGGTGTTCCCTCAATGGTTGCTGTGCAAATGTCTCCGGACGATTTATGCCTCACACGGTGTGCGACTGCTCCCGGGCTAAACAAGAGGGGGCCTTCTGCGCGATATTTTCCAGCGAAAACATCAGACGCACGACACTTGTCATCAAACATAATGGAAGCATTGTTATATGTGATGGACCATTGCTGTTCTTGATGATGAACCCAGCTTAGGGCCACTTTATGTGATAGGCGGCATAAGGGGGTGTATTGAGCGTTTTTAATGTCGTGTATCTTGACCTCAACGCCCAGGGGTTCATCATCTATGCTGACTGCGCCTATGAATAAAGTACAGATAGGTGGGCTGACGGCGTCGAACGGATTCCTAATCTCCATCGTAAAGCCGTCAATCCAAGACTGTTCAGTCATGTTTGTGGTTATGGCATCCCAAATTTCTTTCTCCCACGCAATCAGCCGGTTCCGAGACTTGTGCTTTTCTAACAGCAGTAAATCACGCTCGGTAGGAAGCCACGTAGAAGCATCCATCAACATGAATACTTGGTAAAAGTCTTTCCTTGATTTACCTTCTCTTTTTCCTGCTGCAACAATCCACACTTGACCTTCTTGATCTACATATGCTGCTGCACGGTGTCGATTGATTTTTATTTTATAGCAGGTGGGTTTGACTTTGCTGATCTTGTCTGGAGCTTGTGAACTATCGCGAGATTCTGGAAAAAGTTCAATAGCCTTGGCGACAACTTCGTGGTCCACTGTATCGAGGAACCCGCTTAAAGGGCCATCACTGTTCCAGTGATTTAATTGGAGATCCTCTAGGGCACAGCGAATTGTAAGGCGGGGAAGGAGCGGCATGGACGTGCGGGCGCTATGCGAAGTGGTCGATGATACGAGAGCGTAGGTTCTCGACGTGGGCTACGTCGAAGGCAAATTCACGCTGAGCGGCCTGAGCCTGTGGGCGGTACGCAAGAACATCTTTCGCGCATACCATGATGGTCTTGTTATCGGCACGACTGCGCAGCACGCTGTCACGGGCGAGGATGCGGACATGTAGAGGGGACACGGACAAAATTTTGCCAGCTGTCTTGAGGTCAAACCATTCAGGCACGACCACGCTACTTGCTGCGTGGCTTTTATGCGGTGCCGTAGTTGCTGCGGACACGACAATAATTCCTTCCGGTTGGTGGTCCGTGTCGCCAAGTGTACCGTCTAACTCCTGTCATGTGACAAATTTCCCCGATCATTCGGGGGGAGCGTTAGATACATTGAGTTTTGGTGTGGCGAGAACACTCGCCCCGTGACTCTACTAGGACGACCAAGCCTGTTAGTGCATGCTTCAATATTTCTATAATGATCGGTTCAAATCGGCGCCAGTGTTTTCGGGGATTTGGCCAGCTACCGGTGCAACGCTGCTAATAGAGCTAGTCAACGGCTCCGACCGTGGCTCCGACGATAGATCGTGCGCAACCCCTGACCTGCGATTGTCTTTTTGCGTCACTTGGGAGTCACTTGGGAGTGTAACTGTCACATAAAAGGACAAAAACGTACAAACCCCAGGCCGGTAGTTGTGCACAATCAATCGGCAGTGGTGGTGGGGTCGATGGGCGACCCGCGAGATCATCGCCCGAGTTCAATCCGACTGGCTACTAAAGTGATGGCAAGCACAAACCTAAGCGTTAATCCACCAATCGAATGCCTGGGCGATCAACGTCTTCGCCGTCCGTGGTGAGGATCAAGTCCTCGCCATCGCGTGACATGCTGAAGCCGCCGTGGAGCATGTCGGCCAGGGCGTCGTGAAAAAACCTCTCCTTGCCGGTGCAGTCAGCTTCGTGGATCTCCATATCGTGGAATTCCACGTGGTTCGCCTCGGAAGGCTTTACGGCAGCGCCGTCTTTGGTGAAAGACACGCGCCCTTGGAAGGGGGCGCAGCCGGTAAATCCCGCTACGGTGGAATCGCCGAATACCATGGTTGCGGTGCCTGCCACGGAATCAGGGAGGCCGCTCGGCGTCTCCGGATTCGTATACACGTTCGTGATTTGCCAGGTGGAGTTGATCACTTCGGGCTGCGCTGCGGAACACCCCGCGAGCGCAGTGGTGAACGCGACTGTGCAGCAAAGGAAACCTGTGCGGCACACCGTCATTGCAGGCACTCCAGGAAGCTGCGCGCCCATTCATTGACGTCGTAGGTGAGCACTTGTTGGTGCAGGTCGAGCATGCGGGCGCGCGCGTCCTCCGGATCGGTGCTGAGCGCGGTGAGCGCATTGAGCAATTGCCGCTTGACGGATTCGATATCGTGCGGGTTGCACAGCCATGCGCGCTGGAGTTCGATCGCCGAACCGGCGAATTCGCTGAGCACCAGCGCGCCGGAGCCGTCCCCGTGGCAGGCCACATACTCTTTTGCCACCAGGTTCATGCCGTCCTTATAGGCGGTGATAAACATGACATCCGCACGCTTGTAATAACTCAGCAGCTCCTTTTTGGGCAGTGAGCGGTGCATATAGTGCACTACCGGGTGCGCGACCGTGCCGAATCGACCATTGATTCGACCAACGGCCTCTTCCACTTGCGAGCGGGTACGCCGGTATTGGTCGATGCGTTCGCGCGACGGCGTGGCGATCTGAATCAGCATCGTTTCCGACGCCTCCACCGCGCCCGATTCGAGCAATTCTTCGAATGCAAGGAGGCGTTGCAGGATGCCCTTGGTGTAATCCAAGCGGTCCACGCCAAGGATCACCGTGCCCTCCGCTTCGATCGGCTCGACCGTTTCCGCCAGCGCCGCAACCTCGGAAGAGTCGATGGAAATGGGGAACGCGGCCACGCCCACCTTGCGCCCGTCCGGCGCCGTGATAAACGCCGTGACTTCGCGTATCGACGCCTTGCCTTCCACACGTAGTTTGTCCGGCTGCCCGATCGTCGAACCAGTGAGCGTTACCTGGCGGGCAAGGGACAAGAAGTTTTCGGTGTTCTGTTCGAGGTGGAAGCCGATCAGGTCCGCGCCAAGTAGCCCGCGCATCAGCTCTTCGCGCCACGGCAATTGCCGGAAAAGATCGGCCGATGGGAACGGAATGTGGAGGAAAAACCCAATCTTCAGGTCGGGGCGCAGTTGGCGCAAAATGCCCGGTACCAGTTGCAGCTGGTAGTCCTGCACCCACACCGTGGCCCCCTCCGAGGCGACCTCGGCGGCCTCTTGGGCGAACTTATGGTTGACGTTGCGGTAGGACTCCCACCAGGTGCGGTGGTATTCCGGGGAAACGATCAGGTCGTGGTACAGGGGCCACAGGGTGGCGTTAGAAAACCCCTCGTAAAACTCCTGGTAGTCCTCTTCCGTCAGCGTCACGGGGTGCAGCAACACCCCATCCGCCTCGAATGGTTCCGGAGCTTCGTCCGGAACCCCGGGCCAGCCAACCCAGCATCCGTGATGGCGTGCCAGCACTGGAGACAGTGCCGTAACCAGACCGCCGGGACTTGGCGACCACTCCTGAGTTCCGTCTGGATGGGTCGTGAGGTCAACCGGCAGCCGATTGGCTACCACCACGAAATCACTGTTCATGACTTCTTCGCAGCCTTCTTCGTTGTCTTTTTAGTGGTCTTCTTTGCGGCTTTCTTCGTTGTCTTCTTGGTGGTCTTCTTTGCGGCCTTCTTGGTGGTCTTTTTCGTGGCCTTCCTCGTCGTCTTCTTCGGAGCGTTAGCTTCCTCATGCTCGGCGGCGATACGGCTATAACGAAGACCCTCAGGTTCCACACCCAGCATGCACATCAGGGTTGCGCAATCAAAAAAGTCGGTGGAGTATGTTGCAACAATGCGGCGCGCTGCCTCAGCGGTCTCTTCCTCCACCGCGTGCAGCGACTCGGCGTTAGTGTTGCGGGTGTCAGTGACCTTAGGTGGCACGGATCCTCCTGGGTGATAAAAGACAAACTTGGAAGCCTATTCTACGCCATCCTCTTGGCAAAGGCGCGGTAACGAGACAATACCGGGGGTCGGCGAAGCTTTCGAGCGCACCATTCACCAAGCACCACGCCGGCGGCCAACGCAGATCCGATAGCCAACGCCAATACCATGCTGGACAAGCCCACCAATGTTTGCGAATGCAGGATCGAATACAGGCCGCGATAGATCGACAGCCCGGGGAGCAGCGGCGTAATACCCGCGATGGCGGTGATCAAGGGTGGGATTAAAAACCGCCGGGCGAGGAGGCCACCGGCCAAACCGATAATCGTGGCGGCGATGCTTACCGCAACCACCGGCGGCACCCCGAGCGGCAACAGGACCGCATAGTACACAAAGGACCCAGTCGTGGCCGTAAGGCAAGACACCACAACGGAAGACCACTCGGAATAACAGGCGATCGCATACGTTGCCGAAGCTAACCCACCGGCGATGACCTTGACCGTTACCGACGTGAGGTTCGGGGCGGTGCTGGTCTGCAATTCGGGCAGCGTGACCCCGATTGCGTGGGATGCCTCGATACCAATACCCACGCCGGCGACGATCCCGCCGGTAAGCATCATCGTTTCAAAGAACCGCGCGCTCGCCGTCACCGGCGCACCGGTGATCCCGTCCTGCATGGCCTGCACCAGTGTGAGACCGGCAAGCATCACCACGATCCCAGACGCCACGATCTGCGCCGGGGATAATTCGAAGCCGAGGGTGTGCGCCCAGCGATAGGACAGTGCCGCCGGTACCGTGGCCACGAACCCGCCGAATACATTTTGGAAAAACGCCGGCAGCCCGCGGCGATCCAACCAGGCGCTGCCGCCAATAATGATCCCGGCCACGATAAAGGAGATCACCGCGACGGCGAACCCACCGCCAAGCAGCACGGCCACCGCGGCGCCGAATAGCGACCACCCCAGCCACGCGGTGCGGAAACCATATGGGGGTGGGGCTTCCATAAGCTCGTCGAGAATCTTTTCGGCGACCTCCGGGGGCGTGGCACCCGCGCAGATCGAGCGAATCAGCCGATCCACCTCCGAAAGCTTGGAGAAATCGACGGTCAGGCGGCGCACCACCCGAAACACGCTCAACGGGGTTTTCTTAGCGACGCCGATGCTGGTGGAGATCGTAATCGTGTTCAGCGTGATATCCACATGGCAATACAACAAACCATACGCAGCAGTAACCGCATGAATGTGCGCCTTGGTGTCATTGTTGCCCGTGCCGGAAGAAAGCAAAATATCCCCGATCCGGGCGGCAAGATCCATCACCGTGGACACTTGCGTATGGTCCGTTAAATCGACGGGCGCTAACGGTGACGGCGGCGGCGCGGCCTTCACGGCGTCGATAGTGGCGACGCGGCCGGAACGCAGGCGGTGGAGAAGTTTCATGCAGCTGCCTTTATGGATTGGGATCGGCGGGGGACGTCAGGTACGATCGTGAGGCAGTGCTGGAGTGGCGCAATCGGTAGCGCAACGGTCTTGTAAACCGTAGGTTGCGAGTTCAAGTCTCGTCTCCAGCTCCAACAACAGCAGGCCCGTTGATACAGCCATGGCCTGCTGTTTTCTTATACCCGTGGGGAATATTCGGCAATAAACCCGCCGACGTTACTCCCCGCCGTTTGGTGTGGTGCTGGCGGCAAGTTTCGGCGACTTCACTGGAAGCAACAATATCGCGCCAATAGCAAGAATGAGCGCAATACCAATGATTCCGGCGCGGTCCGTGCCCGCCAATGAAACAGATGTACCGAAAGCGATCGGGGCAAGCCAACTCACCGCGCGTCCGGTAGTGGCGTAGAGGCCAAACATTTGGCCCTCGCGGCCATCCGGCGTCATGCGCGATAAAAACGACCGGCAGGAGCTTTGCGCAGGGCCCACGAACAGCGTGAGGATAAGGCCGAAAATCCAGAAATTAACCGGGCCATCGAGGAAATACAAGGTGGAACACATGGCCACCATGGCGATCAGCGAACCCAGGATTACCGGCTTTGGGCCGATCAGATCGTCCAAATACCCCATGCCCAGTGCCCCGAGCGCGCTCACGACGTTTGCCGCAACACCGAACAACAAAACATCGCCGGCGCTGAGCCCATAGGAAGAAACGGCGAGGATCGCACCGAACGTAAACACGCCCGCGAGGCCATCGCGCAGCACCGCAGATGCGAGCAAAAAATACACCGCGTGCCTATCCTCATTCCACAATTCCTTGATCTCCTGGGCGAGCCGCTTATAGGACTCCTTGATGCCGCCCGATTGTGCCGTCGGGTCCGGCTCAATCTCGGGGACGCGCACCATGAGCGGGATCGCGGAAAGCAAAAACCAAAACGCCGCCAGCAGCGCCACGAGCCGGATATTCCAGCCCTCGGCGATAGGCACATGCAGCAAACCGCGGGTATCGCCATCGCCTTGGATAAAACCCAAATAACTAATCAGCAGGACTACAATGCCCCCGAAATAACCCATGGACCAGCCGAAACCGGAAATTCTGCCCACGTTTTCCGGGGTGGATACCTGGCGCAGCATGGCGAAATAGCTCACTTCTGCCAGCTGGAAAATAATGGAGGCGATGCCCATGATGACAAGGGCCGCCCAGAAATAACCGATATGCGTGTTTTTAATAAAGAACAGGCAGGCCATGAGCACGAAGGCGACCCAAGACCAGACCGTCACGCTGCGTTTTCGGGTCCCCTCGATATCTGTGCGGCGGCCCATCACGGGAGCGGTGACCGCGATAATCACGCCCGCGATGCCCATCGCATAGCCGTACCAGCCCGAGGCTGATACCGAGCTGAGGCCAGACAGCCACGAGGGAAGCTGTTCGCCTACGTTGGCACCCACCGAATCGGTGAGGTAAACCGCGAAGATAAAGGTAACCAATACGGCGTTGAACGCAGCGGAACCCCAGTCCCACAGCGCCCACGCTAGGACAGTTTTTCGGTCAGTGCGGGCGCCTGGCTGCGTGGTCGTACTCATGGACAAAACCTTAGTACGTCACGGCACAAACTATCTTGTGGAAAACCAAGAGGGGCTATTGGCGTGCCGCGAGACGCAGCCGAGGAATCACAACAGCAAGGGCATTGGCGAAGCCAAGGTAGGAAATCGCCATGCCCAACAGGCCCAAGCCAATGTTTGCGCCGCCATCAACGTCTCCGGAGGAAACCGCAAAGAAGACCACAAATGCGAGGACCAATGCGAGCACAATGGTGGAAAGCGCCCGCGTGATCTTTGGGGCCTTATCCCCAAGGAACCATTGCGCACAAACGATGGCGGCGACGAGGCCCGCTGAGGTGATCTGCAGCAAGCTTAATACATAAAGATCAAACACACCGGTTGATTCGGCGCCGGACCACACCACCACAGTGGAGACAATCACCAGAAACATTGTGAAAAAAGAAAGAATGATGCTGGCGGGCAGCAGAAGGTTTTTCATGGTAGCACTCCCAGAAATTTTGAGGGGCATTCGATTGCGAGATGGACAGGAACCAATACCGCTTGAGGCCAAGATTATGGTGTTGAAGATGCCTGATCAAGCACCAGTTTTCGGCTGCCCCCGTTGGTCGAAGGTCGGTGGGAAATAAACGCGGTAGTGCTATAAGTTGCGGGAATTTAATCCCAGCGTCTGGGCGTTTTTGGGCGATCTAAAAAGTGTTTAGTTTTGCACGTATCAAAATGGAATCGACGTTGCGAAATCCTGCGCGGGGGTGCGGTTTCAGTGAAGCACATGTGATCGGTTCTGTTGGTGGTGCAGTGTTTTGGGGCCGGACGTGGTCGACGGATTTCTGCGCTCAGGCAGATCCGGCATGGCCGATGGTTGGGGAAGGTTTAACCTTGTACGCGCTTTATGGCCTTGCTGGCAGCTTGCCTTGATAGGTTGTGTGCAGCCGTTGACCTGCGATCGGCCTAGATTTCTTCATTAGGGTGCTCAACGAAGAATAAAAAGACGATTTGCAGCATTTTTGGGCCAGATTCGTCCGGAATTTCTTCGTGAGACCCCGAATGAAGAATAGAAAGACCAGTCCCAGGTCGGCAGTTGCGTACAACCCATCGGCGGCGTGATGTGGAGGGGTTGAAGTGGCTGCCGAGCTTCGCGCTCAGGCAGATTCGACACGTCGGCCGTCGCGCGGCGGTGTTTCCGCAGGACGCCGAATTCGCCGTGTCAGATCTGCCTGAGGCAGATCCGTCGGGGCGGATGGTTCGAAAAATCTCAATCGTGTACGTGCTTCACCGTCTTGCTGGCAGCTTGCCCTGATAGGTTGTGTGCAGCCGTTGACCTGCGATCGTCCCAGATTTCTTCATTAGGGTGCTCAACGAAGAATAAAAAGACGATTTGCAGCGTTTTTGGGCCAGATTCGTCCGGAATTTCTTCGCTAGACCCCCGAATGAAGAATAGAAAGACCCGTCCCAGGTCGGCGGTTGCTCACAACCCATCGCCCCACGGGTGCAACGCTGGGACTGGGCCTGGCTAAGCCCCTAACAGTTGCACACAACCCATCGGCGGTGTGATGTGGAGGGGTTGAAATGGCTGGCACTGGGCATGGCGGCAGGTTCGGGGAAGTTCGACCCTAAAAGTGCGGCCTAAATGTGCGGAAAGGCCGTGCCATATCAGAACCAGTAGGTCACCGTATAGGGGCCTTCTTGGTCGCGGATGGTCTGGCAGGCCAGGGTTTCACCATCGCGGATGTCATAATCGCTCAGCACGTGATTGACAAGCATGTGTGAATCGCCGCCCTCTAGGCTGCATTGGCAGGCGCCACATTGGCCTTGCTGGCACGAGTAGTTGGCGGGGACGTCGGCGGCGAGCAGGGCGTCGAGAAGCGTTTGGTCGGCCGGCCACTCGAAAGAGTATTCGTCGCCGTCTTTGTAAGCTGTGTGCGTCATGATGGTGTGGTTGCTGGGCTGATTGGTCGGAGCGATTCTACCGTCTCTACTATCATTGCGCGCACCCGCCGGTCCATCGGCATATCGGCGTGCATGACCACGGCCAACGGGTAATCATCCTGCACCCACAAATTTGTGGCGGTATCCAAAAAGCACGATTCGGCGGGCACAACGGTAGTGTCTGTGCGGGTAGAAATGCAGGTATAGCCCACCTCGGGCACGCACTCGGGGCCGGTATTTAGCGCTGTCAAAAACGGGGAACCGGTGATTTGTTGCATGCCCGCGGGGCCGAAGTAGGTGTCGATCATGCGTGTCATGAGCTCGGCCTGTTTGCCGGTGGAAACCAGCTTGCCCAACATGCCGCCCAACGTGGTGCCGTGGTTGGGGCTGGATAGGCAGACAAGGTGCTTGGTGCGGGGCGCACCGCCCAAACATTTGATGTAATAGCGGGCCAGCACCCCGCCCTGGGAATGCCCGACCAGAACCACTTTTTCCGCCCCGGTGACCTGCAATACCACATCGATATAGGCGCGAATCTGGTCGGCGGAATCCTCGATCCGGTTGGTGCCGCGATGGCCGTAGCCGGGGACAAACACCGCCCAGCCCAACGCCCGCAACTGGGTGGTCAGTTCCTTCCAGTCGCCGGGGGTGGCGGAAGTGCCGTGAATCAACACGATCGGCCATGGTCGGTACGGCGACGGCCGAGCCCGCCAATCATCCTCAACCCAACCGCGTGACGGAATCTTCGTCCCAAGTGGTTCCGGCATGTGGGCGAATGCTCCTTACGTTAACTCAGTGCTTGGTCGAGGTTGGCGCGGATCTTGGCGGCCGCGGCGTCCATAAGCTCGGGGTCGGTTTCGTTCATGCCTAGGGCGTTGGCGAAGTCATAGTCGCGCATCGCCGAGGTGGGGAAGACGTGAATATGGGCGTGCGGCACGTCAAACCCCGCGATAATATATCCGGCGCGCGGGGCATCGAACGCCTTAACTATTGCGCGGCCAATGTGCTGGGCTACTTCATTGACGCGTGCCCACAATGCTGGGTCGAGGTCCGTCCAACGGTCCACCTCCGCGACGGGTACGACCAAGGTATGCCCATAGGCCAAAGGTTCGATGGTAAGGAAGGCGACTACATCGTCGGAACGGTACACGAACCGGCCGGGAAGTTCGCCGTTGATGATCTTGGTAAATATGGTGCTCATGACTCAAGAGTAATGGTGTAGGGCAAGAAACACAGGTAAAGCTAGCCGGAATAATCGCGGAGTATGCCTAGATGTGGGGGCCGAGCCGTCGGGTGGGCGTGTCGGCGGTGTGATGTGGAGGGGTTGAAGTGGCTGGCCGAGCTTCGCGCCCAGGCAGATTCGACATGTAGGCCGCTGCGCGGTGGTGTTTCCGCAGGACGCCGAATTCGAGCTGTCAGATCTGCCTGAGGCAGATCCGGTGGGGCCGATCGCTGGCAAAGGTTCAGTCTTTCACGCGCTTCGAGGCCTTGCCGGCAGCTTGCCTTGATAGGTTGTGTGCTACCGCTGACCTGCGATCGTCCGGAATTTCTTCATTGGGGTGTCCAACGAAGAATGGAAGGACGAGCTGCGGCGTTTTTGGGCCAGATTCGTCCGGAATTTCTTCGTAAGACCCCCGAATGAAGAATAGAAAGACCAGCCCCAGCTCGGCGGTTGCGCACAACCCTTCGGCGCAGGCGTGCGTAACGGGAGCGGCCGTGCGGCGTATCGGCGCTTCGGTACCGTGCGTCGAAGGTGTTTACACTAATGTGCATGCGCATACTTGTTATCGGTTCGGGCGCCCGTGAACACGCCCTGTTATTAGGACTCTCGCAGGATCCCAGCGTTTCCGAGCTGCACGTGGCCCCGGGAAACGCGGGCATGGAAGCCCTCGCCCGTCAGCACAAGGTGCAGGTGGATGACCCCGCGGCGGTGACCGAATTGGCCCAGGAATTGGGCGTTGACCTTGTGGTTATTGGCCCGGAGATTCCGTTGGTGGCTGGCGTCGCGGATGCGCTGCGGGCCGCGGGGATTGCGGTTTTCGGCCCGAACAAAGATGCGGCGCGCATTGAAGGTTCGAAAGCCTTTGCTAAGGATGTAATGGCGGCCGCCGGGGTGCGTACCGCGCACGCGGAGGCCATTGCGCCGGGCGCCGCCGATGCCGAGATCGAAGCTGTGCTCGATCGCTTTGGCCCCACTTGGGTGGTGAAAGACGACGGCCTAGCGGCGGGTAAGGGTGTAGTGGTAACCCCAGACCGCGCGGCCGCCCGAGCGCATATCGACGCAGTGCTCGCCGCCGGCAACCCCGTGCTGCTGGAAAGCTTCCTCGACGGCCCCGAGGTTTCCCTATTCTGCCTGGTTGACGGCGAAACGGTGGTTCCGCTGCTGCCCGCGCAGGATCACAAGCGTGTGCGAGACAACGACGAGGGCCCGAACACGGGCGGCATGGGGGCGTATTGCCCGCTGCCGTGGTTGCCGGCGGATGGCGTCCAGCGGATCGTCGAAGAGGTGTGTGTGCCGGTAGCCAAGGAGATGGTCGCGCGCGGTTGCGCGTACTCCGGCCTGCTCTATGCGGGTTTGGCGTGGGGCGCGGAGGGCCCGGCCGTGGTGGAGTTCAATTGCCGGTTCGGCGATCCGGAGACCCAAGCCGTGTTGGCGATGCTGAAAACCCCGCTGGCAACCTTGCTGAACGCGGTGGCCACGGGCACGCTGGCAGATCAGCCGCCGCTCGAATGGGAAGACGGTTACGCGCTTACCGTGGTGCTTGCCGCCTTTAATTACCCAGATTCTCCGCGCACCGGCGACGTGATTACGGGTGCCGAACACGCGTCCGTGCGTCACGCGGGAACCGCACGTAATGCCGACGGGGAGTTGGTGTCGGCGGGTGGCCGTGTGCTTAACGTTGTGGGCACCGGCGCAACGCTTGTCGACGCCCGCGACTCGGCGTACGCGGTAATCTCCGGCATCGAACTACCCGGCGGGCACTATCGAAGCGATATCGCATTGCCTGCGGTGGAGGGTCGAATCTCCGTGTAACCGCCTTGCGCCGAGATGGGCTGTGCGCAATCCGCCGATGCGGGTCGCGCACAGCCTTTTCGCTTTCTGGGGGTGTGTGCGCGGGTGGCGTGCGTTGGATTGTGCATGACACAAGCGGGGGTGCTCGACTTTCGCGTGACGTGAAGCTTATTGCTGTTTAAGTATCATCTTATTAAACTGATCGTGTCGAAGCTGCTATCGCTGGGTGCGCCTACTCTCAGCACAGCTGAAAGGAATTGAGTTTCATGCGATTAGATGGGGTCACGTGGAAAAAGGCGTGGGCGCTGGTCGTGGCGCTCGCCGTAACGTTGGCGCTCTGCGTCGTTCCGGACGCTAGGGCGCAAGATGATTCCGATGAGCAAAACGCGATCGATGCCGCCCCGCTGGTTGCCGCAAAGACTGTCGAATTCGGGGCGATTCAGATCTCTCGGGTGCTGGGCAATCCGGACGATTCGTTGCGGCAATGGGAATTCGCGGCCTTCGATTTCGATTGGAAGGCGCCCGAGGGCGTTATCAAAGGGCAGAAATTCACCGTCCGTTATCCCGATGGTTTCCATCTGTACGGCAATGAGATCTTTCAGCTCAAGAGCAAGGAAGGCGAAATCGGCGGCGATTGCCATGTGCGTGCCGATAATCAGTCGGTAACCTGCGTCTTTAACGACGAGTTCGAGGGGCGCCTCGACGTGTACGGCTCGCTGCACACGGAGGTTCAGGCGCAGAAAGCGACGTCGGAAAGCTACATTGATATGACCATCGACGGCGTCGGCTATCGTGTGGCCCTGCCGGGGGCGGGTGGCATCGTTGGCGTTGTGGATCATGCCGCCGGTGAGCTGCATAAACAAGGGTGGTACAACGACGATTACACCACGAGCGGGTGGCGCGTAGACATCCCAGGTTCTTTGCTTGTGGAGGCTGGCGGCGCCCGCGTCACCGTCACCGATTCCTTGAGCGGGCACCCGCACAGGTTTGATGCCAATCAATCGCCAAAGATCACGGCCCACACCGTTCGACAAAACGGCGATAGGCAGGAGGTGGACGCCCAGGTTGGGGAGCAGGCGGTGTTGGGCTATAAGGTGAGCGTCGACGGCAAGACCGCAACCTATGAGATCAGCCCGCCAAACGCCAGTGGGCAGTGGGAACCTGGCTTGCTGTACCGCGTGCGATACACGACGAAAACTGAGGACGGCAAACCCGCCCCGAAGGACGTGGGAACCACCAATACCGTCGTGATCAATAGCGGCAGCAAGGAGTTTATGGACCAAGAGACGATCAAGAACTGGCAGAGCAGCAGGGGCACCATCCATGGCGTGAAAAAGGCCTCCTACGAGGTGAAAAAGGCCCTCGCAGACCCCGAAATGGCGGAGCTGATTCCCGCGAACACCATGTTCACGGTCAAGGCGCACATTACAACCTCGGACGGCAAGCAGCGCGCAGAGGAGATTCAGGTTTCCCTCGACGGGAATACCAGCGGGCCCACCGAATTGCCGGAGGGTTCTATCGTTGAGCTGAGCGAGGTGAATACGCCTGAGATTCCGGGCGTCACTTTCGGCGAACCCCGGTTTTCCGCAGATGACGGCCAGAACGGCGCCGACCTTGAGCTTTTGGAAGGCGATACGAAGGTGCGCTTTACCACCGTTGCGTCCCGCAATATAAAGGTAATGCTCACAAACACCATTGCCGGCGCCAACGCTCCCTTTGCCGTGGTAAAGAAGGCCAGCGGCATTGACGACGCCGCCGAACACGAGTTCAAGTTCGCCTACAGCTGCAAGGTCGGCGACAAGGTTGAAACGGGCGAGGTCATGGCCAAGGGCAATGGCATCCCCGTGCTGAGCGACAAGGAATTCCCGGTAGGCACTGAGTGCGTGGTAACCGAAGACGTGAAGGCCGCAACCAAGGACGGGTACCGCCTGATCACGGAGCCGCAAAGCCTGAAGCGCACCGTCAAGATCGGCACTAAGGAAAACGTTGTACAAGCGAATTTTGTGAATACCTATGCGCGCATGGTCGGCGGCCTTGCCATTACTAAGGAAATGAGCACCGATGCCCTTGCCGAACTCATGGGTGATCAAGAGTTTTCCTTCGAGGCCACCTGGGAGCTTCACGGCACCACGGAGAAGCGACGTTTTACCCTGCGCGCCGGCGATGTGTTTTCAGACTTTCCGAAGTTGCCGCTGGGTACCAAGGTGACCGTGCGCGAATTGCTGCCGGAAGATAGCCCTTGGGAGACGCCGATTTTTAAGGGAAACGTCGGCGGCGCGGTGGAAGACCACGGCGATGGCAGCGCTACCATAACTGTTCTATCGCAGGACGCGGAATTATTGATCACCGTGATCAATAACACCGGGTCCGGGCTTGGCGGCTTCGGTTGGCTTTCGCTACTCAGTGTGATTCCACTGCTAGGTACCCTGACCTCCCCGAGCGCAGGATCGGTGGACTTGGCGCAAAAGGGAGCCGCCCCCGCCGGCGCGCCGCGCTCCCCGGGCGGGCCGCCGCCCGGCATGTCCCAAGAAGCCTCTGAGCAGCCAAAACGCAGCGCCGTGCGGAGCGATAGGCAGCTTGCCCAGACCGGTGCCAGCGTGCTTGGCATTGTGGTTATCGCGGTGATTGTCATTGCCGTGGGCGTGTATTTGATCCGTAACGGCCGCCGCAAATAACCCGTTTGTTGCGCACGTGTTTGCGGGCGCGCGCCTATCCCTGGTTAGGATGGCATCATGACTGAACCAAGGTTGGCCACGCCCGCCGATGTGCCGGAGATTCGAACGTTGGAGCGTGCCGCCGGTGAGGTGTTTCGTTCCGTCGGGCTCGCGCGCATTGCCGATCACGAGCCGCCACATAGCCAGGTGCTTTGCGACGCCGCGCGCGCTGGCGAGCTGTGGGTGATGGACGTCGATAAGCAACTTGCGGCGTGGGCGTGGTTTGTGCTGCGTGACGACGCCCTGCATATCGCCCAAGTCTCCGCCCATCCGCGTTATCGGGGGCAACGCTATGGCACGCGGTTAATCGAACATGCCTCCGAGGTTGCGGCTGGTCGGGGGATCGAGTTAGTTACGCTGACCACGTACACGGAGGTCCCGTGGAATGCGCCGTGGTATCGCACGTTGGGGTTTGCAGAATTCGCGCCACAGGAATTGTCGGCGTTTTTGGCGGAGATTCGGGAGCAGGAATTGCATGCCGGTTTGGACATCGCTCCGCGCTGCGCGATGTATAAAAAGGTTAAGAAGCTTTAAGTTATAGCGCAAAAATATAAGTGCCGCATTAATAGGCTGTGGCCCCTATTATGTGGGGCCTCGTATGGGTGGGTTGGTTCCTCTTAGGCGCGTCTTGGGCGCCATCGATGCGCCGGGAGGTTGGCGGCAATAGTTGGCTGACATGCAGATATAGGGGGTAGTGTTAAATCTACCCCTGTCGTGCTGGGTGTGGGTGCCCCCGAGGGTGGTAAATGTGCAGCTTGGAGCCAATTATACAAAAAGGTTATCTGTTTGAGATGTTGCAGCAACTTGTCGGGGCTTATCCTTTAAGAGTTAACTAATGGGCGCGTGAGTATTGAATCCGCTGTTCTCAGGCGTAGGTGTGTGCAGATGCTTCGGGGCTGCCGTGGCTACGACGTCGGGGCATGCGGAATTTTTGAAAGGAATGTCGTCGAATGCGACCAACTACGATTACCTGGAAGGCCGTCTGGGCCGTTCTTGCCGTAATCGCCGTGACGCTGGCCATTTTGGTTGTGCCCCGCGCCACGGCACAGGAGGCTGATCCAGCTTCGCCTCCAGCGAACTCTGAAACCACCGATCAACCAGCGGACACGTCGAACGGACGATCCGGCGAGGGGACCGATAACGCAGGCGGCACCCCTGCCGAGACCCAGCCTGAAAACCCCGCTGAGACCACGCAGCAGCAGACGGACCAAGCTCCCGCAGAGCAGAACGCCGGGGCGAACGCTGAAAAGACCGTAGAACTCTCCAACGTAAGGGTTACTAATGCCAGTGGCGGGCTGAAGCCGGACGACACCCTGAAACAATGGGGCCTAGCCAAGTTCGAGGTGGATTGGTTCGCGCCGAACGGGATAGTGAACGGCCAGCAGTTTAAGATTGTTTACCCGGAAACCTTTAGCTTGTATGCGAGCGAGAGCTTCCCGTTGTTAGATAAGGACAACAAAAAGGGTGGTACGTGCGTAGTGGAGCTCGGTCCGCGCACCATCACCTGTACTTTTGACGCTGCCTTCGAAGGTTTGGACGAAGTTGGCGGGACGCTGAAGACCACCGCCCAGGCGACCAAGGCATTGGAATCCCGTGAAGTCACCTTGCGGTTGAACGAGGTGGATACCAAGGCATTTCTCCCCGGTGAAGGCGTCGGCGTGATCGGTGTGCTTGACTCATTCCCGAATAGCGTGCGCAAATGGGGTTGGTACAACAAGGAAGGCAAAAAGGCGACTTGGACCATCAATATCCCCGGTAAACTCTTGGCGGAAAAGAGTGTGGGTACGCTCCACGTAACGGATACGCTGGGCGGGTACGCACACAAGTTCACTGGGGATGTTCCGCGAATTACCGAGTACCCTGTCACTCAAGAGAATGGCCAGAACATTGTCACCCCTGAGAATGAAAAGGCAAGCGTTAAGCAAGACGCAACCAACGTTGTACGTGATGGTAAGACCATCAAATTCGATGTAGATCCGCCGAATCCGGAAAAGCAGTGGAAGAGCGATCGTTTCTACCGTATTCACTATTGGACTGAAACCGAGAACGGGCAGATCGCTCCGTCCGTTGCCGTCACTCAAGCGGATGGCAAGACGGTGTACACCCCTGAGGACGGCGTTACCACCAATAAGGCGACCATTGATGGCGTTGATACAACGAACGAAGTGAAGCTGTACCGAAGCCAGCACAGCGAAGGCACGATCAGCGGTGTGAAATTTGGTTCCTACACCGTGGGTAAGTTCGTTGAAGGCGTGGACCCGAGCCTGATTCCAGCTGGAACGACGTTTAAGGTTCAGGCCGAGGTTTTCGATGCAGCTAACAAGAAGCTCGCCACCGAGGTAATTGATGTGCCTTTGAATGGCCGGGCCAGCGGTCCGAAGAGCTGGAAGGCTGGCACCACGGTGCAGCTTACTGAATTGGAGACCCCGACCATTCCTGGCGTGAAGTTTACCGGCCATCATTTCAAGGTCAGCGAGGGCGGCGACCCGAATAGCGTCGAGGTGCTTGATGGCGGCAAGTCTGTCAAATTCAAGACCATTAATAATACGAATATCTCGGTAGACCTGACGAATGTGGCCGAAATTCCGGAAGCTCCGTTTTCCATTGTGAAGCACACCGCGGGAATCGACGCTGTGAAGAACAAGGAATTCTGGTTCAATTACACCTGCCGCGTCCCCGGCAGCGATGAAGTTGTCACCGATGAGATTTCCGTCAAGGGCGATGGCGTTGCGGTGAAATCCACTAAGAAGTTCAAGGTGGGTACCAAGTGCGAAATCGTTGAAAACGCCGAAAAGGCCAAGATGGACGGTTACGACCTCGTGGCAAACCCCGTGGATTTCAAACGTGAAATCGAGATCAAGGCGGATCCTGATATCGCGGTAGCAGAGTTCACGAATGCCTACACTCGCATGACGGGCAGCCTGGCAGTAACCAAGAAGCTCGACAACGAGCGCGCCGACGAGGCGCTGCAAGATGAAGAGTTCAAGTTCGAGGCAACCTGGGAATTGGACGGCAAGACCGAAAAGCGTGAATTTACGCTGCGCCCGCGTGAGGCCTTCCCCGGTTTCCCGAAGCTTCCCTTGGGCACGAAGGTGACCGTCAAGGAGATCCTGCCCGAGGATTCGCCGTGGGCAACTCCGAAGTTCGAAGGCAATATCGAAGGTGCGGTGCACGATAATCGCGACGGTACCGCCACGGTCACCGTGGCTCCCGACGAGGTCGGCGTGCTGCTCACCGTAACCAATACGCTGAAGAGCCCGGACATGCCGCCCCCCGGCGGTTGGTTGGGATTGCTCGCCCTGGTCCCGTTCTTGGGCAGCTTCGGCTCCTCCGGTTCGAGTGGTAACACCACCCAGACGACTGCGCCGAACAGCCCGGCTGGAGCGCAGCAGTCGAACCAGGCGCAGCAAAACGGCGGTGCGCAGAACACCGGCGATACCACCGCTTCCAAGTCTTCCCCGCGCCAGTTGGCGCAAACCGGTGCCAGCGTAATCGGCCTGGTTGTCCTGGCGATCATTATCGCGGGCGTGGGTGTGTTCTTGGTACGGAGGTCCCGCCGCAACAACTAGTGCGAAGGCACTACGATAGCCACTATGAGCTATGTGAGCGCCCGTAGTCAGGTCCAACCATTTCGGGTCATGCAGATCCTTGCGGCCGCGCAACAGCGGCCCGGATCCATCATGATGTGCGTGGGGCAACCGGCTACGGGCGCTCCGCGTGCCGTGGTCGAACAGGCACAGCGCAGCCTCGCGGAACACCAGCTGGGCTACACCGCCACGCTGGGCACGCCGGAATTGCGGGAACGCATCGCGCGGTGGCATCGCGACACCTACGGTTCGAATACGCAGGCGGCCAATGTGGTGGTGACCACGGGCTCTTCCGGCGGGTTCGTGGCGCTCTTTCTCGCCGCTCTCGACCACGGGGATTGCATCGCCATGACCCGCCCCGGGTACCCAGCGTATCGGAACACGTTGCAGGCGCTGGGGGCACGCATTGTCGAAGTCCCGTGCGGCCCCGAAACCCGATTCCAACCCACCGTGGAACAATTGGAGAAATTGCCGGAACCACCGCGCGCACTCATTGTGACCAGCCCGGATAACCCGACCGGGACGATTATCGACGCCGCGGAATTAGCACGCATCGCCGAATGGTGCGAGGCCCGTAGCTGCTTGCTGATTTCCGATGAGATCTACCATGGGATCAGCTACGGCAGGCAATGCGCCACCGCGCGGAACTATTCCTCCCAAGCCGTGGTGGTAGGCAGCCTGAGCAAGTTCTTTTCCATGACGGGGTGGCGGCTCGGCTGGTTGATCGTCCCCGATGAGCTCGTGAAACCTTTGGAAAACCTGCAGGCAAACCTGGCGCTATGCCCGCCGGCGATCTCCCAATACGCGGCCTTGGCGGCGTTCGATGAGGAGGCGCAGTCCGAGGTAAGGGGGCACGTGGAGCGGTACGCGGCGTCGAGAAGCATGCTTTTGGAACGGCTGCCGCAATTGGGGCTGGATCGCTTCGCGCCGCCGGACGGGGGCTTCTACCTGTACGTGGATGTTTCGCACCTGACGGCGGATTCGGAGGTGTGGTGCCGCGAGGTGCTGGAAACCACCGGCGTTGCCTTCGCTCCGGGCGTGGATTTCGACCCCGTTGACGGGCACAAATACATTCGGATCAGCTTCTGCCTTCCGCTGGAGCAAATCGAAGAAGCGTGCGAGAGGATCGCAAAGATTTTATGAGCGCGGCGGCCGGCTGCGGGTGTGGAATTTCGCGTTAGGGCAGTACCGTAAAAGCCGCGGGAATCGTGTAGGCGCGTAACGCGCAACAGATTCGTGCGATAATCAATATGTGGCTGAAACCAACAATATCGCGAATGTCTTGTCCAATCGTTACGCTTCGGAAGAGCTGAATAGCTTCTGGAGCGCGGAATCGAAAATTATCCTCGAGCGACAGCTCTGGATCGCCGTGATGAAAGCCCAAAAGGACCTCGGGGTGGACATCCCAGTGGAAGCCATCGAAGCATACGAGGCCGTGATAGATAAGGTCGATCTCGCGTCCATCGCGGCGCGGGAGCGTGTTACCCGGCACGATGTAAAGGCGCGCATTGAGGAATTTAATGCGCTCGCCGGGTTTGAGCACATTCATAAAGGCATGACCAGCCGCGACCTGACGGAAAACGTGGAGCAACTCCAAGTGGTCCGCTCGCTCGAACTTATTCGCGATAAAGCGGTTGCCGTGGTGGCGCGCATCGGGGAACGCGCGGCCCAATACCAAACGGAGGTT